>JAPLNJ010000817.1 GCA_026692885.1 Planctomycetota bacterium | reverse complement strand
AAGTTGCCACGCAAAGTAGTGTTATGGCAGGCGTAGTTGATCACCACGGCCAGCAACTGGTCATCGGCAGCGGTCACGCGCAGCAGAGGCAGGCTGTGATCGACCGGCGCCCCAGGCACCGCGCCGAAGCCCGACCATTTGCCATCCTTCAGCACCCGCCGGTTGGCGGCGAAGTCGACCGTGCCCCGCGTCCACGCCAAGCGGCCGGGCCGTCGTGCCGCGAGCGACTCGCGCACCACCTGCTCCAAACGCTCGGTCAAGTCCTTGGCATAGCGGGCCAGATGCTCGTGCTCGTCGCCGGTGATCGAACTCAGACCCTTGAGATCTGGGCCGGAATGATTGTGAGAATTGCAGAGCACGAACCGCTCGGGCTTCAGGGCCAGCTTGGCCTGGACGCGCCGGAGCACCTCGTCGCGGATGTCTGTCGGCACAGCTCCGCAATCGACGGTCAGCAGGACAGCCGGCCCTTCGCCCGCGTCCTCGCCGATCGCCAAGGCCGAGGCCTTCAATCGCCCCGCGATTCCTTCCGACTCCGTCTTGCGAGCCCCGTAGCCATACATCCGCACCGGCGACTCCGGCGTAATGTCGACTTTTGCCACACCCACCGGTACCGTCGCTGCCACCTGGGCACTCGCCGGCCGGGTTGATACTGGAGCGGCACTTAACACCGCCAGCCAGATCGCCCTTGACCGAAACCAACCGCGCTGCGTGAACATGAGAGATCCCTTTGCCGAAGTGTTAGTTGCGCCGCCGCAAATCAGATCGTCTGCGTCACCAAAGTCTCCAAGGAATACTCCTGCCGTCAAATACTCTTGCCACGGAATTCTCTCTTGAGTCAAGTAGCCCGACCCTTGCTGACCACGCGAGTTGCGACGGGGGATCCTGGACGCACGGCAGACGCTAGCATGCTACCGTAAAGAAACGCAGCTTGCGACAGACCGTTCTTGTTCCACGCACGGATGGCAGAGCCAGAGCACGGATGGAGAACGAACGCGAAGGAAATCCGTGCACTGGCTGTGCCATCCGTGCGGTTAACGCTTAATGTGTGCGACTTCAAAGGGGAAGTTGAACAGGATTCCTGTCAGACGTTCACACATATACCTTTAGGCTGCGGCGGACGTTTCAGCACGGTCGCTTACTCAACGGTCGCTTACTCACCGCTAGCTGCCGGTCTTTGCAGGCCCTACACTGTCCGCTCGGAGGTACACTCCCATGAAGAAACGATCGTCGAGGTCCCGGACGGCAATCTGGCATCAATCACGGTCGAGGGCAAGGCTGCCGACCGACCGCCGAGCGAATCGGCAATTCCCCGCGTCATGAAAAGCGGTGACAAGTCACCGCACTCCAAAGGGGCGAAAATCGCGGCGGGTCTGCCCGCCGCCACGCCGAAACCGGCCACGACCGCCGCCGTCGGCGAAATCACCGACTTGGCCCAACTGCCGCCCGTCCCAGTCCAACCCGGTCAACCACTCATCAAGGTCTCTCTGGTCAGCCGTCCCAAGCCGATCCCCGGTCTGCGCAGTTGGTCGATTGAATCACGGGGCACTCGCGGCGATATTGTCACGATAGCTGCCGGTCCAGACAGCAAACACGTCGCCCGTCAGTACTCAACTTCGCTGCGAGTGTCGTCGACGTGGACTGGTCGCCCGACGGGGCCGTGCTGCTGGCCTCCACTAGCGGCGGGGAGGCTCGCCTATTCTTCCCACGAAACGGCCAGTTGGTCGCTCCTCTTCCGCCTCGTCGACTTTTTGGAGTAGGTCGCGGGCGATCTCCGGCGGGTTCGAAGTGAACTTATTGCGGTTGATTTCCAGCTTGCGCTGCTCGCCGACGTAGGCTCCTAACCGGTCGCGGCGAATTACGATGCATGCTCTTGCTCCTGGTATTGAGGCGGTGTTGTACGCTGTCGATCCAATTCGGAAAACAAGTCGCGTAGCGGAACCACGAAGCCTGGCAGAACGGCTCCGGCGTCCAGAGATTGATCTTCGTTGAGCACCGCACATTCGTCGGGCGAGGTGTAGACGGCGCGTGTGTCAATTAGTACTTCCGACATTTCTCGCGTCTCCCAAATCCAGATTATCGTGATCCGCAGCGGAAAGTCCATGCTGTTGATCACGTCTTGGCAAGTCCTGCCGTTCCAGGTCCAATACCACCATTCACCCCTCCTTGAGAGAAGATCATGGCCCGTTCGACGTTGCTCCTGCTGTTTGCCTTGTTCCTGGTCCTCAGCCCGCCGGCTTGGGGCGAGAATTGGCCGTGCTGGCGCGGACCGCGCGGCGACGGCACGAGTCTCGATCCGCACGTGCCCACGCGGTGGAACGGTCCGACGGGCGATAACGTCACCTGGAGCACGGAACTGCCCGGCAGGGGCCACTCGTCACCGATCGTCTGGGAGGATCGCATCTTCGTCACGGCCAGCGTGGAACAGACCAAGGCGCGGCGGTTGCTGTGCCTGGACCGTCGGCAGGGCCAGATCCTCTGGCAGCGGGATGTGCTGCGGGCACCGTTCGAGAAACGCCACAATCTGAACAGCTGTGCCTCGGGCACGCCGGCCACCGACGGCCAGTTGGTGGTGGTGACCTTCCTCGAACCAGACTTCGAGAACCGCAACGAAGTCACGCCGGGAAACCTGGTCGTCGCCGCTTACGACTTCGACGGCCAGCTGCGGTGGACGGTCAAGCCGGGCCGCTTCGCCAGCGTGCATGGCTTCTGTACGTCGCCTGTGCTGTTCGAGGACCTGGTGCTCGTCAACGGCGACCACGACGGCGACGCTTACATGGTGGCGTTGGATCGCCAGACCGGCGCCGTGCGGTGGAAGATCGATCGCGAGAACAAGACCCGCAGCTATGTGACGCCCCTGATCCGCGACATCGACGGCCGTACCCAGCTGATGTTTTCGGGCAGCAAGTCAGTCGTCAGCTTGGATCCCCGCACCGGCTCGCGACATTGGATCATCGACGGTCCGACCGAACAGTTTGTGGCCTCGCTGGTCTACAACGGCAAGCTGCTCTTCATGACGGCCGGCTTTCCGGATCGCCACATCCTGGCCATTCGTCCGGACGGGCACGGCAACATTACGGACACGCACATCGTCTGGCGCACCACCCAGGGCTGTTCCTATGTCCCGTCGCCGATTGTGTTCGGAGACTACTTCCTGGTCGCCGCCGACAATGGCATCTGCAGTTGTTTCGAAGCGGCCAACGGCAACCGCTGGTGGATGGAGCGGCTGGGCAAACACTATAGTGCATCGCTGGTTTCCGCGGGCGGGTTGGTGTATTTCTTGGAGGACGACGGCACGACGAAGTTAGTGCGTCCCGGTCCGAAGTTGGAGGTGGTGAGCGAGAACGCGTTGGGTGAGGCCTGTTACGCATCCCCGGCGATCAGTCGCGGGCAGATCTTCCTGCGCGGCGAGAAGCACGTGATCTGCATCGGGAAAGGTTCGCCCGAACCCTGACCTCGCCCGAACCTTGACTTTGCCTGCGCCCCCTTGCTTGTACGCTTGCCGCGGAGGGAAAATGCGGGGAGACCCATTCACACCGCATCGTCGGTCAGCCTTTCCAGGCTGACGTTATTGTAGGTCAGCCTTTCCAGGCTGACGTTCGTTGGGAGTCAGGCTGGAAAGCCTGACCTACTTCGGCCGTTAAAGGAAAAGGGGACAATCGCCATGGCAGACGCGAAGAAGAAACAAACGCGAGAACTGCAACGGGAAACCATTCGCAAACACATCCCGCCCAATGTCAAGCCTTGGCCGATGAGCCTGGATTTGAATCAGGGCCGGCTCCTGCGCCTGGCGGCGGACGAATGGAGCTTCGAAAAGTTCTATGCCCAAGTGCAGAAATTCGCCGGCGGGTCCGTGACGCGGGAAATGTTGCTGGAATTCATGAAGGCCAAGCAGATCACCCTGAAAACCCGTCCCAAAGGCGGAGGCAAGCTGTTCTAACCGGCTGCAAGAGAACAAGTCCGTAGTTTGACCGTAGGACGGATTGGCACTTCGGCCCGATGTTTCGGGGCCGAAGTGCCAATCCGTCCTACCACCGATTCGCCAGGTTATTTCTTTACAGTCCGCTAACCGGCCGCCGAAGGGCCCTAACCCGATTCTTCGCCACTGGTCGTTACAGGGTGCTCGGAGAAAAGCGATCCTGGCGGAACCGAGTCCAAATGGCTGCAAGAAGTGAGCGGCTGGGTCCGATCTCTCTACGGTCGAAATCAACGGAGATACAACCTGAGTAAGCTTCTCCTCCTCGCTGAGGGAACTGACGATAGATCGGTAATTTTCTGGCGAACGAGAACAGCGCGATCGATGGACAACAGGCCGCCGCCACGCAGTTGGTCGAAAGACTAGGGCGGCCTCGACAGCACCATGTCGGCCATCACCCTGCGGGATACGTCTTGGGGAGCTGTTCCGTTTCGCTGCCGGTGCAGGACGTGCCCGCCACGCCTTCGGGCGTGGCGGGCATGGTCCGCTCGCTGTTGGTCACGCGGCGGATTCTCTCTGCAAAGGATCCTCGGTCGCTCCCCCGACGGACGCCAGGGTGAGCTTGTCAAGCGATTTGTCAATCGAGCTATTGCGTTTCAGATCGAACCCGGCTTCTTCCAAGGCGGCCAGCATGTCTTCCCTGGCTGGCTTCTGGCCATTGACATAGGCCAAGCCCCAAAAAACCGTGCACCCGCCGCTGACATGCAGCCCGGTAGCCAAGGGCGCAATCCGCAACTGTGGATTCATTCTGCTCAGCAAGTGTTGAAAGGCGTAGAACTCGTTTTCGTCGCGTACCGAAAAAGCTTTCGGTACTTGCACCGTAATCTCCATCTCGGACTCCTTTTTCTGCTGGCTCCGCAAAGCTGGAATCGACTATCCCGGATGCAGCTTCATTCTAGCGAAGTCCAGCCGACGTCAACAGCCTACGCAGACCCTCCAGTTCCCCCTCAAGAAAAGGTTCCGCAGTTCGCCGATTCTTCCAGGTGCCTTGCGGGGTCTGTGTCGATCAAGGAAAATGCGGCAGGCCTCGGGGATCAGCATGCCGTCTTAGGACCGGCGCATCAATAACTGTCGGGTCTTCAAAGTAGTCATCACGCTCCGCCGTGATGACATGTCGTCACGGCGGAGCGTGACGACTACGATACTTGCGATACTTATTGATGCGCCGGTCCTTACCGGCCGACGGTTTCTCCCCTGTTGCCAGATGGCCCCTAACCACGCTCGATTGAGGTGTTGTCATTGCCATGTTAGATCAACAAATCGCCCACGCCATCGTCACAGGTCTGCACAGTTCGCCGTTCGACGTGCTGGGTCCGCACGAGGCCGGGCCGGAGCGGCTTGGTCTGGTCATCCGCACGCTGCAGCCTTTCGCCGCGACCGTCGAGGTGGTCGAAGACAGCACCGGCCTAACGCAGCCGATGGAGCGGATTCACGAAGACGGCGTGTTCGAACTGTTCTTGCCGGGACGCAGCCGCTTTCCCTACCGCCTGCGGATGACGGGGCACGACCGGCATGTGTGGGAATTGGAGGATCCGTACCGGTTCCCGCTGGTGATTACGGAATTCGACCAGTACCTGTTTGGCGAGGGCACGCACTATCGTACCTACGAGAAGATGGGGGCGCAGGCGATGACGCTGGAGGGCGTTCCCGGCGTACACTTCGCAGTCTGGGCCCCGAATGCGGCCCGCGTCAGTGTGGTTGGCGATTTCAACCGCTGGGACGGTCGGCATCATCCGCTCCAGAGTCGTGGCGGGTCGGGTCTCTGGGAGCTGTTCGTTCCCCGTCTGCAAGTCGGGGACCTCTACAAGTATGAAGTCCGCGGCCGCAACGGTCAGCTGGCCTACAAAGCGGATCCCTACGCTTTCGCCGCCGAAGTCCGTCCGAGCACGGCCTCGCGCGTGTGGGACGTACGCCGCTACGTATGGAACGATGACGCCTGGATGGCCGGCCGACCGCAGACGAACTGGCTCGAGCAGCCGATCAGCGTCTACGAAGTGCATCTGGGCTCCTGGCGACGCGACGCGGCCGGGGGGGACCGCTGGCTGACCTACCGCGAATTGGCCGACCAGCTCGTGCCATACATCCAGGAGTTGGGCTTCACGCACATCGAACTGATGCCGATCTGCGAGCATCCGTTTGACGGTTCCTGGGGCTACCAGACCATCGGCTACTTCGCTCCGACGTCGCGGTTTGGCACGCCGGACGATTTCGCGGCCCTGGTCGACCGCTGCCACCAGGCGGGCATCGGCGTGATTCTCGATTGGGTCCCGGCGCACTTTCCAAAGGATGACCACGGCCTGGCCTACTTCGACGGCACGCATCTGTACGAGCACTCGGACCCGCGTAAGGGCGAACACAGCGATTGGGGCACGCTGATCTTCAACTACGGCCGCAACGAGGTCCGCGCATTTCTGCTGTCCAACGCGATTTACTGGGCCGATGTATTCCACATCGACGGGTTGCGCGTGGATGCAGTGGCAAGCATGATCTATCTGGACTACTCGCGTAAGGAAGGCGAGTGGATCCCCAACGAGTTCGGTGGTCGCGAGAACCTGGAAGCCGTCGACTTTCTGAAGAAGTTCAACGAGATCGTGCACGCTGAGTATCCCGGTTTCTTGACGTTCGCCGAGGAATCCACGGCCTGGCCGATGGTCTCGCGGCCAACATACTTGGGCGGTCTGGGCTTCGACTTCAAGTGGAACATGGGCTGGATGCACGACACGCTGGAGTATTTCAGCAAGGATCCCGTGTTCCGCCAGTACCACCACAACCACATCACGTTCTCGTTGCTCTACGCCTTTACCGAGAACTTCATCCTGCCGTTCTCGCATGACGAGGTGACGCACGGCAAGGGCTCGATGCTCGGCAAGATGCCTGGTGACCAATGGCAGCGGTTTGCCAACCTGCGCCTGCTGTACGCGCTGATGTTCGCCCACCCCGGCAAGAAACTGCTCTTCATGGGTTCGGAGATCGGCCAGGGGACCGAGTGGGACCACGACGGCAGCGTCGCGTGGGACCTGCTGCAGTATCCGCTGCACGCGAAGATCCAGAAGCTGGTCGGCGAGCTTAACCGACTTCACCGCAGCCTGCCCGCACTGCACGAGCTGGACTTCTGCTGGGAAGGCTTCCAGTGGATTGATTTTCACGACACCCAGCAAAGCGTGGTCAGCTTCGTGCGTCGCGCGAAGAACCCTGCCGAGCAGCTGGTATGTGTCTTCAACTTCACGCCTGCGCCACGCGACGGATACCGCATCGGCGTGCCCGGCCCGGAGTTGCTGCAAGTCGTGCTGAACACCGACGCCGCGGTCTTTGGCGGGAGCGACCTGGGCCATGTCGGCCTGCTCAAACCCGAACCGACACCGTGGCAGGGTCAGCCCTGTTCCGTGGCGTTGCCCCTGCCGCCACTGGCCGCGTTGTACCTCAGGCCAGTCCCTGACGCCTGACGGCGCTGGGCTCCCTCCTGGCCACCCACGCATCGAATGCTAGAATGATCGTCATTAGTTTCAGCTAAGTCAGACTCAAGTCAAGGGAGAGAACCATGCCGAAGATCAACCGCTATGTGGACATTTCGACGGTCGACCGGGAAGCCAAGAAAGACTATATCGACCGCCATTCACCGTTCATTCAATGCGCGACCGTGGCCAAGGCCGGGCAGAAATTCCCGGTGACCGTGCGTGTGGGCAAGGAGTACACCCACCCGGACGACAACGACCATTACATCAAGAGCATCGCCCTTTACAACCGGGAGACGCAACTGGCGGAAGCCAGTTTTCCGGCGGGTGTGCTCGGCGGCCAGGGCCAGAAAGGGCAGGCCGAGGTCACGTTCCACGTGGTCCCCGCCGGAAAGCAGCTGGAGCTCACGGCCATTTCCTACTGCACCAAACACGGCTTGTGGGAAAGCGATCCCACCTCGGTGGTGGTCGAAGAAGTGACGCCCTAGCCTGCAACCGCTCGTTTTCAATCTGTACGCCGAACCACTCGCAAACCGTTTGGTGCTAGCATCAAACGGTATTCTGGCCCTTGTCCGCAGAGAATAAGACTTAACGGTTCAGCAGGGGTGGGACGCGAGACAAGGGGTCAGACGTACAGATTTCAGTTTTCGCGGTCGTGTGCCCAAGCACAGGGAAAGCCATCTGCCCGCGAAAACTGAAATCTGTACGTCTGACCCCAGCGGGCGGACCGTCTCTGTGAAACCATAAAACCCCATTCTTAACACGGACAACCCCGCAAACCGTTTAGCGCGCGTAACCCTCCGCCCTGGGTCGACAAGGTCCTGCGAGGCCGCGGCTCAGCAGTTCCAAAGGAATCCCTCATGTCGCAAGCCTATCAACCGCCCGATTCGTCGGCCCAGGCGCCGCGTGAAAAGCATGGTTGTCTGTTCTGGGGCTGCCTGACCGCGGTGGTCCTCGTGCTGCTGACCATCGGCTGCTCGTTCGTCGGCTATCACTACGTCGTGGGCAAGCTCCAGCAGGCCATCGAGATCTACACCGCCGCTGCCCCGGAGTCGTTCCCCACGGTCGCGATGCCGGACGAGCAGCGTCAGGTGATCATTGAGCGGGCCGACGCCGTTCGGCAGCGGTTCGAAGTAGAGCCTACGCCTGACGACCCTGGAATTCTGACCGACGAGGACCGGACCCTGGTCCTAACCGCCGAAGAGTTGAACGTGTTGCTGCAGAAGAATACCGAGCTCAAAGACCGGTTCTATGTGAATCTGGACGGCGACGAAATCAAGGCCCGCATCAGTCTCCCGCTCTCGGAACTGGGCTGGAAGCCCTTGCAGGGGCGTTTTCTGAACGGTGAAGCCCGCATCGTCGTCGTCTTGGTCGATGGGGAACCGCACTTCTATCTGCGCGACGTCCGCGTCAAGGGGCAGCCGCTGCCGGAGGAACTGCGCCGGGGAATCGAGAAGCAGGACATCAACCCCCGTGCGCAAAATCAGCAGCCCCAACCCCCACCAGCTCGCAAGTTGGAGAAGGTCGAAGTCAAAGACGGCCGGCTGATCATCGTGCTCCGCAAAGAGCCGAACGCGCCGGCGAAATTCCAGGGCCCCGCCGAAGCCCAGCCCCAGCCGGAGTAGGGTGGGACCGGCCCACCCCGGAAAGATCTGGTTCCTACGCCGAAGGCGTTACGTCTCCTAGCCCAGGGTTGCGCAGCTACCCTGGGCTAGGGGACGTAACCGCTTCGCGGTATTCCACGCCGCGTCACCCCAAAACTCGCAACTTCAGAACTAGCGCGTCGGACTAGTTCAAGACACCGCTTTGCCAACAGTCCGTCGGCGATGCGCAATTCGCGTCAGGGCCGGGCCGTCGCAGGGACCTGCTTGTCCAGCAGCCACCGCCAGCCCCAGGTACCGTTCCAGTCGTGCTTGACCGAGCCGTCGGCTTGCTTCTTGGCTTGGAAGCCTTCCTTGCAGCGATAGGCCAAGCGGAGACGATCCCCCTGCAACTGGATCACGAAGAAGCCGACCGTGGTCTGGCCGTCATTCACACACGTCCATCTCTTCTCTTCGCCGTCCGGGCTCCAGTCGCGCAGGCCCGTGCCGCTGTGACCGTAGAGATACAGGACCACGTGATACGGCTTGGCCGCGTCATACAGAGCCTGCCAGTCGGCCGGCGACCACCAGTCGGTATCAAACCCGCAGTGGCTCATCAGTATGACCGGGCGACCGCTGGTGCCCACCTGTTCCGCCAAGTCTTGCTTGAGAAAAGTCAACGACCGTTGCGGGTCGTGCCAAATGGGCGAATAGCGAATCCCCTCGCGCTGCTTGTCCGCCGGGTAGATGTTCAATTGCACGAAGTGCACGTCATCCCAATCCCACGAGTAGTGCAGACCGTTTTCTGAGACGTGGGAGATCAGCCCCTTGTCCTGACGCAGTTGGTTGCGTTTCTTGAGTTGAGCCTGGAAGCTGAAGCCGCCCTTCTGCTTGCCATCCGGTGGTCCATCATGGTTGCCCCAGCCTTCGAAGGTTGGGTACTTGAGCAAACCGTCGGTACCGTCCAGGCCAAAGTCCGCCAGAAACGCCTGGTATTGTTCGGCAGAAATGCCCCGGTCGTTCAGCTGCTTGTCACCGTCGTCGATCACATCGCCCAACAAGACGACGCCTCGCGGCCGTTGGATAAGGCCGCCGCCGAGCTTGTCCGGCCAAGCCAGCTGGGTGATCGCGTTCATCTCCTGCACGGTCGCGCGGTCGAGTTCATTGTTTTCTTTCCGCTCGAGCTCCCGGTAATGGGAATCCGAAGTCGAGAGGAACGTCACCTCCCGGCGGAACCCGCGCGGGCTCGGTTCGTCGGCGCTGGTCGGGCCGGGTAGCGCCAGGACGCACCAGGTCAGAACGTAAAAGAGTTTGCGCAGCATCCGGGTGGAACTCCCATCGTAGTTGAACTTATCCGGCTGAGCCGGAACCCTAATCTTTCGCCCTAATCTTTCCCCTTAATCTCTCCCTCCATTCCCATGCAGCCGGAGGAAGATTAGGGTGAAAGATTAGGGTGAAAGATTAGGGCGAAAGATTAGGGTGAAAGATTAGGGCGCCCTTCATTGCAACCATCCCAGACTCGCCATCATTACAAATTCCTAGGGGACTCCTAGGGGATCAAATTACCCCGGCCCCAGCCGCTCGCCCCGGAATTCCGCGGCGAGGTGAGACGTTTAGGATCGCGGAGACAGGGACTACTTCACGTCGTCCAGGTTCACGAATCGCTTCTCAGCGGCGGAGATCAACGCGGCTTCGAGTACGCGTTGTGTCTGGTAGGCATCCTCGAAGGTCGGGAGCGGCACGGTCGGCGTCTCGCCAGCGATTTCGCAGAGGAAGTCGTAGGCTTCGTTGGTGAAGGTGTGCTCGTAGCCGATGATGTGGGCGTCCGGCCACCAGTTGGCGACGTAGGGGTGATCACCGCCGTGGGTGACCATGATGTTCGTCCAGCCTTGGACCCGTCGCGGAGCCGTCGCGTCGTAATAATCCAGCTCATTCATCCGTTCGAAGTCAAAGCGGAGCGAGCCTTTCGTGCCGTTGATCTCGAAGCCGTTCCGGTTCTGGTTGCCCGTCGCCTGACGGCAGGCTTCGAAGGTGGCCACAGCGCCACCGGAGAAGCGAGCCAGGAACAGAACGGCGTCGTCAACCGTTACGTCGCCGTATTCGGCGGCCGCCTTGGAACCCGACGCGATTCCGCCCGCAGAGATCCCGGTCGAGATCTTGCGTTGCTTAATGAACGTCTCGGCGATGGCGCCGCAGATCTCCGTGATTTCCTGACCGGTCACAAATCGAGTCATGTCCACAATGTGTGCGTTCAGATCGCCATGCGCGCCGGAACCGGCTTCCTCCTTCTTAAACCGCCACAACAGCGGCACCGCATCGCCGGCCCAGTCCTGCAGGTAGCGGGCCCGGACGTGGCGGATGTCGCCGATCACGCCATCCTTGACCAATTGGTAGGCCAGCGCCACGGCGGGACAGCGGCGATAGCAGAACCAGACGGCCGTCTTGACACCCGCCTTCTTCGCCGCCGCGGCCATCTCGCGCGCTTCGGTCAGCGTACCCGCGATGGGTTTCTCGCAAGCCACGGCCTTGCCTGCGGCAATCGCTGCCTTGGCCGGCGCAGCGTGCATGTTGTTGGGCGTCACGATGTCGACCAGTCCGATGTCCGGGCTGGCCACGAGCTGTTGCCAGTCGGTCGAAGCGTTCTGCCAGCCCCAATTGTCAGCGAAGGCTTGG
Source organism: Planctomycetota bacterium (assembly GCA_026692885.1). Next base: position 6,804 of record JAPLNJ010000817.1, on the reverse strand, counting down.
GGATTCTCACTGGCGAGCCCGAAGACCGTGTGCATGACCGGTTTGAGCGTCGGCTTAAAGAATTTCGCTACTTGGCCCCAGGCATTCGAGTGCGAACGGCCCATGAACCCCTGTCCGATCATCGCCACGTTAATCGTACTCATCGTCGTCTCCCCGAAATAAAGAAAGTTGTCAGCCGCCACAGTTTGTAGACCGATTTGCGCCGGTTTTCAAGAGGCGGAACCGAGGAAAAGGCCCACTTCCGTCGTTGCGGTAGAAACCCGCGGTGGCAAAAACCTGGAAGCCCCAAGTCGTGACCGTCGTTCCAAGTTCGCAGCGGCGTTGCGAATTGGCGTAGCTGAATTCGCAAGAATTCAGGTTTCTTCCCCAATCCCCTGAACTCTCACGAGTTCAGCTACATTCCGACTTTTGGAACTACTGAGTGAATCGATAGGACATTTTCCAGCAGCCAGCCCAGGCCCCTTTGACGGCCAGCCGTCCCGAGCGTAAAACTAGATCCATTGCCTGGGACTGCGTCCGTCGGAGTGCGTCCCTCGCGAGGGGGATCCGTAAACCTGGTCAGGCCGTAATTGGAGCAGCCATAAGCGGGGTACTCTTGTGCGAGGGGCGCTCTCCGGCGGACGTAGTTGTATCTAAAGAAGTCAGGCGACTCGCATGTCTACCGCTCTCAACCCCGACCACGAAACTGCCGACTTGCCCCTGCGTGGCACCGCTCACACGGGCAATTAATTACCACCAATCGGGTCGGGCACGCCTACCTGTTCACCGGCACCCGCGGAGTAGGCAAGACTTCCACGGCCCGGATTCTCGCGAAGTGCCTGAATTGCGTTGAAGGGCCCACCCCGACGCCTTGCGGTGTCTGCGACATCTGCAAGGGCATCGCCAGCGGCGACGACGTCGACGTGCTGGAAATCGACGGTGCGAGCAACAACGGCGTCGACGAAATCCGCGAATTGCGATCCAACGTCAATGTCCGGCCCAGCCGCGCTCGGTTCAAGATCTATATCATCGACGAAGTTCACATGCTGTCGAAGTCGGCCTTCAACGCCCTGCTGAAAACGCTGGAAGAGCCGCCGGCCCACGTTAAATTCATCTTCTGCACGACCGAGGCGGACAAGATCCTACCCACGGTCGTGTCGCGCTGCCAGCGGTTTGATTTCCCCCCTGTGGCGACCGAATCGATCCTGGAGCGGCTTCGATCCATCGTGAAGACGGAAGGCGTGGAGGCCGAGGATGCGGCACTGCAACGCCTCGCCCGCCGGGCCGCAGGCTCGATGCGCGACAGTCAGTCGTTGTTGGAACAGCTGCTATCGTTCTGTGGCCGCCGCATTACGGAAGCCGATGTGCATGCCATGCTTGGCACCGCGCGCAGCGGGCGACTGGCGGCGATCGCCGAGCAACTGATCGCCCGCCACGCGGCCGGCGTGCTGGCCCAACTGGACGGCGCCGTGGCAGAAGGCGTCGATGTGGGACAGTTGGCGGAGCAGTTGTTGGGCTTCTTTCGCGACCTGATGGTGACGGCCGTAGGCGGAGAGGCGGATCTGATGTTGTATACCGCCGCGGGCGACTATCCCCAGATCAAGGCGGCCGGCCAGCAGTTCGGACTGGAGACGATTCTGGCCGCGATTCAGATCCTGGATCAGGCAGTAGCCCGCATGCGGCAGAGTACCCAAGTCCGCACGTTGGTCGAAATGGCGCTGGTTCGTATCTGCAATCTGGAGAACTTGGAAGAGCTGTCAAAGCTGATCGCCCAGGTCCGCGACGGCGGGCCAGTGACGTTGCCTGCGGCCGCTCCGGCGGCTGCCTCGCCGCGGCCCGTTTCGCCGGCGCAAAAAAAAAATGAATCCCCAACCGCAAGCTTAGCCGCGGAGCAGGCTTCTCAGCGGCCGGCGCCCGTAAGTCCCGCAGCGGCAAGGATCGCGAAAGAAACAACGGTCGGAACTGTTCAAAGTAGTCCGCACACTCCGTGTGCGGAAAGCGGCACACAGAGTGTGCCGCCTACTATTCCTGGGACACTTATTGATTCGCCGATCCCAAGTGCACGGACGGATGTTCTCTCGACGGTCCAGGCCCCTACCGGTCCGACTCCGGCCCTTCCCGCCTCGGCTGAATCGGTCGCGGAGTCGGCCGCTCCGACCGGGGCACCGTGGCAAGACGCGGTTGCCACACCGCCTCCTTTGGCCGCCTTGCCGAAACCGGACCTCACCGCAATCGAACGTCACTGGCAGCAGGCGCTGGAAGAAATTGGCGGCATGACGTCCGATTTCGCAGGAGATTTCCAGTCGGTAGCAATTTCGGGAGCAATTTCCGGGCCAAACCTGCTGGTCGTGAACCTGCGACTGGCGTATAACAAGCAATGGTGCGAGCGGCCGGAGGTCAAACGCAAGCTTGAGCAAACGCTGTCGCGGTTGGCTGGCCGGGATTTACGGATCGAATTCGCGGTGGTTCCCGGAGGCGAAGCAGTGACCTCCGCGGAGCGTCCGCAGCCGGCCCAGTCGCGCATGAAGAAGATGCGGGAGATCGAGAAACACCCGTTAATTCGTGAAACCCAGGATCTGTTCGATTGCGAAGTCGTTCGGGTCGACGAGAAGAGGACCACCCCCTAATGTTCAAAGGACTTGCCAACTTGGCCGGCCTCGTCCGGCAGGCTCAACAGGTCAGCGGCAAGATGCAGGCGCTGAACGAGAAACTCAAGAGCGAGCGTGCCAAAGCCAGCACGGGCGGCGGGATGGTGGAAGTTGAGGTGAACGGGTTGGGAGAAGTCCTGCATGTGAAGATCGATCCGACGCTGGTCGCCCGTGGGGAACGGGAGATGATCGAGGACCTCCTTCCAGCGGCGGTCAACCAGGCGGTAGCCAAAGCCAAACAACTGCATGCGGCTGCCATGAGGTCCCTGACCGAGGATATGGACGTCCCGGGACTCAACGACGCCCTGACGCAGCTTACCGGTGAGACGGGCAGCCCAGGGTGAGCTCATGACGCAGCTAACGGAATCGGTGGCGCGAGTAATCGAAGAGCTCGCCAAGTTGCCAGGCATCGGCAAGAAGTCAGCGGAGCGACTGGCTTATCATCTGTTGCGCGTTCCGAAGACCGAGGCGTTGGCGCTGGCCGAGGCGATCCGGAGCGTCCGCGAGAATGTTCGCTATTGCCACGTGTGTTTCAACTTGGCCGAAGGGGACACCTGCACCATTTGCCGGGACCCGCAACGCGACCGCAGCTTGCTGTGCGTCGTGGAGCAGGCCCGCGACTTGATGTCACTGGAGCAGTCGGGCGTGTATCGCGGGCTGTATCACGTGCTGCTGGGCCGGATTGCGCCGCTGGAAGGTATCGGACCGGAGCAACTGACGATCGAGACGCTCGTCGAGCGGGTGCGCACGGGTCAGTTTCGCGAAGTCGTCATGGCCACCAACCCGACGGTGGAGGGCGACGGTACGGCGTTGTACATTTCGAATCTGCTGTCCGAGTTCCCCGTGGAAATCACGCGGCTGGCGCGGGGCATCACCAGCGGCAGCATCCTTGAGTATACGAACAAAGAAGTGCTGGCCGATGCGTTGTCCGGGCGGCAGAAGTTTTGAGCGGTTCAACCGGCGGCCAACGGCGATGTAAGATGATGCGGTCACTGACGGGCTCTGCGGCAAGCGGTTTGCCCAGCGGCTCAGACTTTATCCGGTAAGCGAAGCATGCGACTTTCTCTTGGTCTCGAAACACGGCAGGTCCAGGTGCAAAAGCTGGCACCGCGGATGATCCAGTCGATGGAGATTCTGCAGTTGCCTTTGCTGGAGCTGCAGGAACGCATCGAGCAAGAGCTCAATGAGAACCCGCTGCTGGAACTGCAGGAGCTGGAGCCGGGACAAACTGCGGATGAGTTGGCCGAGGCGGAACCTGTCGAACACGAGAATCCGGACGCGCCTGCCGAGTCCGAGAAAGAATTGGTCGTCGACGAGAAGCAGGATAACGCCGAGGATTTTGAGCGCCTGGCGGAAATGGACCGCGAAGTCCCGGACTACTTTGACGACGGACCGCGGCGATCCGCCAATCGGATGGACGAGGAGTCCGATCGCAAACACGACGCCATGGCGAATATGGCGTCGCGGCCTGAATCGCTGCACGACTACCTGCTGCATCAATTGGGCGAACTGGAGCTCGAACTGGAAGTCGAGTTGATGGCGGAACGGATCATCTCCTGCCTGGATCCGCGGGATGGCGGGTATTTCCGCACACCGCTTCGCGATCTCTTGCCGCCCACGGCGGGTCAGGCCCAGTTGCAGCAGGCGCAGCAGGCGCTGGCCATCGTGCAGTCCCTGGATCCGCCCGGGATCGCAGCGAGCGACTTGCGCGAGTGTCTGTTGGCGCAGTTGACGCCGGACCTGCCCTACTACGAAGAGCAGAAGATGCTGATCTCGGGACACCTGGAAGACCTGCGTGACAATCGACTGCCGCAGATCAAGCGGAAGACCGGCTATTCCATCGAGACGATTCAAGCCGCCTGGGAGGAGTTACGGAAGTTGAATCCCCGGCCGGGTGCCGTTTTCGCGGATTCGTTTGTCCCCGCGGTGACTGCCGACGTGGCCATCGAAAAAGCTGCGGATGGCAAGTACCGGGTGGTCGTGGAAGACAGCCGGATACCCAGTCTGCGGATCAGCGAATACTACCGCCGCCGTCTGGCCGAAGGCACGGCGACAGCGGATGAACGCGAGTTCATCAAACGCAAGATCATGGCCGCGCAGTGGCTGATCGACTCGATTGAACAACGCCGCAATACGCTGACCAAAGTCGCGCAGGCGATTGTGGACTATCAACAGCGTTTCCTGGACGATGGTCCCAAGTACATCGAACCCCTCAAGATGCAACAGATTGCCGACCAGGTCGGTGTCCACGTTACGACCGTCAGCCGTGCTGTGGACGACAAGTGGATTGCGACGCCCCGCGGCCTCCTGCCCTTGAGAAAGTTCTTCGTGGGTGGCACGCGCAGCGATGACGGTGAAGACGTGGCATGGGACAACATTCGCCTCAAGCTGCAGGAGCTGATCGACGCTGAAGACAAGCTCGATCCGTTCAGCGACGAGGCGTTGGTCGAGAAGCTGAAGCAGCACGGCTTGAAGGTCGCGCGCCGGACCGTCACGAAGTATCGCGAGAAGATGGGAATTCCCAGCTCGCGTCAACGCCGCGACTGGACCGAGGCGGCCAGCGATTTCTAACTCGCAAGAGATGCACCGGACTAGGACCCAGACCAGACAGGCGGCTGCGGTCAGACGAACCGACTTTCACGTGCACGCTCCTCTGGCCCATGTCCCCGTTCACACCCACCCCGTTCTACCGATTGCGTCTGACAACTCGGCGCGGTAGATTTTTGCGTACCGGCCATGGCCCACACCGACATGCATCGGCGATGCTAAGCCTCGGTCCACCGCACACCACGTGCCGGCCCCCACACCATCATTCCTTAATTGGCAGCCCTGCAAGGTGTTTCCATTACGCGGAAAGCTGCGGCGGTTTCCAGCGTGAGCGATTCTTCAGCGCGAGGCGTGACATGCGGAAGACGAGCAGATGCGGCGAGAAGACCTGTTTGCATGCGATCCCGCGTGCCGACTGGCTTCCCCCGGAATCCAATCCGAACAAATACGTCAGTCAGCTGGTGGTCACGAGGACCGACGGCGGGTCGGGACCGCTTTGCATCGTGGGCCGCGAGCTTCAGCTCGTGTGGTACGCGACGGAGCGGGATCGGGCCAAAGCACGCCACGGGAAGCTCGTCTGTGTGCTGGAGTTCACGGAATGCCGGAAAAGACGGGAGGAGCTCGGCGACCGTTACCACTTCACCGCCTTGTTGCTCGAAGATGTCAGCGGCGAGTACCGGGAGTGGCTCGGCCACCAGGCGCATCGCGGGCAGCCATTGGGTACAGACTCGGCGGTACTCGAGACGGAAGTCCGGTTCTCGGTCGCAGTTCAGGAGACGCGGGACCTGCAGTTGGGCGTGCACGCCCCTGCGACTCAACCGTTCTCGATCCATCGGCCGGCGGTGGAGGAACTCAGCAGCCCGCAACTGGACATGCTGTTTGACGTGATGAGTTTTCTCTATCGCAGCATTCCGGCCATGGAACTCATGGAGCAAGTTCAGGCACAGGCTCTGGCGGAGGTCGAACAGGCCGCGGACTAAACGGCAGCCGGGATGAACTGCCCCCCCCCGGCCGGCCCATTTGGCCAGCGCATTCGACTGAATCGCCGCGGCGATTATTGCAGCTATCCAACCGGCTGTTCCGCCATCTAAGGACCGGCCGAAGAACAACTTCGGCATTTGCTGTTCGGCCCCTCACCCCAACCCTCTCCCCGGAGTACCGGGGCGAGGGAGTTATTTTTCGGCCGGGACTAAGGCGAGCGGCAGGAAATAACTTACCCGACTTAATGTAGGATGGTCTTCCAAGACCGTCCCGATCGGCCTGGAAAGGCCGACCTACGGGTAAGCTATTTCCTGCCGCTCGCCTAACGCTTGTTGCCGGTTTGAATCTTGCCGGGGGCTGGTCAGTTGTGGGTGGCTACCCGCACGGGGTAGAATCCAGGGTTGCGTTACCAACCTAACGACCACCCAGGAGAAGTCCATGTCGACGATAGTCACGATGACAGAGGCTCACGCTAAGTTGCCCGAACTCGTCGCTCATCTAACCGGTGGGGAAGAACTTATCATCACCCAAGACGACCAGCCCGTCGCGCGGCTCGTGCGACACGACCCGCCGACACGTCGGCCACGCCAGCCGGGGAACTGTAAGGGGATGATCACCCTGTTGGTTGAGGACGACGAGCACCTGGAGG
>JAPLNJ010000816.1 GCA_026692885.1 Planctomycetota bacterium | reverse complement strand
GCGGTGGCCTACAACGACGCGGTCCAAGTCGTCGTGCTGATCACGGGTTCGGCCCTCTTGACGATCTACGGGTTGGTCAAGTTGGGCGGCTGGCACGAACTTCGCGAAGTCTGCGGCTCGGACATGTTCAATCTGTGGAAGCCGCTGATTCCCAAGGGCGTCACGGGGACGTGGGCGCCGGTGCTGGAGAAGGACGCGGCCGGCGTGTTGGTCAAACAGGCGTGGTACTTTAACGGCGACTTTCCCTGGTTAGGCATGGCCATCTGCGCCCCGGTCATCGGCCTCTGGTACTGGTGCACCGACCAATACATCGTGCAGCGTGCCTTGGGTGCTCCCAACGAACAGACGGCCCGCCGTGGTAGCATTTTCGCGGCGTTCCTGAAGCTGTTTCCCGTGTACCTGTTTATCATCCCCGGTCTAATTTGCTTTGCCTTGGCCAAGAGCGACAAGGTGCCCGGGCTGGGCCGTTCGCCCACCTTCTACGCGGACGACATGCAGGATCCGGCCGCCTTGGCGGGACGTCTGAAACAGGGAGAGGACGAACTGTCGCGGTTCCTGTGGGGCCAACTGGCGGAGCCCACACGCCAACTGCTCACCCAGGCGGCCGACGGCAAGGGGGATGCCCAGGCCACGAAACTCGCCCTCGCCGAGGATCTGAACAAGATCATCCAGGGCGACTTGATCTATACGGAGGCTCGTTTTGCGGGCGTGAAATTGTGGACCGAGGCGAAACGCTTGCTGACCACGCCGCTCCCAGGCCAAGGGCGGGCGCGATTGAACCGAGTGCTGATCGAGGACGCCTATCCGGCCGAAATTTCGGCCAATCCGCGGTTGATCGCTCCCAATGGCAAGCCGGTGTCGCACGAATGCCAAAGCGCGTTTCCGCTGATGGTCAAACACCTGCTGCCGTCCGGGGTGCGAGGCGTGGTGGTGGCGGGCTTGCTCTCGGCGCTGATGGGTTCGCTGGCCGGCGTGTTCAACGCCTGCTCAACGCTGTTTACGGTGGATCTGTATGAAAAGTGGAAACCGCAGGCGACCCAACACCAACTCGTACGTACCGGCCGCATCTCCACCGCGGTGATGGTGGTCATCGCCCTGGCGTGGATTCCGGTGATCCAGGGTGCGCACGGCTTGTACAACTACCTGCAGGCCGTGCAAGGCTACCTGGCGCCGCCCGTTTTCGTGGTCTTCTTTTTCGGGGTGTTCTTCAAACGACTGAATGCCCACGGCTGTTTCTGGGCGATGGTGGTGGGGTTCATCGTCGGTCTGTTTCGCATGCTGGTGGATACCCCGATTACGCTCGGGCTGTTTGGCAGAGATGCCTATGGCGTTGCGAATGGATATCCGGCGGGATCTTTCCTTTGGATCGTGAACAACATCAACTTCCAGTACTTCAGCATTCTGATCACCATCATCTCGGCGATTGTGATGGTGGTGGTAAGCTATCTGACCCCGCAGCCCGATTACGCGAAGATCGCGAATTTGACTTACGGCACAGTCACCGACGAGCACCGGCAGCAGTCCCGAAACAGCTGGAGTTGGATCGAGGTGGCGGGCTCGTGTGCAATTATAGCCGCGATCATCGGCGCTTACCTGTATTTCACCGGCTAGTCGCCGGACCACCGGGGTGTCGCGACGCGTCCGGCCAGCCACAGCACCAAAACGCTGGCCGGAATGATGAATGGGCCTTCGCTCAGAATCCAAGACAGTGGTAGCCCCACGGTCCAGTCGAGGCTGAGCACGCTGACCCCGAATACGATGCCGAGCACGGCGAAAACCCTGATCAGCGGTAAATATCGCCGCACGTCGAACGAAATCGCCAGCAGCAAAGCTCCGTGGAAAGCGTAGAGCAGCGACAGCGAGCGGGCCAGATAGCCGATAATCGGCCCCGTCGGCAGTTCTCCCAGGCCCAGCCAGCGGTGGGTCGCTTGCATCCAGGCGAACGGCATCACGACGGGAGCCAGTGCCGTCAGCAGCAAGACGGCGAAGGCCTGCAAGAACAGTCGCAGAGTCTTTTCCCAATTCATTGGCGTCCCCTCGGCCTTGATCGCACCGGCGGCCCATCACTTCGCCGCTGCAGTGGTGAACGCCTGCCAGAGATTCTCGCGGACGTAAACCTTCAGCAGCACGCCGGGGCGCAGCCCGTACATCATCTGTTGGTTGTAGTCGGCTCGCAGGTTCGCGTCCACTTCAGTCTGCAGCTCCGCCGCCAGGATGATCACCGGGGGTGGCGGGTGCTGACGCGTGTCGTCCCGCCAAGCCGACACGTCCTGCCAGTAGCCGATGTGATCGCGGTTGAACTGCCGCAGGTACCAGGGCAAGGGCCAATAATTCTCCGGCGTGACGATGTGGATCACCAGATCGTGGCCATCCGGAGAAACCTGGGCGAGCCGTTCCATCTGCTTGGCAAGATCCACGACGTCGCGGGAGGCATGCGCATACACGTACGGATTGCGGTGATCTGCGAAGAACCGGAAGTTCAGCTGATAGGACTCCCGGCCGAGATGCGCCGACCCGGCGACCAACAGCAGGGTCGCCGCCGTTTTGGCGGGCCAACCCGGCAGCCAGCGCAGAATCGCCCACGCGCCGACACCGGCCAACAGGATCATGGCCGTCAGGAAACTGAGCAGGCACCACGGCGTCTTGTAAGTGATTGCCGCATACAGGGCGGTCAGCACCACGGTGTAGAACGTGAGGAAGCGACAGAAGAAGATTTGCCCCTCACCCCGGGGATAGGCTGATGAAAATGTCTCGTGTTTCCGCTGCCGTTCTGTTTCCCGGGGCACCTCTCCCTCTGGGAGAGGTCGGGCTCTCAGGCCCGGGAGAGGGTTGTCAGGCCTCGGAGGAATTGCCCTGGAAATTGTCCCCTCGTTTACGTCGTGCCCTCTCCCGCGGCTTAGACCGCGACCTCTCCCGCAAGCGGGAGAGGTGACGATGGGGTGAAGACTCTGGTCTTCTGCATCGACTGCATCCCCTCTGCCGTCCACCATTTTCATCAGCCCACTACAACGCTCTCCCCGGAGTTCCGGGGCGAGGGAGCTGTTTTTGAGCGGACCCTTGGCGACCAACGAGGCCACGCAGCCGACTGCGGCCAAGCCGACGATGAAGGCTTCGCTCCAGAAGAACCCGCGGGCCGGCCGGAAGGCGAGCAGAAGCTGTAAGTAGTAATACCATGGATGCGCATGGATCCCGGCGTCGCCAGCGCCGCGCCCGCGCTGCCAGTAGGAAGCGTAGGCGCGGACCGATTCCAGCGGCGCTCGCCAATCCGCGCCCCACGCGGAGTACACCAATACGGCCACCGCACAGGCCGCGATGGCGGCGGCCAGCAGGGACTGCGGCCGCAAGTGCGGCCGCAGTGACGGCACGGCTCCATCCCGCCAACGTGTCCAGGCGATCGCCAAGGTCCCGCCGATCCCCATCGCCGCTGCGGCGATGATCCAAGTCTCCTTGGTCGTATGCATCAGGCCGATGCAGACCCCCGTCGCCAGGGCCCAACCGAACGACCGGGTGCGGGCGTATCGCCACGCCGAACCGAGGGTGGCCAGGGTGAAGAAGACGAGCAACGTCTCCTGGATGTAGTACCGCGAGTAAAAGACCATCGCGGGCGAGATCGCCGTGAGCACGCCAGCCGTCAGGGCTGCGGGTCGTCCGATTCCGTCGGCCAGCAGCAACAGCAAGAGGATCAGGCCAGCGCCGAAAACGACCGGCACGATGCGGTAGGCGAATTCGCTGCTATGGGCGAAGTCCTGAACGCCGTTCAGCCAGAGCGACGGTAGGGTCAGCCAGTAGAGAATCGGACCGTGGTGATCGCTGGGATCGTAACGGTAGACGCCCGACTCCAGCAGCAGGCCGGCTTTCAGCGCCTGATTCGCTTCGTCGCCGTGCATCGGCCGCGCGCTCAGCCGCGGCACTCGGATTGCCAGTGCCGCGGCGGCGAGCAGCAGGATGCAGACGACGAAGAAGACGTCCGAACGTCTCATTTGGCCGGCATGCCGAGCACCTCGACTTCGACGTAGTGGTTCATGTCGTTCGAGGTGCTGCCCTTGGAATACAGGCGGACGTAGCGGCCCTTGACCGGCGCCCCTTTGGCGTTCTTGGCATCGATCAACCGGCCGCGGTACTCATCAATGTATTCCAAATCCTTGCCGAGGCCCAAGCCGGACGAGTTGTCGAAGTCGTTGTTGTAGACCGTCTGGACATTCTCGATGAAGTCGGCGTCGTCCGCGACCTGGACCACCACGTCGTGATACACGCGGCCTTCGCCGTGATAGTGCCAGACGACAAAGGCGTAGATCTTGGCCGGCGTACCAAGGTCGATCTGCACCCACTGCGTGCCCGGAGCCAACTCGACGTAGCTGCCGTCCGAGCCTTCCTTATCGCCATCGGTGACCATATTCAAATCGCCGATAATTGGCTGGCTGTCGCTGGATGTGACTTTCTTCTCAAACGCCAAATTCTTGACCCCTGCCGGAGCCAAGAATGGTGCCCGCGGCTTGTCGACGTACTTCTCCAGGGTTGGGGCCGGCTTGATGTTCTTCGGCGTGCCCTGGAACAGCGGCTTGGGGAGTTTGATCTCGACCGTGTGGAACGATAAGCCCCTACTATATCCACAGGATATCAGGATGCTCAAGACGCTGACGCGGTTGCTTCTTGGATTTGTTAGTCAACCGGGACACTAATCTGGACGCGGTTCTTGCCGGCCCGATGTCGGCCCGAAGTGTTGCATGTCCTTGAATCGTGCTACAATGCACCGAGCGTCCACATCGTCCGGCGGTTGAGTTGCAGGGCACGGAACGCGATGACGAGCATAGCCTGCTGGTTCCTTCGGAAGTTTCATCAATTCAGGTGGGTTGCGGTGGAGGTGCTTCATGGAGCGTCTGTTTTCGTTCGTTTTGTTGATGGCGTGTTGTGATGTCGCGATCGGACAGACTCCGACATGGACCGACCGAACTGGGCGGTTCACAGTCCGCGCAGAGTTGTTGGAGTACGATGGGAGACAACTTAAGCTGAAACGTGCCGATACGGGGGTTGTCCTAACACTACAGGCTGCAGTGTTATCCAAAAAATCGCTTGCCGCAGCGGATGCTTGGCGTCAAAAACACGAGAGAAAACGCTTGGACCAGAAGGAGAAGAACCAAGATCAGAACAGTTCTGTTTCTCAGGAACTGTACTGGAAGGGAATTGGGTATGGGGTTTCCCAAGGGGAGGACATGATTGGCGGTTCAGTCCAAGAACTCCAGTTTAAACCTGTGGACGGCGACGAAAAGGACAAGGATCAGCAAAAGTCCCTTAGCCAAGCGTCCGACGTTCTTGACCAATTCGAGGTTTGCCGGGGAGGGCGCCGGGCAGACATCGAAATCGCGGACGGGATGCGGACTCACATAACTGACGCAAGATTCGTCGGAGAGACTTTACCCCTCGGCGGACAGCTCACCGTGCGATCCAAGAACTACCACGTGGGAATCCCCATGCTTCTCGTTAGGTCTATCACGCTAAGGGATGGCGTGCATCAGGTCATCTACTCCCACGAGGATCGAGAAACGATGGTGGTTGGTGAACTGTACGACGGCCAATTTGAATTCAAGGATCCCGATCTGGGCATCGTCAGAATCCCATCGAAGAAACTCAAGTCCTTGGTGTTCATGGACATCTTTGAGCAGTATGAAGAGGGGGTCCGCAGGGTCAAGCTGAGTCGAAACGGTAAGCCTAGACACAGGTTCACGTTCGCGGATGATTCGACGCTCGTAGTGCATTGGTGGCGCCCTTTTGGACTCCCGTCGCCACTGCCGCGCGTAAAATTCATTTCGTTTTCCGATTTAGGCAAGGGCTTTGGTGCGCCCCTAGTGAAACTCGAGACGGACACCTACACCATTGATTTGCCAACAGATGGGGGCCTCGATTTTGGTCCGAATCGGTCTGTGACGGCGACTCTTCCCTCGGGAAGGCGGATAGCGGCTCGTTGGCTTCCTGATTCCGTGCCTTTCGATGGATTCCGCGCCATGTCGGAGAGCGTTGGGCGTGTTTTCGTTCCTCTTGGTTCTGTCAAGAGAATCGAGGCCACTGCCAAGGCAGACTGACGGGTCTAGTCCAGGGCCATCTGTGTACCTTTGCGAAGGACTCGTTGGGACTGACGGCTCGCGCCAAACGCAGTTCCTCTTTTCATGGTATGGCATCTCGCACATCTCGCTTGCTGCAGATCGCCGCTTTCTGGAACAACCGTGCCCCTGAAAAACACCGAACACCCACGCGCGTCTGCCATTGGCTCCGGGTACAACGACGCAACACAGCCGCAGCCGAGGCGGTCCCGTCTGCCGGACGGGACCCGCTGCGCCGATTGAGCTTGCCGGTGTCCGAGGCACCGCCGGTCGCGTCCGGCAGACGGGGCCGACAGCCTGCACACTTCAGGCGTGCTTCACGCAAACCCAGACTCATTATCCCTCACCCGACGATGCCTGCCACCCGCCCTATCGTCCGTCTCGCCGGCTTGGCCGCCGTTCTGGCGTTGAGTTTCGCGCTGCTGCTGGTGTGCGACCCGCGGCAGTGGTTGTTGCTGCGCAACACGCTACTGCTGTCGAGCGGGGCCTGCATCATCGCCTTGCCCGTCGGAACCGTGCTAGCCTTCCTGCTGGTCCGTACCGATTTGCCGGGACGGTCTACAGCAAGTCTCGTGTTGGGTGTCATGTTGTTGGTGCCACTGTACTTACAAGCGACTGCGTGGGATGCGGGATTCGGCCAATTGGGCTGGTACTCCGTGACGACTGACGCCCTGAGCAGTCCGCTGTTGCGCGGCTGGCAGGCAGCGATTTGGATCCATGGCCTGGCCGCGATTCCTTGGGTGGCACTCCTGGTCGGCGCGGGACTCCGTCTCGTGGAATCCGAACTGGAGGAGCAGGCTTTACTGGACGGGTCGGCGCCGCGAGTCTGCCTGTACGTCACCTTGCCGCGCGTGACGGCGGCCATCGGCGTTGCGGCGCTGTGGGTGCTGCTGAGCACCGCGGCCGAGATGACGGTCACGGATTTGTATCGTATCCGCACGTATGCCGAAGAATTGTACACGGGGTTCGCGCTGGGGGACGATTGGGGCGCGGCGGGGCTGACCGTCCTGCCGGGCATGTTGGCACAAGGGGCACTGGTCCTGGTGGCGGGACTGGTGATCTCGTCGGTTGCCCGTCCCGTGCAGTCGGCGGAAAGACCAATGAGTACGTTTCCCTTGCGTTCCTACCGCGGTCCGGCGCTGGGGCTGGTGCTCGTGCTGCTCGCCCTGACCGTCGGTGTCCCGCTGGGAAATTTGCTGGTCAAAGCGGGAACGGTGGTCGAGCAAGTGGGCTCGCTGCGCTGGCGGCACTGGTCCGTGGTTAGACTGACGGAAGTCGTGGGACGCGGCATCACGGACTACGGCCAGGAATTTCGCTGGACGTTGGTAATCAGCGGCCAAGCTGCCACGGTCGCCGTGGCGGTGGGAGCCGGGTTGGCGTGGCTGGCTCGCCGCGGAGGAACGCGGGCGTGGCCCGCACTGCTGACCGCGGCTTGCGGTCTGGCTGTGCCCGGACCTCTGCTCGGCCTGGGCGTGATCTGGCTGCTGGATCGGGAGCAACCGGTGGCTTTCGCTTGGCTCTACGATCGGACGGTGGCAGCACCGGTGCTGGCGCTGGTGGTACGCGTCTTGCCCCTGGCGATACTGATTTGCGGGTTTGGCTGGCGGACGATTGCCGATGACGTACTGGACGCAGCGACGTGCGACGGTGCCGGGGCGTGGACCCGCTTTTGGCGCATCGCCGTGCCGCAGCGGCTGCCGGCGCTGGGGGCCGCCTGGTTGGCTGCGTTTGCCTGGGCCGCAGGCGACCTGGCTTGCAGCATCCTGGTCGTGCCGCCGGGCGTAACCACG
>JAPLNJ010000815.1 GCA_026692885.1 Planctomycetota bacterium | reverse complement strand
GGCACGACGCCAGCCCGTGGCGGCTGCGCAGATTCCGGCTGCTGGGAATCCGGTATTTGCCTTTGGGCCGCAGGACCAAGGTCACGGCCTCCGGCAGTTCGCCGCGGTCCAGGTACACCAGCATCAGGTCGCCCGTCAGCTGCTTTCCCACGCGGCGCTCCGGGTAGGTGGCCACTTCGATCAGGAATAGGTCGTCCTGGGGTTCGCCCTGCAGGCGGACCTCCAACAGCCCGTCCGGCAATTGGCGGGGCTGCACGACCTCGGCCTGCGCGGGCCGCCAAGCTTCGATCTTCTCGACCCTGGCCAACCGCAGCATGGAGTCCCCGTGGTGCTGGATCAGCCATTTGCTGCTCTTGTCGTACGGTTGATGTTGGTCCTTGATCATGGGCATCTTCCCCTCCGTCGGTGAACGTAATCTCGGCGTGTCGCTTGGGTGCCCAGATCATACCACAGGCCCAGCCGCGTTGCCGCCTGTGGACCGCTCGTATCGCAAGTCTCCGACCATCAGAACCTTCCACATCAACCTAGGCAAATCGGGAGTTGGCCCAGGTCTCTGGCCTTGATCGGAACGTTGCGCATCGTAACCCGAGGCGTCAGCGAGGAAGAGCGGCGTTTCCTCGCTGACGCCTCGGGTATACGGGTTGTCGCCAAACTGGAACTCGATCACCCACAGCGGGTGAAATGGTGCTTGGGGGACGATCACCCCGTCCGTTCGCCGCTCGATCGATTTGACCGTGAACGACCGCATGACGCACTTGCCCACAGGCGGCAGCCCGCCCTCACGGTCCTGCCGATCGAGCAGTTCCTGAAGTCGCTGGTGCAGGGTCTGAGGCAGCCGGAACTCCTGTCAGTCCTTGGGCAAATCCAACTCTACCAACACCGAGCGTCGCACGTTCTGTTTCCTAGTTGACCGCGTTTCGAAGGCGGTGGGATTCGATGCCGCCAGCGTTCTTCATAACGCCCCCCTTATTACCCGCCCCATTATTCCCCGCCAAGCTTGTGCTCACCAGGCACAGGCCGTTGTGGTGGGCACAGCCCACCGTACGATTTCTTCACGGCCGCGGCGATTGGTCCAAGGTTCTGAAGCATCTCCGCCAGTAGTTCCAGCGGCAAGCCGACCACGTTGGACTCGCTGCCCGCCTCGATCCACAACCAGTCGTGCCGGTCTTGGTAACCAAAGGCGCCGGCCTTGCCCTCCCAATCACCCGTTCCCAAGTACTGTTCCAACAGCTCGTCGGATATCGACCGCATGCGAAGTTGGGTCACCGCGACGCGTGTCGTCGCGAGGTGCTCGGGTGACTGCCAGAGACACAGGCCGCTGTAGACGTGGTGCACGGACCCGCGCAGCTGGCGCAGCATGTCGCGGGCGTCATCGCGATCGCGAGGCTTGCCCAGAATCCGTCCCCGGCATTCCACTACGGTATCGCAGGCGATGACCAATGCGTCTGGACACCGCGCCGCGACGTCCGCGGCCTTCTGGTAGGCCAGCCGCGCGACCAGATCCGCAGGCAACTCACCGCGATAGACGCCCGATTCTGCCGCGGCGTCGGGCACAAACACCTCAAATCGATAGCCGGCCTCGGTCAGCAGTTCACGGCGGCGTGGTGAGCCGCTGGCGAGGATCAGTCTTGGGTTGGGTAGGGGTGTCCTCGTCATCGCGATGCGTCACGCCGCCGTCTGGAATACAGATTCGAAGTACACGACTTCGAATGGGTGGTCCAAGATCTGAAATCTGAAATCTAAAATTTGAAGTCCGCTGGGCTGGGAAGTTTCGCCGTGTCACGGAATAATAGACGCTTCCGTAAAGCCACGACAAGCCGCCACCAAGGAAAAATGTCGAACATCGCTCTGACCGTCATCTACGAGGACAATCATCTGTTGGCAATCTCTAAGCCGGCGAACCTGCCCACGATGGGCGTGGCTCCGGACAAGGACAGTCTGTTGACGGTGGCCAAGCAATACATCAGGCAGAAGTACGCCAAGCCGGGGAATGTGTACTTGGGTATCGTCAGCCGGCTGGACGCGCCGGTCACGGGGCTGATCATGATCGCCCGCACCTCGAAAGCCGCCACGCGACTAAACGAGTCGTTCCGCGGTCGGCAGGCCAGAAAGATCTACTGGGCGTTGGTGGAAGGCGTTCCGGCGCCGCCCGCAGCCACCTGCGTCGATTGGTTGCGCAAGGACGAACGCCATCATCGCGTCCACGTGACCCGGCCGCATCATCCGGAAGCTCACGAGGCGCGGTTGGCCTACCGCACGCTGGCGGTCCGCGGCGGTTATACGTTGTTAGAGATCGAATTGGAGACGGGCCGCAAGCATCAGATTCGCGTCCAATTGGCGCAGCGTGGGCATCCCGTCCTAGGCGACCGCAAGTACGGGGCAACCATGGCCTTTCCGGTCGGAATCGCACTCCACTCGCGCCAGCTCGAACTGCTGCACCCGGTGCGGCACACGCCGCTGCAGCTGGTCGCTCCGTTACCCGTCTGCTGGCGGCGATTCGGCATCCTGGAAAACGCGGATAGCTAGAGCCGGCCTCGCGTGCTACCATATCGGCGCCGGGTTCCTGGACTCGCGCCTATTGAGTCCTAGGTTGCTAGTGGATTGGGAGCCGAGCCGGAGCTAATGGATCGGGAGGGCGAGGGGCCCAGTGGGCACCCCGCCGAGCCGGAGCGGGCCGTCAGAAACGGCCCGCAGCTCCGCAGGAGCGTCGCCCTCCCAATCCTCGGTCTCTCGTTTTCCATTGGCAACCTAAGACTCAATAGCTCCACAAGACATTAGGACACAATCTGCACACGGGTAATCAGGCGGGAAAGCCTGCCCTACTTGGCAACCATCGTGAGAGTCGTCTCATGCCGCGACGGAATCTGTTGCTCATCCTGCTGGTGGCTGCGGCCTCGCTGCTGTGTCATCGGCAGGCTGACCAAAATCGCTACACCGCGACGCTGAGCGAAGTGATCTCCTTGATCCACTATCGCTATGTGGAAGACATCCCGCCCCGCGAACTTTATGAGAACGCGATGAAGGGTCTGGCCGAGGGGTTGGATCCGTACTCGGCGTACATCAAGCCCGCCGAGTACCGGCAGCTGATGGAAGATCTGGTGCAGGAGTTTGGCGGGATCGGCGTCGCCGTCGAACTGAATCCGGACACCAAACGGCTGACCGTGATGGCTCCCCTGGCGAACACGCCCGCCGCCCGCGCTGGCATGAAGGCCGGCGACCTCATTTTGAAGATCGACGGTCGAGATACACTGCACCTATTGCTGAAGGACACGGTCAATCTGATCCAAGGCAAACCAGGGTCGATCGTGCGTTTGACCGTGCTGCATGCCGGCGAGAAAGAACCGGTCGAGCTCACGCTCGAACGCGCGATTATCCAACTCGAATCGGTGTACGGCGAGACACGGCAGGCCGACGGGAAGTGGAGTTTCCTATTGCCGGAGCATCCACCGATCACGTACGTACGGATCCTGACCTTCGGCGAGAAGACGGTTGTGGAACTTACCAAAGTGCTCCAGGACCAACCCGTCGAGGCCTTGCTCATTGATTTGCGGGATGATGCCGGCGGCCTGTTTGCGGCGGCGGTGGGGATGTGCGAAATGTTCGTTCCCCAGGGCGAGATCGTCAGCACTCGGGGCCGAGGCGGCAAGGTGCTGCGGACCTACACAGCGAGCGGGAAGACCGTCCTGGATCCGCAGGTCCCCATGGCTGTACTGGTCAACCACTATTCGGCCAGCGCCAGTGAGGTCGTCGCCGCCTGCCTGCAGGACCATGGCCGGGCGAAAATCATCGGGCAACGAACATGGGGCAAAGGGACCGTCCAGAACATTTTCTCCCTGGAAGCCGGCAAGGCCGCACTCAAGCTGACCACGGCCGGATATTGGCGTCCCAGCGGGAAGAATATCCACCGGCTTCGAGGTGTCAAGGATGACGCCGATTGGGGCGTCAAACCGGATCCCGGCTTCGAGGTGGTGATGACGGACGAGGAGGCCAACCAGGTCCGCAAACAACGCCACCAACGAGACGCCGGCCGAGGTGCCATCAAGCCGGATGCGGTGAACAAGGAAAATGGCAACGACGCCCAGGATTCACAAGCAAACGGTAAGGGCGGCAAGGACTCGAAGCCGTTCGAAGATCCGCAGTTACGTCAGGCAATCGAGTACCTGGAATCGCAGTTGAAGTCGCCGTCGGCCAAGTGACCGTCGGCCAAGTGACGAGTATCCCATATATTTTCCCGGCAGGAGGACCCGCCGTGCAGGTTGACGTCCAGCAAATCAAACACCAAGTCGCCGAGCAGGCCGACTTGCTGCATCGTCTGAGTTCCGAGGTCCACAAGGCGATCGTGGGCCAAGAGGCCATGCTCTCGCGACTGCTGATCGGGTTACTCACGGGCGGGCATATTCTGCTGGAAGGTGTTCCAGGACTGGCCAAGACCACGGCCGTCAAGTCGTTGGCCACGGCGCTGCAGACCAGTTTCCAACGCATTCAGTTTACGCCTGATCTGCTGCCGGCCGACTTGATCGGCACGATGATTTACCAACCCTCCACCGGTAGTTTCACGACGCGCAAGGGACCGATCTTCGCCAACTTCGTCCTGGCCGACGAAATCAACCGGGCACCATCCAAGGTCCAGTCGGCCTTGCTGGAAGCTATGCAGGAGCGCCAAGTCACGATCGGCGACAAGACGTATCCCTTGGAGGGCCTGTTCCTGGTGATGGCCACCCAAAACCCGATCGAACAGGAGGGCACCTATCCGTTGCCCGAAGCTCAAATCGATCGCTTCATGTTGAAAATCAGGATCGACTATCCCAAACGCGAGGAGGAACGCAAGGTTCTGGACATGGCCCTTGACGGTCTGAGCCGCACCGTCCAGCCCGTGCTCTCGGCGGAAGACATCCACGGGATGCAGGAAATCGTCAAACTGATTTACATCGACGAGCAGCTGAAGGAGTACATCCTGAACCTGGTCCAGGCCACTCGCGATCCGGCTGCCTTCGACATGCCGGAGTTGGCGCCGCTGATCGAATACGGCGGGTCACCGCGCGCCACGATCTGTCTGGGCATCGGTGCCCGGGCCATGGCGTTCCTGAATGGCCGCGGCTATGTCACGCCACAAGACGTCAAAGATGTGGCGTTGGACGTGCTGCGGCACCGGGTAATTTTGACGTACGAAGCCGAAGCCGAGCAAATGGCGACGGAAGACGTGCTGAGCACGATCCTCAGCAAGGTGCCCGTGCCGTAACTCAACAACCCCGCTTAGCCGCACACATCGCATTGACAGCCCCCTTATGCTCGACCCTCGCATTGCCGACATCCTGAAAAAAGTGCAACGGATCCAAATCGTGGCCAACCGCACGGTCAACGATCTGCTGGCCGGGCAGTACAAGAGCGTATTCCGCGGCCGGGGCATGGAGTTCGACCGGGTGCGTCAATACGAACCGGGCGATGATATCCGCACGATCGACTGGAACGTGACGGCCCGGACCGGCGACTGCTTTGTCAAGCTGTTCAGCGAAGAGCGGGAACTGACCGTGTTCTTCGTGGTCGATGTGTCGGCCTCCGGCATGTTCGGCTCGACGCGGCAATCCAAGTTGGATTTGGTAGTGGAAGTGGCCGCCATGCTGATGTTTTCGGCCTTGAAGAATAACGACAAGATCGGGTTGATCAAGTTCTGCGACGACGTGTTGGAGTACCTGCCGCCGCGCAAGGGCAAGGCCCACGTGCTGCACAGTATCCGCCAACTGATCGATGTGCGGCCGGTGCCGCGAGACACCAACCTGGCGGCCGCTTTGGATTTTCTGAACCGCGTTCAGAAGCGGCGGGCTGTGGTGTTCCTGATCAGCGACTTCCTCGGCCCTAGTGCTCGGCGCTCGCTGGCGATTACCAAGCAGCGGCATGATCTGACGGCCATCACGGTCTCCGATCCGCGCGAACACGAATTGCCGGACGTGGGCTTCATCACGCTCCGCGACGCGGAAACCGGGGAGCTGGTGGAACTCGATACCCGAAATAGCGCGGTGCGAACCTTGTTCGCCGCCCGCGCCGCACAGCGGAGCCGGGGACTCGCGGATGAGTTGAAGAAAGTCGGTGTGGACCAATTGGCAATCAATACGCACCGCGACTACCTGGCGAGCTTGCGACGATTCTTCCAGATGCGCGAGAAGAGGTTCCGTTAACCAACATGAACGCCCACGAACGACCCAACTTGGAACTAGGTATCCCGCCGGGAAAACTTAATCGACTGGCCAGCGGCGTTGGCCGCAAGTGGTTTATCCTCCTGGCGATCCTGCAGGTGCTGACCTTGGCCTGCTTGCTCGCCCTGCTGCCTCGGCGGGGAGGCGAAAACACACTGGCCTCCGTCGCCGGCCCACCACGTGAAGATCTTCGAGCTGTGGCGATCGAGTTGGAGAACAAGAGCCTGCCGGGCGAGGCGGCACGTGCGTGGGAAAAGTATCTGGCCGCTGCGCCCGACGAGCAGGATCGCGCAGAAATCCTGTACCGCATCGGCAAACTGCATTTGCAGGCGGAGGAGTTCGCACCTGCCGTCACGGCCTTTGTCCGCGCCGAACAGTACGCGGGAAAGGAGACGGATCTGCGCGGCAAGATCGGCCCACTGATGATCGATTGTCTTCGCCGCTTGGGTCTGTACGGCGAAGTTGGCCGGGAACTTTCCCGACGTGTCGAGGCGGGCGCGGAACAGATCGGCAAAGGAAAAGTGCTGGCTACGGTAGCCGGCGAGGAAATCGGTGAAGCCGACCTGGACCGGCTGATCGAGCGGCGGGTGGATCAGATGCTCGCCATGCAGGGCGCCGGGGGCGATGCCGCGACGCGGCAGGCCCTGTTGAAACAACTTGGCCAACCTGAAACACGTCAGCGATTGCTGCAGGAACTGCTGCAGCGAGAATTGTTCACCCGCCGAGCGCGCGAATTGAAATTCGACCGGGAGGAAGCCTACCTCCAGTCGCGCCGTGCGCTGGAGGAGGAGCTGCTGGCCAAGTTGTTCCAGGACCGGGAACTGGGCAAGATCGAACCGACCGAGGTGGACCTGGAAGCCTCCTACAAGACGCATACCGACCGCTATCAGCAGCCGGAAACATTGGAAGCCGTGACGATTCGGTTGGCCGACGACGAGGATCCCGCGAAACTCCTGCAGGAGATCAAGTCCGCGGAGGACTTCCAACGGCTGGCTGCGAAACGCGCGGGCGGCGCTGAACAAGATGCGCCGCCGAAGGCTCCGCTTCAGACGCTCGTGCGGGGCCGTACCGACGGACAGCTGGGAACCATCGAACCACTGTTCGCCCTGGAGGCTGGCCGCTGGACGGACAAGCCACTGGTCCACGGTCAGGCGCGCTATCTGGTGCTGGTCGCTAAGAAAACGCCCGCGTCGACCCTGCCTTTCAGCCAAGTGCGGGGGCAGGTCGAGGCCGAGTATCGGCAACGAAAACAACAGGAGTTGGCTCAGAAGCTGTTCCAGGATTTAATGAACCGCTACGACGTGAAATGGCTGTCGGCTCCGGACTCCGGCGAGGATCCATCGCCGACGAAGAAGTAGGCCCATGTCCCATCCTATCGAGCGCCGCGCAGTCAACCAAACGCCAAGTCGGGAGGGCGAGGCTCCTGCCGAGCCGGTTCGGGAGGGCGAGGCTCCCGCCGAGCCGGTTCGGGACTGTGCTCGGAAGCAGAAG
The DNA here is from genome assembly GCA_026692885.1 of Planctomycetota bacterium. The sequence continues at coordinate 252 of JAPLNJ010000815.1, read as the reverse complement.
CCGCTTCGCGGCAGTCTTCGTGTAACCGCAAGCCGGTTACCCGCTGGCGGGTGGCGTGCGCGTGGGCGAGCCGCTGCATCAGGCCGGGCCAAGGGGGCGGGAGTCTTTTTTGGGTAAGAGTCGTTTTATGTGGAAAAGCTCATGACCGAAAATGACTCCCGACTCCGTCGTTCTCCTCGGCTCACGGTCCTGGCAGCTACGTGGTTGTGGCTGGTCGTGCTGTTCCTCGGCGGTGCTTGCCAGCGGCCTGCG
>JAPLNJ010000814.1 GCA_026692885.1 Planctomycetota bacterium | reverse complement strand
CCTGGTTGGTCACGATCGTCGAGTTGCCCGCCAGCGTCAGCGACCCCAGATCGATCTGGTCCCCGCTGGTCTGCAACGCGCCGTTCAGCGTCGTTCCGCTCGGATTGCTGGCATTCCCCGTGGTCGCCAAGCCGCCATTGAAGGTCAGCGTATCGCCGCCACCCACCCCCAACGTCACCGTCCCCGTATTCAGGAAGTTCGCGTCGTTGGTGATCGTGCCACCCGCGTTGATCTGCACGCTGTAGCCCGGATTCGCCGTGTTCAGCGTCCAGGCCGTCAACGCTCCATCGAACGCGATCGCCCCCGTCGTGTTGGTCAGCGTCACCGTGGCCGCATCCACCGTGCTGCTGAATGTCGTCCCGCCGCTGTTGGTCACCGTCACCGTCCCAAGGTCCGTCCCCATTGCCCCCGTCACGCCGACCGTGCCCGTCACATTGAATGTAACATTGGACGACGCCCCGTCGGCCGTCCCCGCCAGACTGGCCACGCTCACGTTCCCGGCTCCGCCGGTCCCCAACGTCAGCGTCATCCCGTCCGACAGCGTCGTGGCGCCCAGCGTGATCTGACCGCTGCCTGCGTCCAGTTGGCTGCTCCCGAGAAAGACAACATTTCCGTTCAGCGAAATGCCACCATTGTTTGTGAGAATATCGACGCCGCTGCTGACGGTGATCGTCGGCGCGGTCAGCGTCAGCGAATTGCTCCCCGTTACTGCACTGACGTGTATCTCGACGGTGACATTGATGGCGGTCTGGGCCGCCAATGAGACGTTGTTGCTGCTCAGTGCTGTCTGGATCGCCGAGGCGGAAATGGTATAGGGTGCTGTGTCATCGTCCGTTTCATTGATCACGGGAAGACTACCGTCGTTGCTACCGCTTGCGACAATATCGAGCGTCCCGGGATCCAGCAACAGCGTGCCGACGCTACCCTGGATTGACGAAGTATCGACGTTGCCTGCGAAGTCCAAATTGACCTTCCCAGAGACTTCGACGAAACCGCCGTTGCCAAAGAGCGGACCAGCCACTGCGCTGATGATACCGTAGAATCGAGTCGTGTGATCGGCCCACACGACCACTTTGCCCCCATCGCCCGAGCGGACTGCGTCGGCCGTAATGCGGACATTTGGCCCCACGTAGCTGTTCTTGGCGTTCTGGATGCTTAGGTTCTTGCCCTGGTAATCGCCGCCCACCAATACCGTGCCGCCCCCGCCCGTACCGGAAACGTCGATCCGGGCGTTGCCGATCAGACCCACGCGATTGCCGAGGAGCCGAATGGTGCCACCGGTCTGTCCCGCTTCCGTTCCCGATGCATCGACCACCCCGGACACGAGCAGCGTCCCTTGGCTGCCGGCATCGAATTCGACTTGCCCGCCGCCCACCGCGAAGACGAAGCCGTCGTGCACGATGCTCGGAGCTTGGAGACGGATCGTGCCGTGGGGGTCGTTGATGATGCCGGCCGCCAAGATGCTGATGCCATCACGCGCCTGCAGATCGACCGCGGCGTCGTGCGTCGTGATCGTTTGTGTCACGTCGAGCCGACCGGCACTGGCGACCAGGGTGCCGGACCCGAGATCAATCGGCCCGCTGAAATTCACGGTGTCGGACTCATTGCCTTGAATCACGAGACTCGCATCGAACGTACTGTCGAGTCCGCTCACGTTGATCGCTCGGCCCGTCGCCCCGCTCGCATCGCCCGCAGCGATCGTCAGCGACACGCGCGGATCAGCAAAGACAATCGAGGTGCCCAGATCGGATGCCAGCGAGGATCGGTGATCGCCAGCAGACGAGTTGTCCGACAACGTCAGCGTGGCCCATGACGAAGTGAACTGGAAAGTCTGCGTATCAGCGGCCACCTCATCGACAAAAGCTTTGACGCCCGCGAACAGGATGCTGGAGACCGTGCCGTTAGAGCGCACGTCGATCTGACCATCGGCCTGACCGTGAAAGGAGTAGCTGACCGTGTCCACCACACCACCTGTCAACACGAGCGTGCTGTCCCCCGCCTGTCCCCCGCGATATTCCAGGGTCTTGGCGAACGGGCCGGTGGAGAAATCAACGACCAGCGTCGTACCGCCTTGCGGATCATCTACAACAATCCGCTCCCCGGTCACAGACGCGAGTGACACGGCGACGCGGTGGCTGCCATCACCAGCCGTGTCGGCGATGCCACTGGTGATGACGCGGCTCGAGTCGCTAATCCAGAGCACATTTCGCGCAGCATCAAACTGCAGGCTTGTCGTGGGGGTGCCTGCGGTGTCGCCCGAGATCGTGATGACCAAATTTTTCGAGCGGTCGAGTTGCACGTCGAGGTGGCCGTCGAACTGTTCGCCTGGGACACTCGTCGCTGCCGAAGACGCCGGGGAATGCTCGCCGACCCTTTCGGACCGGTGGCTCGCATCGGGCGGACGCTGCCCCAGGACGGCCAACGGCCCAACGCCGTTGCCGTGACGTGCCGTGCGCAGGAACTTGACCTGCGAAGTCGGCAACGGACTTGCCGGATCACTAGCCATACGCCCCTCAGGGCTGCTGTCCGTCCGTTCGAATCGGCTCTCGGCGAAGGCGGGAAGTACAGCGTACTTGCCGGCTGCGGATACCGACGAACCAAGGACACTCGCGGAAGCCCCCAAGCAGGAGCCCTTCGCCGTCGGACCGAGGGTTCCTCCGACAGCGGACGTCGTCAGAACCCGGCGATCTTCCAACTGGGTTACGTACAGCCGCGGTTCAGCTTGTTCGTACAGACGGCGGGTCGATGAACGACGTTTGCGACGTCGAACCTTCAAGAGCCATTGAAACCAGGACGAGAGATCCATGCCGTATCCTTTCCGCACACCGGTAAGTTTCGACAATCTACTGGTTTTGCGTGATCGTCCTCGTCAACCAGACGCCGAACAGGTGTCAAGCCGCGCAGGCCTTGCCCAATTGCCTGATTCTAACGATTGCGTAACTCTGCTCAAGGTTATGCCGCCTCGGGTGACATTTCGGGTGCAACGACTATTGCGAGAGTACTAAATGTAGCCATTCTATCGGTTGCCACAGCTGGAGGCAAATTGCTGCGGATACCGCGAATTTCGAGACGATTTTCTCTAACGCGGAGATTTCCCAGGACGAGATCCCTGAATGGCCGGTTGGGAGCTTAGAGGCAGCATGCCAAGCACGATCAACACGACGTCACCCATTCCCAGGTCGCCAGCCGTGTGCGGCGCGGCTGGCCGCGCCCGCAGAATCGGGTTCCAGATTGCCCGCCCGAGCATTGTCTGGTTGCTGGTGGCGTATCTGGCGGCCACTTCGCAGTTGCCGACTCCAGCCGCGGAACGGAGCGACGCGCTGCCTCGCCAGCGTTCCCTTGTGCGTGTAATCCAGGCACCGTACCTCAACCCGGAAGTGAGCGTCCCGACGGAACAGCCAGCGCAGCTACTGCCATCCCCCAAGGCGACGCCCGAGCGGAGTGAGCCGGCACGTCTGGCGCCCGACAGGGGGTCATTGGCGGTCCCGCACGACAAGACCGAGGAGCAGGATGACACCGAAGATCCGGGAATCGTGCCCATCGGCCAGCTGACCACGAAGATCGCCCCCCCCGAGAAACGGGACGAACAGGGGCGGTTGCTTCCCTTACCCGCCGATTTCGCCAGCTCCCGCTTTCCCCAGGCCCCGGCGGTTCAGCCTGCCGACTTGCCGGTCAGCGGACTATTGCAGCCGGCGGTCTCGGTCGCCAGGTTCTACGCCAACGCGGCGCTCGTGCCGTATCGAGTCGTCACTCAACATCCCCAATATTGCATCTATCACGACCACCACTTTCGGCCCGGCGGCCCGGCACCTCGCGAATTCCGGGTACTCGGTATCCCCTCCTACTAGCACCAAACGCTATTTTGGCCCTTGCGCGTAAAGAATGAGACTTAACGGTTCAGCAGGGACAGGGCGCGAGACAAGGGGTCAGACGTACAGATTTCAGTTTTCGCGGTCGTGTGTCCAAGCCCATGAAAAGCCTTCTGCCCGCGAAAACTGAAATCTGTACGTCTGACCCCAGTCGGCGGTCCGTCTATGCGAAACCGTAAAACCCCATTCTTGACACCGACAACCCCGAAAACCGTTTGGCGCTAGCCGCGGCAGCTCACAGCGTGAAGCGGAATGTCCGGCGCAGGAACCGGATCAGACGTTGTCCGAGGGACTGCGGGGCCACGTCGATCTTGCACCGCCCTGGCGCCCCTGACAGTAGACGCTCCGGGTGCTCATCAAGTTCCAAACGCGCTTGATAGGCGGTCGTCAACAGATGCGGTGCGCCGTACCGATCTGTTCGCGTGGGCAGGCTCCCGACGGCGGCCAGGAGACGCGGTTCCGCATCCAGATCGAGCTTGGCGAGTTCCTGAACGGTCCCGTGGAATGTCCGTTCGGGTCGCTGGTTGAACTTCAGATGCACTCGCTGACCCGGTTGTACGAACTCGACGTCGGCCTGATCGAGCAGCGCCAATCCCTGCAGACGAGCCGGATCACCCACGAGGCAAAATAGGGTTCCGGATTTCAGGAAGCTACCACAATTCCGGTCGTCAAGCGGGGTTCCGGACCAGCCGGACAGTTGTGTGGGCCAGGGCATGTGTCCGCTGACTCGCGGGGGCCTCAGGACTGTGCCGCAAGCGGGGGCCCGCAGCGTGAGCGTCTGCTGGCGACGCCGCAGTTGGTCGAGTTGTGCATCGAGTTGCGCCAGTAGTTTCTCGGCGGCGGGAATCTGGGCTGCCGTTTCCGCCCGCGGCCCCCGCCGGATTCCCAGTTGCCGGAGGTGCAGCCGTTGCTGCTCCCGCTCGCTGGTGAGTCGCGTGATTTCCTTGTCGGTTTCCGGATCGGCGAGTCGAGCCAAAATTGCGCCCGGCTCCACACGGGTGCCCGCCGGGATCGCCTCTCGGATCTCGCCCGGCGCCGAGACGTAGACCGTGTGGGCGTCCCCGAACTCCAGGAGCACCGGCGCTGCGACGCGACAAGGCAGGGGAACCAGCCAGACCGCCCCGGCGAGCATGAGGATCGCGGCGACGGTCACACTCAGACGAGGGCGTTGTATCTGCCGCTTCATGAGCGGGTCCGACAGGAATCGTATCGCACGCAGCGCAGGTCCAGCGACCATTCCCGCGATGGCCAGCATCATGAACCCCTGCGCCGCCAGTTCCAAGTGAAACGTCTTGAGCACTGCGGTCAGAAAGAGAAACGTACCGATCACAACCACCCAGCGATAGACTGTCGAGGCCAGGGCGTAGCTCACCAGCAAAGCTTTCCGGTCTTCCGTCAAGGCCCGCTCGTCGGGCAAGTCAACACCCAGGCAACAGCGCGCCAAGAGCCGCCCGCCCGCCGCGCGCGCCCGTGTCTGCAGGTTGGGGATCTCCAGCAGGTCTGCGAACAGGTAGTATCCGTCGAACCGCAGTAACGGGTTGCCGTTGAAGAGTAACGTATTCAGTGAACAGATAAACACTGCGTTCAGGCACAGGCTATTGAACAAACCGGGTTCGCTGAACCACCACAGGAACGTGCACGTGGCGGCCAGGAACAACTCCACGTAGACACCCGCCGCCGCGATGGCAATCCGTTGCCACTTGTCGGGCAAGGTCCATGCGTCGGAGACGTCACAATACAAGCACGGCGTAAACACCAAGAGCATCAATCCCAACTCGTGGCATTCACCGCCCCAGTGTTTGCAGGCCACGGCATGGGCCAGTTCGTGCAGCACCTTGACCCCGGCCACCGTGATCGCCAGAGGCAACAAGTTGGCGGCGTGGAAAAAGCCGTAGAAATCTGGGAGCCGGGCCAGCAGAGCGTCGGCGTGGACGGTGACTAAGATCGCGGCAGCCGTGTTCCAGACCAACCAGACGGCCAACGCGCGCGGCCCAAACAGGCCGCGACAGTAACCAGCGATCCGTCCCAGCCAACGATCCGGATCCGTCCCCGGCAGGCGAATGGCCAACAGGTTCCCCCACGCCTCCAGCCAGGCTCGGCGCCGGCGTTGGCCCCGCCGGGCCAGCAGACGCTCGCCCTGTTCCGGCACGTCCGACAGCAGCAGACCGCGTTGGTGCAGCTCGCCCAGGAAAGCTTGCAGACCTGCAATACTCAAGCGGCGCGGGGCAAACCGCTGCTCAAATCGCCGGACGATCTCGGCCAGGCCGGTCCGCCCATCGAGCATTTCGAGAACCGCGTGTTCCTCATCCAGCAGATGGAAGTACTGCAGAGCGAGCGGATCTTTCAGCAACCAATGCCGCCGCCCGCGATACCATTGCGGTACCACCCGCAAGTCGGAACGCATGCGCAGCGGCAACGGGCGCTCGACGGCGTCGGCGATGTAAGGAGCAGACATCATGGCTAAAGCTCCGACCAATCGCTCTCCACTGCCTGCTAAGGACCGCGTAAGAAATAAGTGTCGCAAGCATAGTAGTCGTCACGCTCCGCCGTGACGACATGTCATCACGCGGAGCGTGATGACCACTTTGTAAACCCGACAGCTATTCCCTTCGCGGTCCTAAGGCACGGCCGAAAATAACTTCCGCATTTGCCTCTCGGCCCCTCACCCCAACCCTCTCCCCGGAGTACCGGGGCGAGGGAGTTATTCTTCGGCGGAGCCTAAGGGGCCAGGATGGACATCGTTGCGCGCACACCCGGCCGCAACGTCAAGTCTGGGTTCTCAATCTCAGCCAGCATGCGAACCTGACCGTTCAGGGGGTCCACCTCCGGACTGACAAACACGATTTTGCCCGTGAACGGCGTTGGCAGGTTCTCCGCTGGATCGATGGCCAGCGTGACCCGCCGACCGGTCAACTCGCCGCGTCCCCACCGCGCAGGAAGGAAGCCTTCCGCCTGCAAACGGTCGCGACGCACCAGGCGGAGCAACTTCTGGCCCAGCTCGATCCATTCGCCGCGGCGCCGGTTAACTTCGACCACCATACCGGCAAACGGGGCGACGATCCGGTGACGTTTCACATTGTGACAAGCGGATTCGTATTCCGTTTGCTTCAACTGAGCCGTGACTCGGGCGACCTCCAACTCGTGTTTCGCCTGCTGTACCGCCAGCTCGGCTTTTTCCGCGTCCAACCGCAGGCGATCGAGTTCGGTTTGCGAGATACTATTGCGAAACTTCTGCGCACCTTCGTTGGTCCGCTGACGGATCGATTCGGCCACCTCCCAGGTCTTTTCCGCGGTGCGCACACCCAGTTCGTTGGCCGCATTCTTGACCGCGATGTCCATTTCCAGCTTGGCCCGTTGCTGGAGGAATACCGCCTCGGCATCGTCGATGCGCGCCAAGACGCCGCCTTCCTCGACACTGGTCCCCTCCCGAGCGTCGATGGCGGCCAGAACACCAGCCTGGCGAGTGGGTACTTCGGCTTCGTCCAGCAAGTCGATCAGCACCGGAACTGCCTCGAACTCGGCCGCACCAGCCGGAAGACCAAGGGCCAGACAGACCGCCACGCTCAGCACCCTGCGATCGAGATGTGTCATCCGCGAGATCTCCCAGTACCTGTCGCCGTCAAAAGAGGATCCGAGACTGAATGGCCTCCCACACCTGGCGAAGCCACACATAGCCGATCGATCGGCGGCCGCAATGCAGGCGCGCGACGACCGTCGCGCCTGGCCGAGGCTGCGGCAGGTCCGCCCCAGCGAGGTCCACGACGGCCAGCACTTGGGGGCGTCCGGCGTCATCGACGTCCGTCGCGGTCGCCACTTCACGAATCGTCCCGGCGTACGACACGCCGGGATTGGTCGCCAGGAGAAAGGAAACCTCCAACCGCTCCCCCAGAGCCTGCCGGGCCGCCACCACGTGTCCCGCCTGATCGTCGTCGATCCGCAGTTCCAGTTCCCACAGTCCGCTCAAATCGGCCACGGTCAACAACCGCTCCCCGCGCTGCACCGGACGTGAGGCCAGCAGTCGCTCCACATCCCAGGTGAGCACCTGACCGTCCGTGGGACTCGGCACCTCCAACGCTTGCCGTTGCTCGGTCAGAATCTGCAGCTGCTTTTCCAATCCCCCCATCCGCTCTTTCAGCTGTTCCTCCTGAGCCGTCAGTTCCAGCCGGTCGCGCGTGTTGACCGCCGCCGCATCGTTGCGCAGGCGGGCCACACCAACGGCCGCCAATTGCTCTTCGCTAGTGCGCAGCTTCCCCGCAATCTCGGCAAACTCCAGATCCAGCTTGGGGTTCGAGAGGATGATCACCACTTCACCGCGCCGAACCGAGTCGCCCTGTCTTTTCGGCAAGGCGACAACCACGCCGTCGCTCGGAGCAAATAAGTGGTAGCGTCGGCGCGGCTGAAGTTCACCGCGAGCCGTGATCTGAAAGTCGGCCGGCACGAGGAATGCGACCAGGAGCAAGGCGAGCGCCAGGCCCGCCACGGTCAGGAGCCTCGGCAACCGCTCGACCCGCGCGTACCAGCTGGCCCGGTGCACCCGACGTAGCCACGGCAATAAGGGAATGCCCTCGTACTCCAAGGAACTGCGGAGTGCCAACGCGGCCGTGTCGCAGACCGCCTGAAGACGCGGCCGTACGCGGTCGTCCAACGGGGAGGAGAACTGCTCGACGACCAGCGTTCCCGGAGATCTCGCGGACGCGGGCTGAGGCGCGCGAGCGTCTCGCAGGGGCACCACGGCCAGAAACCGGGCGTGCGCCTCGTCGAGGTAGGCCTGCAGTGCCGTTTCCAACTGCGGTGCGCGCGGAGCCCGGTCGTCCGGATACCAGAGAGGTTCCCCCGTAGCCGAGACCAGTTCGGCCAACGCTTCCAACCGCTGGACCACGCTCGCTCGTCGCTGGAATGTATCGACACCGCTGATCGCCACCAACTGAGCCCTTGATCCTCGGCGGACAATCACGCTGAGGCGGTCGCACACGATGAGCCGACGTCCTTCGTTGGCCAGTGCGTACGCCGTCGCACGTAGCTCCAGCGAGGCGTGGGCCGCCAGCGAGAACTGACGCAACTGGTTCCCGAACGCTTCTCGCTGCGCAAGTTCTTGCAGCTGCCGATCGCGGTGAAAATCACCCGCCAACTCGCAGGCCGTCGTCAAGATCCGCAGGTAACCGCGCTGCAGTGCGGCGCTCGTCTCCGGTCGCTGAAAGATCTCCACCACGCCCAGCGGCGCGCCGTGCACCGCGAGCGGACAGAGAATCAAGAGCAGCGACGTCGGGTTCCTCAACTCCGCGTCCCCTGTGTGCGGCAGCATCAGCCGGGGGCGCCCGTTTCGGAGGATGCTGTGGAGCAATTGAGAGTGCGACTGCTGGCCTGCCTCATCGATCGTGAGCAACGCATCTTCCAGATGTAACTGGTAATCGAGCTGCAATTGGCCATCCCGATCGACCAACCACACGACACCCCCGATGGCGGCTAAGGCGCGGACCACGTGTTCCAGCAGCCCGGCGTGAAACTCGCCCACCGTCAAGTCTGCCTTCGCCAACTGCGCGATTTCGTCGAGCGATTTCTCGATGGTCTGCCATACACCGTCGGAATCGGGCGGTTGGGCCAGGTCAAAATCATCGTTCATGGTACGCGGCATTATATCGCCAACCCCGTGGCGAATCACCGGGTCGAGACTTCAGAAATCACATCGCCTCCTTCCGCTGGTAAAGGGCGTCGTGTGGAGTATTTGCGAAACATGCACATGACGCGCCGAGTCTTCCGATTTTTAGGGAATTAGCGATTATGCGTGCGGTCCGTGCCGATCAATAGAATAGGACCCGAATCGGCGGACGCTGTTGCCGTTCCCGAATACTTGTGGTGGGCCTTGATCCTTACCGCTGTTGCCTATGTATCCCAAACTGGTCTGGGTATTGGTGAGCGTCTTTGCCATTTCGGCAGCAGGGTGCATGCTGCGCGAAAAGAACCCGGTTTTTGAAGCCGATCTGAGCCACTATCGGGGCCTGGCCAGAGCCACGGCCTTCCCGGATTCGCAAGCCATTGTCACGGATTTCCAGAGTGACGTGTCGTCGCCGCGAACGATCCGGGATCCGCGTGACCCAAGCGACCCCAAGGAGTGGTGGGACCTGCGGCTGGAAGACGCGATCCAGATCGCGGTTACGCGATCGCCGGTCCTGCGCGATTTGGGCGGCACCGTGATCCGTTCGCCAGCCAGCATCCGCACAATTCACGGCCCCGCGATCGACGCCAGTGAACCGCGCACCGGGATGGAGGGTGCCCTGAGCGCCTTCGACGCGCAGGTGAGCACCAGCGTGTTCGTCGAGAAGAACGATCGCATGCTCAACAACTTCTTTACGGCGGGGGGAGCCAGGATTTTTCAACAGGACTTGGGTGTCTGGCAATCGCAGGTCAGCAAGCAAGCTGCGGCCGGCACCCAGATGTTCCTGCGTAACACGGTCACGTACGATGCCAACAACGCAGCCGGGAACCAGTTTCCGTATTCCTGGGAAACGATCCTGGAAGCCGAGGTGCGTCAGCCGTTGCTACAGGGGGCCGGAGTCGAATTCAACCGAATCGCGGGGCCGAACGCCGTCCCGGGAATCAACGCAGGGATCATCGTGGCACGTCTGAACACCGAAGTCGGTCTGGTCGACTTCCGGATCGCGTTACGCGACTTGGTCAGCAACGTGGAGAACGCGTACTGGGACTTGTACTTTGCCTATCGGGACTTGGCCGCGAAGATCGAGGCCCGCGACGGCAGCTTGGAGGCGTGGCGCGCCGTCCAGGGGCTATTGCTGGCTCAACAGCCCGGTGGGGTCGCCGAACGCGAGGCTCAGTTCCGGGAACAATACTACCGGTTCGAGGAGGACGTGCATGAGGCCCTGACAGGCCGTATCTTGGATCGTACGAGCACCTTCAACGGCAGCAGTGGCGGTACATTTCGCGGCGTGGGAGGAGTCCAGGTTGCGGAACGCCGGTTGCGTCTGGTGCTCGGCCTGGAAGTCAACAGCGACCGTCTGATTCGTCCCGCGGATGAGCCCACGATGGCACCGATCAGCTACGATTGGAACAGCGTCGTAGCGGAAGGCATTACGCGACGCGAAGAGATCTGCCGCCAGCGACTGCACGTCCGCCGTCGGGAAATGGAACTGATCGCCAGCCGCAACTTCCTCTTGCCACGGCTCGATCTTGTCAGTCGTTACCGTTGGCGCGGCCTGGGCGAGAATCTCCTTAACTCGCCGCAAGATGCGTTCGACCCCGCCTTTTCCGACTTCGGCAACAGTTCGCTGGGCAACCTCTTCGGAGGCCATTACCAGGAGTGGCAGCTGGGTGGCGAGTTGATCTTTCCGGTCGGCTTCCGCCGCGCCCACGCAGCGGTGCGTAACGCGCAACTCCAGTTGGCACGCGAACGAGCCATCATGCAGGAGCAGGAGCGGCAGGTCCTTCACGATCTGAGCAATGCGGTCGCGGATGTCTACCGGGCCTACGACTTCTGCCAGACAAACTACAACTGCCGTTTAGCAGCCAAAAAACAGGTCGACATCCTGCAGGAGAAGTTGCGCGGACGGCTGCCCGTCAATCTCGATCAACTCATCGACGCGGAACGGCGTTTTGCCGACCGGGACGTCCAGTACCAGCGCGCGCTCGCGGAGTACATGATTGCCGTCAAAAACGTGCACTTCGAAAAAGGTTCGCTCTTGGAGTACTGCCAGGTTCATTTGACGGAAGGACCTGAGGCGATCACCAGCGACTCGGTGCTCCTAAGCAAAGGCAAAGCAGCACGTTCCCCCAAACTCCTGAACTATGTACTCAGCAAGTCCTGGTTCGGGGGACAAGCGGGCTTGTCGGAAGCGACTTCGACGGGTACGTCAGAGTCCTCCGAAGACAATCTTCCCGAAGGGCCATCAGAGCCCGCGACGTCTCCGTAGATCCCAAGAGTTCAAAAGGGGCCACCCCTAGTGCCCCTTCAAGTCTGAATTGACGGGTTCTCGGAAGTCGTGCAATTGCTCCTCCGGTGGTTTCATTTACCAGGAGAGCAGATATGGGCAAGGACGCCAAGTATGTGGTTCGGCTGGAGGCCGAGGAGCGGGAACAGTTACAGTCCCTACTGAACCGAGGTGGTCGCGCTGCGTCGGTGTTGAAGCGGGCGAGGATACCAGAAGAGCCTGTCACCGCGTGTCGATCCGGCGTGTGCTGCTGCCGAAGAGCAGGGCATCAAACCGTCCAGACCCGTGGGCGACGAGTTCCAGCGGGGGGCAATGGGATGCTGCGGATTTTGCCTACGCCCGGTACAATCAGCCGCTGAACTGAATCTCGTACTGTTGTGCCAAGCAGTTGTCGAGGAGCGGTGGTCTCGATGCACAAGCAGGATGCCAAAGAACGACCTTTGAGTCCGCTGCGCAGATGACTATGAATTGCAGCCGGAGAACAGAATCATGACCTTGCCCCGTGAGCAAGCCCTGGAGTTGCTCCAGGCGTGGACGAAGAACCCGTCATTGTTGAACCATGCCCGGTCGGTGGAAGTGGTGATGCGGGCGGCCGCCACGAAGTGTGGTGGCGATCCAGAGATCTGGGGCATCACCGGGTTGTTACACGATGCTGATTACGACCAGTGGCCTGAAGAACATCCTCGACGAATTGTGGACTGGTTGAAGGAACAGGGCGAGGAGGACATCGCTTACGCCGTGGCTTTCCACCAGACGAAGTGGAACTTGCCCGCCAAGGGCGAAATGGACAAGGCGTTGCTGGCGTGCGATGAACTGGCTGGCTTCGTCGTCGCTTGCTGCTTGGTGCGGCCAGATGGGATCGCCAGCCTGGAAGCGAAGAGTGTGAAGAAGAAGCTGAAGGACAAAGCCTTTGCCGCCAAGGTGGACCGGGAAATCATCCGCAGCAGCGTCGAACTGCTCGGCGTGGATTTCGATCAACACGTCCAATTTGTGATCGACGCTCTGAAACCCCATGCCGAGGAATTGGGGATTGAGGGAAGGCGTCCAGATACGGACGGAATCGAACGATGAAGTACCGAACGTTAGGAAAGAACAAGACCTCGGTCTCTGCCCTCGGCTTCGGGGCGATGCGACTACCCACTACGGGTCGTGAAGCTGAAGTTGACGAGCCCGCAGCCATCGAAATGATCCGGTGTGCCGTTGATTCCGGCGTGAATTACATCGACACGGCTTACGTGTACCACGGCGGCAACAGCGAGGTGGTGATCGGGAAGGCGTTGGCCGGTGGCTATCGAGAAAAGGTTGCCGTGGCCACCAAACTTCCCATCTGGCATGTCGCCAGTCTGGCTGACTGCGACCGCCTGTTCCAAGAGCAGCTTACCCGCCTCCAGACCGATCACATCGACTTCTACCTCCTGCATTGCCTACAGAAGAAGTCGTGGTCGAAGATGCGGGACATCGGAGTGCTGGAGTGGGCGGAACACGCCCAACGCAGTGGCCGGATTGGCGAACTTGGCTTCTCCTTCCACGACGGCTACGAGGCGTTTGTGGACATCGTGAATGGCTTCGACTGGTCGCTCTGCCAGATCCAGTACAACTACGTCAATGAGGATGTGCAGGCTGGCACCCAAGGGCTAAAGTATGCTGCCGCCAAGGGACTGGGCGTGGTCATTATGGAACCGCTTTTCGGCGGCACTCTGGCCAATCCACCAGAACCGATCCAGGACATCTGGGGCAGCATCGATCCGCAGCGCAGTCCGGTTGACCTGGCCTTACGCTGGTTGTGGAACAAACCGGAGGTATCGCTGGTCCTGAGCGGCATGAGCACCTTGGAGCAGGTGCAGCAAAACGTCGAAAGTGCCTGCCGGTCGGGAATCGGATTGCTCAATCAGCAGGAAATGGATTTGATCGCCAGAGCGCAGGAGGCGTACAAGGCGTTGTCCCCGATCCCCTGCACGAAGTGCGGCTACTGTCTGCCCTGCCCCAACGGCGTGAACATTCCCAACAACTTTGAACTCTACAATCACGCCACCCTGTTCAAGGGGAGCAGTGCCGTGCTTTGCAGAAACCTGTACCATTCCTTGTCCGAGGCGGAGCGGGCAAGTGCCTGCCTGGACTGCGGGACTTGTGAAGAGAAATGTCCGCAGCAAATCCCGGTTGGCACGATGCTGCGGCAAGTGTCGGAGCAGTTCAAGTGAGGTTACTTTGGCACGTCCTGGACTGAAGGACTCAGCGGATCGGAAACCCGAAATCTCGGCTCCTTGTACTGTGTGGACACACACACGGCAGTGGCGAAGTCCAGATCACGGAGAACCTCCAGGTCTTGACCGGAGGGGCAGAATACGGACACCCGGCGATTCAACGGATCTTCGACATCGGATAATGACCATGAGCCAGGACGACGCCGCCATCATGGATGTGTTGTACGTGGTCGAACGTGACACTGCTGCTTTCGAGGCCGCCAGGACCACCGTCGATATCGTGTGCGCCGGTGCCAGTGTAGCAGTATAGCGGGCCACACGCCCACCAGGGCGACCACCAGCAGAACCACAATCGGTCGGACTGGCTCGGCAAGGCAGCGTGTGGTCGCAGCCGAAATTTCGGCGAATTTGGCCTGCTTGGTCAGCCAGTCCATTGGGAATTCCTCTTCGCCTTCTCGGCTGCTGTGTCGAAGCGGCAAGCACGTCAATCGAGGGGCTTGTCGGAGATCGCCACGTCATCGACGTAGACCGTGGCGGCGTTCGGGCCAAAGCTGTGGGCGCTGATGCCGATTTCCAGGCTGTCGTAAATCGCACCGGCCAATGGCAGGGTTTGTCCCTGCTGGTCGATCAGCTTCTTGCCATCTTGCCATAGCTCCACTCGACCGTCCGGCATCTCGGATAGATGAAGGCACGCCTTCAGGTGTATCCAGCGGCCCACCGGAATCCGCACTCGGTGCGTCTGCGGCTGGCGGTACTTGGGTTTGTTGGCCCACTTCAACTCGAA
>JAPLNJ010000813.1 GCA_026692885.1 Planctomycetota bacterium | reverse complement strand
CCGCGATCCGTTCGTTTTCACGGACGTCCCGAACGCCCGGTACATCATGGTCGCGAGCATGAGCAATCGACAGCGGGGAACGAAAGGCTGGGAGTGCTACACCAGCAAGGACCTGCGGCACTGGCAGGCCCCGGTCACCGTGTTCACGCCGCCCGCCGGATTCTGGGCCGATCGCGACTTCTGGGCGCCGGAGATTCACGCCTACCGTGGCAAGTTCTACCTGTTCGCGACCCTCAGTGCGGAGCGTGTCAAACGCGGAACGCAGGTATTCGTCGCAGACGGTCCCCTGGGGCCTTTCCACGCTCACGCCGACGCCGCTGCCACGCCGCACGGCTGGATGGCCCTGGATGGGACGCTGTACGTCGAGGACAACCAGCCTTGGATGGTGTTCTGCCACGAGTGGGTCCAGATCGCTGACGGAACGATGAACGCGGTTCGGTTGGCAGACGATCTCTCGAAGCCCGCCGGCGAACCGATCCTGTTGTTCCGGGCCTCGGACGCGCCCTGGTGTCGACCGGTCCAGCCGGGAAAGTACGTGACGGATGGACCGTGCTTCTATCGCTTGAACAGCGGTCCGTTACTCATGCTCTGGTCCAGTTTCGGCGAGCGGGGCTACGCGGTCGGAATTGCCCGTTCCGGCAGCGGGACCAGGCAGGGACCTTGGACGCAGGACCGCGAGCCGCTCTACGAAGGCGGCGGCCACTGCATGGTGTTTCACTCGCTGGAAGGCAAGCCGATGCTCGTCCTCCATGCCCCGAACGATTCGCCGAAGGAACGGGCTAAGTTCTTTGAGATTCACGAAACGCAGGATTCGATCCGTCTGAAAGCCGTGGTCTGGTAGCCAGGGAAATGACGACGACGTTCGGGCGGAACAAGGGAGACACGCGTTGAAAGTCCTGCTGATGTCGGCAAACACGGAGCGGATCACGATGCCCTCACTGCCGCTTGGGCTGAGCCTGGTCGCGGCGGCCGTCCGCCGTAGCGGGCACGAGGTGGCCTTTCTCGACCTTCTGGCGGCAATCGATCCTCTGGCGGCGATTCGTGGTGCCATCAGCAGCCGCGGCAATAGCCAGCCAGCATCCGTTCCTTGATTCCCTTGCCCCACATTCCTTTGCCCTTCCCGTCTCGTGATCATCGCAATCATTCCCGTCTCGACAGGCGGTCGTCGAATCCCCGCGCCGTCAGCGCTGCCGGTTGGTGAATCCCGCTCTCTCCCCGCGTCGGTCCGACACACCGACGCGACTTGGACGAGACCGACACCACGCGATGAAGATACCAGTGCCGCTTTCGTTTTCGACTTTACTATCTTGCCGCCTCTGTTGCGCCGGTAAGCGACTCCCGCAGCAGCGAGGGCGGTAATCCGCATCCAGCAAGGCGATCCTGCCCGATCACAGCAAATCAATCAGGCGATGCCGTCAACGCCTGAACCCGCACGTTTTCGACCCCAGCCTCCTTGCAGACGGCCTGCACGGCAGCGACGTGCTCGAACAGGCACTGCCGGTCCACCTCGACGACGACTTCCAGGCGGATCGTGCCGTCCTCACGGGCCTTGACCAGCAGGTTCTTCAGCCCGCCCATGTCGACCGCCTGACCGTCAACGAGAATCTTGCCCTGCGGATCAAGCTGCACGGCGATCTTGCGGATGTCGCCATATTGCGGAGGAGCCTCGGCCGGTCCTGGGGCTTGCCGCTCGGCAGGCAACTCGACCGTTTTCATTGGCTCGGCCATGATGGGCCCGACCGTGAATTGTGGTGGTTGAATAACCTGCGGTGCCGCGCGGACTCGTAAGAAGAGAAATCCAGCGAGGCCCAGAACCAGCAGGCCGCCCAACATCAACAAAACGACGACGGCCACGATGGCGATGACCGCCCCAGACGATGACGCACGCGGTTGATCGCCGTTGCTCATGTTCGCTTCATCCCTACATGCGAGGTTCGGTGACAGGGTCGCCCGCGAGCCAAACCGGCCAGCCGTTGCGATCTCTCCCGTCAGTGCAGTCGTGCTCGTTTGGCATCCTGACTACCTACCGCTGTGGCGGACTGGCTTCCCGCACCACGGCCCCGTGTTCTTCGCTCAGCACCAACAGCGAGAACTTCTTCACGAAGTCCAACTCGTTGGTGCTCAGCGAAGTGTA
>JAPLNJ010000812.1:595-5199 GCA_026692885.1 Planctomycetota bacterium | reverse complement strand
AACTGTCGGGTTTTCAAAGTAGTCATCACGCTCCGCCGTGATGACATGTCGTCACGGCGGAGCGTGACGACTACTATGTTTGCGACACTTATTGATGCGCCGACCCCCGTGGCGGTGGCTCCGCCGAACTTACTCCACATTCCCGGACAGCGGTCTTTGAAGTTGCCCCCTCACGTTTTCGCGGCGTTTCTTGTAGGTTGGGTCTCCGACCCGACCTCAGAAACATCGGAAAAGGACGGGTCACGAGACCCATCCTACGAAAAAGGACGGGGCAGGAGGCCCATCCTACGATAATGCGCAACTTCAAAGACACCGGTCGCCTGCCGAATGTTCAGCATTGTAGCAATCGGCTGCCACGGGCGGGAGTGCGGCTGGGTGTAGGATTTTACGTGAGGGTCGACTATATTGGCGCCGTCCGTCAGGCCGCGACCCAATCTTTCGGGCGTGGCCAGGAAACTGCGTAACGGCAACTTCGATTCCCAAACAAGAAGGAGAAGGACGACGATGCGAATCACTTTATTGAGCTGCTTGCTGCTGCTCGGGGTAGGTGTGGCGCAGGCTGAGAAGCCGAAGCCACTCAAGGCCCTGCTGATCACCGGCGGTTGCTGCCACGATTACACGAAACAGAAAGTCATCCTGTCCGAAGGCATTTCCCAACGCGCCAACGTGGAGTGGACGATCATCCAGGAAGGCGGCGGCGGGACGGCCCACAACGTGTCGATCCACGAGAAGAAGGACTGGGCCAAGGCCTATGACATCGTGGTCCATAACGAATGCTTTGCCGGCACCACCGACCTCGACTGGATCCACAACATCACCGACGCTCACAAGGCGGGCGTGCCCGGCCTCGTGATCCATTGCGCGATGCACTGCTATCGCGGCAAGACCGATCAGTGGTTCAAGTTCTGCGGTGTCCGCTCGCACGGGCATGGTCCCCAGTTGCCGATCGAGATCGACTTGGCCAAGCCCCAACACCCGATCGTAAAGGGCCTGCCAGCCCACTGGACGACAGTGCCCACCGAGATGTACGCCATCTCGGAGGTGTACGACAGCACGACCTCGCTGGCCGATGGCATCCAAGTCGACCCGAAGAAGAAAGACGCTTCGCCGCAGAAGCACTCCTGCATCTGGGTGGGCCAGTTCGGCAAGGGCAAGGTCTTCGGGACCACGCTGGGACATCACAACAAGGAATTCGAAGATCCCATGTACCTGGATTTCGTGTCCCGAGGTCTGTTGTGGGCCTGCGGCAAGCTGGGCGACGATGGCAAGCCACTGCCCGGCTACGAAGGCACCGGCGTGAAGGCAGCTCCCAAGCCATCTGAACCGCAGCCGACGCCCGCTCCCCCGCGTTCGTAAGTTCTGGCGATCCGTCTTCCCGCGGCGGGAGCCGCACCATCCGCGGCGAGACACCAAAGCCCGGCCTCTGCACGGAGGCCGGGTTTTTTCATGGTTTGGCCGCAAACCGGAGTCTGGAACTTGCGCATGACGCGAGTTGGGCCTTGATCATAAGGTTGCGCAAAACGCTAGCAGCGGATCATCGTAACCTTATGATCAAGGCCAATCCCTGAAATCCCTGCGCTGCGGAGCCTTCCATAACCAACGGCCCGCAAATTCGCAACGTCAAGAAGCCCGATCAGACGCGCAACCCTGCGTTCTTCCACGCCGCCAACTATACTTCGACGGATGTGTCGGTTGCCAAGTTCGTCCCACACCCTCCAATCAAGAAGTGCTCCGCCGATGTCACGCAAAATTGAATTCTGTACGCCTGCCCCCTGTCCACCGTCCCGGCATCGCCGGGGTCTGTCTATCTGCGCAGCGGTTGGCCTGGCGCTGGTGGTCTCCTGCTGGGCTGCCGTCGGTTTCGGAGAACAACCGCAGGACCGCTCGCTGTTGACGCTCGAGCGGATCTTTGGAATGGCGGAATTCAAGACCGACGACCGGGGACCATCGCAGTGGCTCAAGCACGGATCGGGCTACACCACCTTGGAGTCGTCCGAAAAGCTCAAGGAGGCCAAGGACGTCGTGCAGGTTGATCCCGTTTCGGGCAGACGCGAAGTCCTCGTGCCCGCCGCCCGTCTCGTCCCGCCTCGCGAACCGAGACCGTTAACGATCGAGAGTTACGCCTGGTCCGACGATGGCCAGAAGCTGCTCATCTTCACCAACAGCCAACGCGTCTGGCGTCTGAACACGCGTGGCGACTACTGGGTCTATGACCGGAAGCACGGCCAACTGAACAAGCTTGGCGGGAAAGCCGAGCCGTCGACGCTGATGTTTGCCGCCTTCTCGCCCGACGGCCGGCACGTCGCCTACGTGTGCCGCTCCAACCTGTACGTCCAAGACCTCGACGACCTGCACATCACCCAACTCACCAGCGATGGCTCGGAGCACTTGATCAACGGTACTGCGGACTGGGTCTACGAGGAGGAATTCTCTCTGCGGAAGGCGTTCCGCTGGAGCCCCAACAGCCGGCACATCGCCTACTGGCAATTCGACACGTCGGGCGTCCCCGAGTTCCGCCTCGTCAATTACACCGATACGCTGTACCCGAAAATCACTCCTTTCGCCTATCCCAAAGTCGGCCAGACCAACTCGGCGTGTCGTGTCGGCGTCGTCCCCGCCAGCGGTGGACCTACCATGTGGTTCCAGACCACGGCCGATCCCCGGAATCACTACATTCCGGAAATGGAGTGGGCGCCGGACTCAAAGAGCGTCGTCTTCCAGCAACTCAACCGGTTGCAAAACACGAATCAGGTCACCCGCGGTGAAGTGGCGACCGGGGCCGTCCAGGTGCTGCTGACCGACCGCGACGACGCCTGGGTGGACGTAGCCCAGGACTGGCACTGGCTGGGCAAAGGAAAACGGTTCCTGTGGCTGAGCGAGCGAGACGGTTGGCGTCACCTGTACGCAGTGTCGCGTTCGGGCCAGGAGATGAAGTTGCTGACGCCCGGCGATTACGACGTCATCGGCATCGCTGGCGTCGATGAGCAACGCGGCTGGGTCTACTGCATCGCCTCTCCGGACAACCCGACGCAGCGTTACCTCTACCGCGTGCCGCTCGACGGGTCCGGCAAAGCCCGGCGCGTGACGCCGGACGATCAGCCGGGCACGCATTCCTATCAGATCTCGAAGGATTGCCAGTGGGCCTTTCACACCGTCTCCCGCTTTGGGAAGCCGCCCGTCCTCAGCCTGATTCGTTTGCCGGAGCACCGGTCCGTCCGGACTTTGATCGACAACGCACAACTGCGCGAAAAATTGGCCGCCCTGCAGAAGTGTCCGAGCGAATTCTTCCGGGTGGACATCGGCGAGGGCGTGCAATTGGACGTTTGGTGTATGCAGCCGCCCAAGTTGGACCCACGGCGGCGTTACCCGCTGTTGCTGCATGTCTACGGAGAACCGGCCGGGCAGACCGTCTTGGATGTCTGGGGCGGCGACAGTTATCTGTGGCACCAGATGCTAGCCCAGCAGGGATACTTGGTCATGAGTATCGACAACCGCGGGACCGCAGCCCCGCGTGGACGAGAGTGGCGCAAGTGCATCTACCGGCAGATCGGCAGTCTGGCTTCCGGGGACCAGGCCGCGGCGACGCGTAAGATCCTGGGACAGCGGTCGTACGTGGATCCCGAGCGCATCGGGATCTGGGGCTGGAGCGGCGGCGGTTCGATGAGTTTGAACGCCATCTTCCGCTATCCCGACCTCTACCGCACCGCCCTGGCGATCGCGTTCATCAGCGACCAACGGTTCTACGACACGATCTACCAGGAACGCTACATGGGCTTGCCCACCGACAACGAGGCCGGGTACAAGAACGGGTCACCGATCACCTACTCGCACCAGCTGAAGGGCAACTTGCTGCTGGTCTACGGCACGGGCGACGAAAACTGCCATTACCAGAACTGCGAGGTGCTGATCAATAGGTTGATCGAGCACAACAAACAGTTCTCCCTGATGGCCTACCCGAACCGCACGCACAGCATTCGAGAAGGCGCGAACACCCGCCGCCATCTTTACGAAACGCTCACGCGGTATCTGCACGAGCACCTGCCGGCAGGTGCGGCGGAATGATCCCGCGGTAGGCCGCGCCAGCCTGGAAACGCCAGCCACATTCCTAAGGCACACGACCGAAACAATTCCCGCAAGTGTCCTGCCCCGTACGGAAAAGAGCTGGGTGACGGAAAAGAACACGAAAGCGTTGTTTCGACCCTGCGTGCCGGAATAGCACGGATGGCAAAGCCGGGGCTCGGATGACAACCCGTAAACGAAGCAGAAGGGCGTTGTCTGTGGACGATTCCATCACTTGCCTCCTTGAGATCAGGATCTTCGATGGCCGTCCATCTTTCTCATCCGTGCCCCGGCCTTGCCATCCGCGCTGCCGAAGTGACGCTACGGCGTGTGCACTTACGCAGCCTGATGACAGGAGTTCTTTCGCCCCTGCGCCTAACGCCCACCGGCCGCCGTCTCAGGAAGTTGCGATTTCCTGGCACTTTTCCTGGCCGATTTGCAGCAGACTCGAAAGTCTGCTAACATCAACGCGTTCCGGAAAAAAGTGCGGCACGTGCGCCGGGTAGTCATGGCGGCGTCAGGCACTTCACTTGCCAAGTTGTAGG
>JAPLNJ010000812.1:0-581 GCA_026692885.1 Planctomycetota bacterium | reverse complement strand
AGTTGTAGGAGATTAGGCGTATGATGACCGAGACGAAGAACGTGGGCAATCGGCTGGTGGGAACGCTTCCCAAGGTAGGTATTCGCCCGGCCATCGACGGCCGACGCAAGGGCGTGCGGGAATCGCTTGAGAACCAGACCCTGGGGATGGCCCAGCGCGTGGCCAAGCTCATTTCGGAAAACCTGCGTCATCCCTGCGGCGCACCGGTCGAGTGCGTGATTGCGGACCGCTGTATCGGCGGCGTGGCCGAGGCGGCGCAGACCGCTGAAAAATTTGCTCGCCAGGGCGTGGGCGTGTCGCTGACCGTGACCCCCTGCTGGTGCTACGGCTCGGAAACCATGGACATGGATCCGCTGGTGCCCAAGGCCGTATGGGGCTTCAACGGCACCGAGCGTCCCGGCGCCGTGTACTTGGCGGCGGTGCTGGCCGGCCACACGCAAAAGGGTCTGCCGGCGTTCGGCATCTACGGCCGCGACGTGCAGGACGCGGGGGACGAGTGCATCCAGGACGATGTGCGTCAGAAGCTCCTGCGGTTCGTTCGCGGCGGTCTCGCGGTGGCCACCCTGCGCGGTAAGTCATAT
>JAPLNJ010000811.1 GCA_026692885.1 Planctomycetota bacterium | reverse complement strand
AGGCGATTGCGGATCCGTGGCGTAGTTCAGAAACCTCGCTCCACGGGGGCAAGCCCGGATGGGGGCGGAAAGGAAAACAGGACCATCCGTTTGACGCCCGACTCCCCAGTTTTGCGCGGCCCACCCCCGGCCCCGCTCCCTGGAGTACCGGGGCGAGGGCAGCAGGCCAAGCCAACGTTCCGCTAGGGTTGCTTCGCTGGTGCTGGTTGGGTATCGTAAGTGGCGAGTTGTTTTGTGGTGGAACTGAACCTCTGAGTCCGGCCAGATCGAGCCGGTGCGAGTTGCTTATGGAAAAAACCAAAGTCGCCATCGTCGGACTCGGAAATATCGGCACGGGCGTAGCCAAACTGCTCTTGGATCACGGCGACCGCACGGCGCGTCATGCCGGGCGGACGCTCTGGCTGGAAGCTGTGGTCGATCGCGACGTGTCCACGCCGCGCCAAGTGGAGCTGCCCGAGGGCCTGCTGACCACCGATCTGAAGCGGATCACCGACAACCCGGAAATCCAGGTGGTCGCAGAATTGATTGGCGGCATCGAACCGGCGCGCACCATCGTGCTGAAACTACTGGAAAGCGGTAAGAACATCGTCACGGCGAACAAGGCGTTGTTGGCCGAGCACGGCCCGGAACTGTTCGACCGGGCGCGCGAACTGGGACGCTCGATAGCGTTCGAGGCGTCGGTGATGGGCGGCGTGCCGATCATCGCGAACATCAGCCAGTGTCTGTCGGCCAACCAAATCACGTCGCTGCACGCGATCGTCAACGGCACCAGCAATTTCATCTTGTCGGCCATGGAGGATCGCGGACTGGCCTATCCCGAAGCGGTGCAGGAGGCGCAGAGACGCGGTTTTGCCGAAGCCAATCCAGCCATGGACGTGGACGGCACGGACGCGGCCCAGAAGCTGGCGATCCTGGCCCACTTGGCTTTTGGGGCGCGCGTGCACTGGAAAGACATCCCACGGATCGGCATCGACAAGTTGGATGCGGCCGACATGCGGTACGCCCGTGAATTGAATTATCGGCTCAAGCTGCTGGCGGTCGCTCGGCTGACCGAAGAGGGTCTGGAACTGCACGTCTCGCCCACGTTGGTCCGGATCGGCAGTCCCTTGGCCGAGGTACGGGAGGCGTTCAACGCCATCCGCATCGTCGGCGATGCCGTGGGGCCGGTGTTCTTCCACGGGCTCGGCGCCGGCCGGATGCCGACCGCTTCGGCCGTGGTCGCGGACATGATCGACACCGCGGTCGGCCGCACCCGCATCACCTTTCGAACGCTGGAACTGTGGTCCAACCGCGACTCGGGCATTGTGATCCGGGACTACGCCAAGCTGCCGGCCCGCTATTACCTGCGGTTCACGGTGGAAGACCATCCGGGCGTGTTGGCCCAGATTGCCGGAGCCCTCGGCCGTCATCAGATCTCGATCGCCTCGTTGATCCAGCATGAACCGCAGCAGGGCGGCGAAGGCGGCACGGTGCCGTTGGTGATCATGACGCACCAAGCCACCGAAGGCGGAAGCCAGGCGGCCATCCAGGAAATCGATCGGCTGCCCTGCGTCCGGCCGGGCAGCGTGCGGATGCGTGTGTTGAGCGACTAGCGCAAAGGAGCGTTCTCCTGGGAGGGCGAAGCGCCTGCTGAGCCGGTCGCAACGCGCGGCTCGGCAGGGGCCTCGCCATCCCGTGACTGACACTGATCTCTACCCCTTTGAAAACCATGAGGTGAGCCATGCGAACGACGAGTCTGGCGGCGAAGTTCTTGGGTTTGTTGATAGCCTCTCTGGCGATCCTGAGCGGCAGGGCTGTCGCGGCGGAGGATCCGTGGGTGGTGTACGAAGGGCAAGCCGGTCCCGGCCAAGGCAAGCATATCGTCCTGGTCTCCGGCGACGAAGAGTACCGCTCGGAAGAGATGCTGCCGGCGCTCGGCAAAATTCTGGCCAAACAGCACGGCTTCAAATGCACGGTGCTGTTTGCCATCAATCCGCAGGATGGTACGATCGACCCGAACAACCAGCAGAATATCCCCGGCCTGGAGGCGTTGGACCACGCGGACTTGATGGTGTTGTTCCTGCGGTTCCGTGAACTGCCGGACGAACAGATGAAACACATCGTCGACTTCGTCAATTCCGGCAAGCCCGTCCTGGGGATCCGCACGGCCACGCACGCCTTTTCCTACTCGCGAAGCAAGACCAGCCCGTACGCCAAGTGGAGCTTCAACAGCCAGCAGTGGCCCGGCGGCTTTGGTCAGCAGGTGCTGGGCGAAACCTGGGTCAACCATCACGGGCACCACGGCGTGGAAAGCTCGCGGGGCATCGTCAACCCGGCGTTCAAGGATTCCCCCGTGCTGCGTGGCGTCGAGGACATCTGGGGGCCGACGGACGTCTACACCGTCACCCACCTGATTCCCGAGGCGCAGGTCTTGGTCCACGGCCAAGTGCTGGAAGGTATGCGACCCACGGACAAACCGGTTGTCGGAAAGAAGAACGAACCCATGCTGCCGCTGGCCTGGCTGAAGTCGTATACCGGCAGCGCAGGCAAGACCTCACGCATCTTCTGCACCACGATGGGTTGCGGTGTCGATTTCGAAAGCGCAGGCTTCCGCCGGCTGCTGGTCAACGGCTGCTACTGGGGGCTGGGCCTGGAGTCGCAGATTCCGGCTCAGAACAACGTGGATCTTGTGGGTCCCTACAAGCCGACGCCCATGGGCGGCAGTAAGTATACGAAAGGCGTGAAACCGGTGGATCTCAAGCTGTAGGGACCGACGAAGAAACAAGTGTTTCAAGCATAGTAGTCGTCACGCTCCGCCGTGACGACAGGTCATTACGGCAGAGCGTGATGACCACATTGAAGAGACGACGTTATTTCTTTCGTGGTCCCAGGCAAGTCGTACCATGCTCTCCCGCGAACGAGTCCTGGCAGCCTTGAGCCACGAGCAACCCGATCGAACGCCCAGTGATTTCTGGGCGGAGCCGCCGACTTGGAATCGGCTGCTGGCTCACGCCGGCTACACCGATCGCGACCGGCTGCTGGATGAACTGGCCGTCGACGTGCGCCACCTCGACGCGCCGGCACCGCCGGAACTTGCGATCGGCGACGGCCTCTATCAGAACTACTGGGGCGAACGGTATGTCTATCGGCAGACCCCCTGGGGGGCGATGCGAGATGACGTCAAAGGCGCTTTGGCGGGGGCCGAGCGACTCTCCGACCTGGAGAACTTTCCCTGGCCCTCGCCCGACTGCCTCGACCGTTCGGGACTGCTGGCACAATGTCGCCGCCATGCGGATCGAGCCCTGGTCTACGGCTTCGCGGACATCTGGCAGCGACCGGCCCTGGTCCGCGGCTGGGAGGAAATGTTTATGGACCTGGTCGAGCATCCCGACTGGGTTCACTTCCTGTGCCGTAAGTTCACCGATTTCTACCTGGAGGACTACACGCGTGCTGCCGAGGTGACCCAGGGCCGGATCGACCTGTATCTGTTGATCAGCGACCTGGGCACGCAGCGCGGCCCGCTGATCTCGTTGGACATGTTCCGCGAGTTTGTCGCCCCGTACATCCGGGAGATGTGCGACCGGATTCATAGTCTGGGCGGCCGGGTGCTGTACCACAGTTGCGGCATGATGCGGTCATTCATCCCCGAGTTGCTTCACCTGGGCATTGATGTGCTGGACCCGATCCAGCCGGTGGGGCCGGAGATGCAGCCGGAAAGCTTGAAGGCCGAATTCGGCGACCGGCTGTGTTTTCACGGCGGGATCGACATGCAGAACTTGCTGCCCCACGCGACGCCGGACCAGGTGGCGGCGGAGGTGCGGCGGTACTGCGACGTGCTTGGTACCGGTGGCGGCTACATCCTCGGACCGGCCCATCTGTTCCAACCCGACGTGCCGCCGGAGAACATTTGGGCTGTCTATCGAAGACCGTAGCAACGCTCACGAAATAACTCCCTCGCCCCGGTACTCCGGGGAGAGGGGCCGAGAGGCAAATGGGGAACCTATTTCGTGAGCGGCGCTAGCAACGTAGGCCCAATTTAGTGGCGACCATTCAAGCCGAATTGTGCCTGCGCGGTCTTTGGAGCGAGTTACTCAGCCTCCCTCCGGTCCGGGTCCTTCGTCCAATCGGCGGCAGCGGCGAACCTCAGGGAACAGCCACGCAATCCCCAACACCACCAGCATCGTGCCGACGCCGCCGCTGACCACCGACACCAGCGGGCCGAAGACCGGATCATGCGGGCGGTCGAACAGATGCGCCACCATCCCCGACTCGAACTCGCCCAACTCGTTCGAGATGCTTATGAACATCCCATTCACGGCGGACACGCGGCCGCGCATCCCGTCCGGCGTCCGCAGTTGCAGCAGGGTGTGGCGAATGATGACACTGACCATATCCAGCGCCCCGGCCAGAAACAGCATCGCCCACGCCAGCCAAAACGAGCGTGAAAAACCGAAAACCACGGTCACCAGTCCGAAGCCGGCCACCGACCACAGCAGGTTGCGACCCGCGCGCTGGGTGGGCCTGCGGTGCGCGAGGACAAAGGACATCAGCAGTGCACCCACGCCGGGCGCAGCGCGCAACCAGCCCAGGCCCTGCGGACCGGCGTCCAAGATGTCCTTCGCATAGATGGGCAGCAACGCCGTGGCGCCGCCCAACAACACCGCGAACATGTCCAGCGAAATCGCGCCCAGGATCAGCTTGGTCCGCCACACGAACTGGATGCCCGCAGCCAAGCTCCGCAGTCCGAGCGGCTGCAGGCTCGACGTCTGCGCCCGCGCTCGCACCCCGATCAGGGTGAACAGAAAGAACAGAGCCAGCACCGCGTCGAGCAAGTACACCCAAGCGGCCGCACCCGCCGCCGCGATTAACAGCCCGCCCAGGCCGGGGCCGACGATACTCGCCAGTTGAAAACCGGAGGTACTCCACATCACCGCGTTGGCGAAGCGATCGCGGGGCACAATCAGCGGCAGGAAGGCCGACTTGGCGGGCATCAGAAACGCCCGCGCTACACCGTTGATGAACAGGCACACGTAGATCCACACGATGCCGACGTGCCACCAGGACAGGGCCGCCAACGCCAGCGAACAGCCAGCCATTGCCAACACGGCGCCCATGATGACGTAACGCCGGTTCAGCCAGTCGATGATCTGTCCTGCCGGCAACGCCAAGGCGACCACCGGAATCACCTGGACCAACCCGACCAGACCCAAGTGGAGCGGCCGGTGCGTGCGTTCGTACAACTCCCAGCCCACCGCCACCGCCTGCATCTGCGAACCCAGCAAGGCCAGCAGGTTTCCCGTCAGATACCGTCGGTAGTCGGGCACGCGTAGGGCGGCGTACGCATCGTGGGGCAGATCGGGTTGGAGCGTCGGGAAATCAGTCATGGCGTGTGTGTGGTCAAGAACTGCGGAATTCCAGCGTTGTCGGATTCTAGCGTTGCCGGGCTGGAAGGAGAGGGGGCAGACGCGGATTCCAGGCAGAACGCGGGTGGAGGTCTAGGGACGAGACTCGCCGGGCACCCCGCCTCGACAACACGCCTGGGCTGGCGTTTAATGGTGTTTCGCACCGTCGGCGACTACGCCGAAGTTGCAGGTTGCCGACATGGGAGGGCGAGGCTCCCGCCGAGCCGGCATGGACGGCCCACGGCTCCGCGGGAGCGTTGCCCCGTTCCCCCGTTTTCCACAGGCAACTCAGGACTCAATAACTTCTCCAGGGACACCCACGATGATCGACCTGAAACAGTACGAAGTGTGGTTTGTGACCGGCAGCCAGCATCTGTATGGCGAAGCGACACTCAGGCAGGTTGCCGCCAATTCGCAGCAGATCGCCCAGGCTTTGGGGCAGGCCTCGGCCCTGCCCGTCAGAGTGGTCTTCAAGCCCGTGCTGACCACGCCCGAGGCCATCACGCAGCTCTGCCGCGAGGCCACCAACGCCCCAAACTGCATCGGCTTGATCTGCTGGATGCACACGTTCTCGCCCGCCAAAATGTGGATCGCCGGCCTGTCGACGTTGCGGAAACCGTTGGTGCACCTGCACACGCAGTTCAACCGCGAAATCCCCTGGGACGGCATCGATATGGACTTCATGAATTTGAACCAGGCGGCGCATGGCGACCGCGAGTTCGGGTTCATCTGCACGCGTTTGCGCAAGAACCGCACCGTGGTGGTCGGCTACTGGCAGGACGCGGATGTGCAGGAAGAATTGGGCACGTGGGTTCGCGCCGCGGCCGCCTGGGCCGATGCGCAGGGGGGGAAGATCGCCCGTTTCGGCGACAACATGCGCGAGGTGGCCGTGACCGAGGGCGACAAAGTCGAGGCGCAGCTGCGTTTCGGCTATGCCGTCAACGGCTATGGCGTGGGCGATTTGGTCAAGCAGGTCAATCAAGTCGCGGACGCGGACGTCGAACGACTCGTTCGGGAGTATCTGGACGTCTATGCGGTCGGTCCTGGGATCCAGACCGAGGCCGGTGCGCAGGGCTTGCGAGTCGGCGCGAAGATCGAGTTGGGGATGCGTGCGTTTCTGACCCAGGGCGGCTTCCAGGCGTTCACCACGACCTTCGAAGACTTGCACGGCCTGGCCCAACTACCGGGGTTGGCCGTGCAGCGGTTGATGGCGGACGGCTACGGCTTCGGCGCCGAAGGCGACTGGAAGACGGCCGCGCTGGTGCGAGCCATGAAGGTCATGGCCGCGGGCCTGCCGGGCGGCACGTCCTTTATGGAGGACTACACCTATCACTTGGTCCCGGGCCGCATGCAAGTCCTCGGTGCCCACATGCTGGAAGTCTGTTCCTCGATCGCGGACGGCCGGCCGTCGCTCGAGATTCATCCGCTGGGCATTGGCGGCAAGTCCGACCCGGCGCGACTGGTCTTCAACGTGCCCGCCGGAGTTGGCCTGAACGCTTCGATCATCGACTTGGGTGCCCGTTTCCGCCTGATCGTGAACGAGGTGGACGTGGTTCCGCCCGACCAGGACCTGCCGAAGCTGCCCGTAGCGCGTGCCCTATGGGTTCCTCGGCCCAATCTGAAAATCGCGGCCGCCGCCTGGATCTACGCCGGCGGTGCGCATCACACGGGTTTCTCGCAGGCGCTCACGACCCAGCACTTGGAGACGTTCGCGGAGATGGCGGGCATCGAATATGTGCTGATCGGTGCCGATGCTAGAGTGGCGGAGATCAAGAAAGAACTCCGCTGGAACGAGGCCTACTACGCCCTGGGGCGGTAACCTGGGCCGCTACTGCGCGGCCGAAAGACAGCTCCCTCGCCCCGGTACTCCGGGGAGAGCGTTGGGGTGGGCCACGCAAAATTGTATCCCAGAGAGCTCTTGCAATGGTGAGATTTGGTCCGGCCCTTATTCCAGTGTGGCATGTCGGGTCCCCATCCGGGCTTGCCCCGAATGGTACGAGGTTAAGCGTAAGTCGTTGTCATTCCGCCACTTTCCCCACTGGGCCTGCCCCAGTGGAAAAAGGGTTTGGTCACCAATAGCGGTCCCCCCTTATTCCTCTTCGCCGCATTCACCGCCGCCTGCGGGCGGCGGTGAATGCGGCGAAGGAGACGAGGTGTCGTTGCGGTACGCGGCCTTGGTTTTCAAACCTCTTGTCCACTGGGGCAAGCCCAGTGGGGATGGGCGGCGACGCTTAACCTCGCTCCACCGGGGCAAGCCCGGATGGGGGCGGAACGAAAACAGGACCATCCGTTTGACGCCCGACTCCCCAATCTTGCGCGGCCTAGGGTTGGGGTGAGGGGCCACGCCGTTAAGGATTCTGGTAGCCGAATTCGCCAGAATTCGGATGTTTGGCGTGAATCCCCGAAGTCTGGCGACTTCGGCTACGCTGTACGTGCCGGTTCTTGCCCGCGTCAAAATTCATAACGGCGTTGGGGAGACGGTTGGAGAAGGCAAATGCCGACGTTATGTTTCGGCCGTTGCTCACCCCGTGGTGGTGACCTTCTTCAGTTCCTCCCGAGCCGCGGCCAAGTGCGCGTACAGCCGGGCAGCACGTCGCTCCGGAATCCACTTCGTGCCATCCCAGTACTGCCGTTGCGTGTCGGGTTCCAGATCGCCGCGAGCGATCACGTAACGCCGCCACTTGCCCCCGATGGTGCGGATTTTGGGTTCGGTGGTGTTCATGGTGCTCAAGTATCTTCGATTGCCGCTGCGCTCGTAACCACCCACCTCCCCATTCGAGTTAAAAGGATTCCCCATGACCTGATTTTTTTCGCCAGGCGGCTGACAAAAGGAAGGACAATCGGCTAAAACCAAGAGGCAGGTCTGACGGCCCTGCGCGGTGCCCGGCCCTGCGAAAGACCGGTGAGCACAGCCCAACTTACGGATCAAGCCGAGGAGTAGCTCATGTCCCAATCCCTGGCAGAACATCCGCATCGGCGTTACAACGCCTTGACCGGCGATTGGATTCTGGTTTCGCCGCACCGCACGCTACGCCCGTGGCAGGGCCGCCGTGAACGCGTCTTGCTGGAATCACGTCCCGCGCACGATCCCAGCTGCTATCTGTGCCCCGGAAACTCCCGCTCTGGCGGCGAGCAGAACCCGCAGTACACCGAGACGTTCGTCTTCACCAATGACTATCCGGCGTTGCTGCCGGAGACGCCGCAACGGGAGGTTGATGCCAGCCCGTTGTTGCGTGGCGAAGCGGTGCGTGGGACGTGCCGCGTGATCTGCTTCAGCCCCCGCCACGATTTGACGCTGCCCCGTATGGCGATCGAAGAAGTCCGGGTTGTGATCGATGTGTGGGCCGAGCAGATCCGGGAACTCGGACAGCGTTACCGCTGGGTCCAGGTGTTCGAGAACAAGGGCGACGTGATGGGCTGCTCGAACCCTCATCCGCACGGCCAGGTCTGGGCCAGCGATTATTTGCCGAACGAACCTGCCAAGGAGGAGCAACAACAGGCCGCCCACTGGCAGACTCAGCACACGCCGTTGTTGGTTGATTACCTGCAGCAGGAACTCGCACGCCAGGACCGGATTGTACTCGCGGACGAGCACTGGGTTGTGATCGTTCCTTACTGGGCGACGTGGCCGTTCGAAGCAGTCCTGTTGCCGCGGCGGCACGTCCTGCGGCTGCCGGATCTGACGGACGCAGAACGCAGCAATTTAGCACAGGTCCTGAAGTGTTTCCTGACGAAGTACGACAATCTGTTCGAGACGTCGTTTCCGTATTCGATGGGCTGGCACGGAGCGCCGACGGACCACGGCGACTACCCGCACTGGCAGCTGCACGCCCATTTCTATCCGCCCCTGCTGCGTTCGGCCACGGTCAAGAAGTTCATGGTCGGATACGAAATGCTGGCCGAGGCCCAGCGCGATTTGACACCGGAACAGGCGGCTTCGCGACTACGTGAACTGCCGGAACAACACTACCTGGAGGCCACTCATGGGTGCGCCAAGATAAGCTGCTGCAAATCAGCCGGACAATCCGGCCTGGCCAAAGGCTAACCACCGGGTCAGAACAGAACTTTGCACGTAAGGAGGTAACGAATTACGCGAAGCCAGAGGGATGGCGAATGATCGGCCATAA
>JAPLNJ010000810.1 GCA_026692885.1 Planctomycetota bacterium | reverse complement strand
TCCGCCCGTACGTTCTCGCCCGACGGGCGTTACATTGTCTCGAACAGTTGGGATGGCACCGTGCGGCTCTGGGACGTGGAACATAAGCGGCAAAACCGCATTCTCCAGGAAGACCAGGCTGTAACGGATGTGACCATTTCTCGTGATGGCCGTATTCTCCTGTCCGGTGACTGGAACAAGACGGTTCGCCTGTGGGACGTCGAAAGCGGTAAGGAGTTGCGGCGATTCGAGGGACATGCAGGCCCCATTTATTCCGTGGCTTTTTCACCGGACGGCAATGCGGCCCTTTCCGCAAGTCACGACCGTACCATGCGGTTGTGGGAAGTGAAGAGCGGTCATCTGATCCGGTCCTTCCCAAGTCAACCGACCGCGATCACCGCCGCCTTTTCGCCGGACGGTCGTCGGATCCTTTCGGTCGTTGGCGTAGACGATGCGCAAACCCATCGCCGAATAAGCCTGTGGGAAGTGGCCCACGGCCTGGAAATCGTGCGTTTCGACTGGCCGCCCAGCGGGAGACCGCTCCACGCGACCTTTTCGCCCGACGGGCGTTTCGCGGCCTGTGGCGGCAACGACAAGACCGTGCGACTCGTGTGGTTCACGGAAACCGACAATCGACAGAAACCAGCCAGCTCCCAGGACGCGGGCCAGCTTGCCATCGAAACGAACGGCTTCGATCTGCCCATCATGGTCAAGCAGCCGGAGAAGTTGGTGACGGTCATCGTTCCCAAGATCAGCAAGCTGGCCGAATTGCCGCCGGGCGAGTATGAGTTGGAACTGGTCGGCCAACCGGACGACTTCCGGCTGTCGGCCGACAAGGTGACGCTGACGAAGGGCAAGAAGCAGATGATTTCCATCCTGGAGGTTCCGGCCGAAAAACCGCCGTACGAAATCACCGAGATCCGCCGCTTCGAGGGTCACACTGGCATCGTGGAAAGTGTGGCCTTTTCACCCGACGGTCACCAGATCCTGTCCGGCAGCGGCGACAAGATGATCCGTTTGTGGGACGTGGAAACCGGCAAGGAGGTCCGGCAGTTCGAGGGGAATACGCAACCTGTCTACAGCGTGGCGCTCTCGCCCGATGGCCGGCAGGCCCTCTCGGCAGGCTCTGACGCAGCGAATCGCGATTTCGCGATCCGTCTGTGGGAAGTGGACACCGGCAAGGAAATTCGTCGCTTCACCGGACATACCGACCGTGTCTGGAGGGCCGCTTTCTCGCCGGATGGAAGCCAGGTCATCTCCTGTTCCGACGACCGGACGATTCGCCTGTGGGACGTCAAGACCGGCGCCGAACTGCGGCAGTTCACGGGCCACGAAAACGGAGTGCGCTGTGTGGCCGTCGCTCCCGACGGTCGCCGCATCCTGTCGGGCGGCTTCGACGCGACAGTACGGCTGTGGGACGTGGAAACAGGCAAGGAGGTGCGCCGTTTCGAGGGGCACACGGAGCAGGTGAACAGGGTCGCATTTTCTCCCGACGGGCGGCAGGCCGTCTCCAGCTGCGAGGACAGGAGCGTGCGGCTGTGGGACGTGGAAACGGGTCGGCAAATCCGGTCGTTTTCCGGATGCAAGACCGGCGAGACCGCTGTCACCTTCTCCCCTGACGGCCGTTGTATTCTCAGCAGCGGCGGCAGCGGCGGTCCGCCGCCCTACGGGAATGCCGGGTTCGACTATTGTGTGCGACTCCGGGAGGTGGCCACGGGCCGATTGCTGGGCTGTTTTGAAGGACACACCGCCCAGTTGGTGACGGTGGCCTTTTCGCCCGATGGCCGCTCGGCTCTCTCCGCCGGCTTCGACAACACGATCCGGCTGCTGCAGTTGCCGGAGTGACCGTAGTAAGTACCGATGCATAAGTTTTCAAGTCCTTGTAGGACGGAATGCCATTCCGTCCTGGACGGTTTGGCAAACCGTCCTACACCGGAACTTATGACGGGGTACTTAACAACCGTGTTCAAGCCCTTACTGGAGCCCCCTGATGAACGACACATGGCTGAATCCAACCATCTTCGCGCCACTCCACGCGCGCACCGTTGATCGCTGGCAGTCCGGCGTTCTGGGCCGCTTCGGCGTGGCGTTTGGCGCGACCTTGCTGTGGCTGTTCCTAGTGCGTTGTCCAGGCTTCGTCTTCGGGTAGCTGCACTCGCCAGAGTGCGGAATTTCCACGGTCTGGCGACCGTGGCTACCCCAATGTTTAGCCTGGACAACGCACTAGGGGCGTATGGCTCTCCCACCCGTGCATTGCGAGGCCAAGCTGAACGTCCCCGCTTGGGGGTGGAGTCGGCTCACTGACCCTGATCGCGATCGCACTGGGAAGGGCGAAAAGGGCAAGCCCTCGGCACGGGCTGCGGTGCCTTCAGCACGGGCTGTCAAAGACGGTCGAGATCATGTTCCGCGCGAACAATCCGAACGATCTCCACGCCATCCGAAACGGCACGAAAGAAAATCACGTAGTTGCCACTCGTGAAACTCCGACAGGGACCGAGCCCGCGCGCTTGCCGCCGTTCCCCGACGTCGGGATTCTCGGCCAGAAACTCACAGGTTGCTTCGATCTTTTCGACCCAGCGGTGCGCCGCATCGGGCTTGTCTCGCGCGATGTATTCCGCGTTGTCGTACAGATCCTGCGCGGCTGGCGACGAGTAGTGAACCTTCGGCATGGGCTACCGAAACTGCCCGTCTTCGCTGGCCTTGATCCGTCTTCTCGCTTCCGCGTAGACCAGGCTGGCCTCAATGCGGTTTCCCGCGTCCAGGTCGTCGAGACCTGCCTGCACGTCCCTCTCCAGTTGTTCCCTCCTGAGCACCAACTTGATGCCCTCGGCCACAACCTCGCCTTCGTCGCGAAACCGCCCTTCCGCAATGAGCTTCTGGACGGCAGGACTGAAATCGACTGGTATCTGAGTGTTCATGTTCCACTTGCCTCAGTGCGTGACGGCATCCACCCCGGCGCATCCGCAAGTCCGCATTCCCGTGACCCGCGATGCGGTGCATGCCGCAATCTTTCGCTACATGGTACACAGCATTGACGTCGGTCACCATGCCAACGGCGCCGCAGCCGAAATGCCCGCGGAGTAGGGTTTCTAGGCTCCGAGTCACAAAACATGCCGCCGAGCGTTTGCGGCAGCGAGGCATCATGGCTTGGCAGGCCGTGGTGGGACTCGATGACGGAGAATTGTTGGTGGAACGGCCCCAAGACAAACCGTTTCCGGTGATCGAGGTTCGTGAGAGTTTGCCCGACGGCACGGAATTCAAAGCCATCTGGTCGCTCGTAAAGGCCGTGCCCCTCGCGAGACTCGTGACCGTGCATTTCTTTGACTGAGGGACGAACTCATGCGTGTTCCAGGCAAGCGGGTGAAAGAACGACAACTCATCGAGCGCGGCCGGCTCGTCGTGGCAGTCGACATCGATTTGGTATACCCGGACTTCGATCCGGATGAACCGTGTTACGAATCGGAGACGGTGGAATTCCTCCGGGAAGTCGCCGAGCGGGCCGAGCGAGCGGACCTGCGTTGGCTGCGTTCTCATGGAACGGTGTACGAATTGATTGAAGCGTCGTGAGCGGTGTGCAGAAAACCTTGGTCGTGACGGGCGTGGCCCTGCATAACGTCCCACGGCCGTTCCCAGCCAGGGGACGCAGTTCATTTCAGCGTTATGGTGTGCGGCTCCGGGACGTGGCTACGGGCGAGGTTCTGGGCTGTTTTTCAGGACACACCGCCCGGTGGTGACGGTGGCCTTTTCGCCCGATGGCCGCACCGCCCTCTCCGCCGGCTGCGACAACACGATCCGGCTGTTGCAGTTGCCGGAGTCTGACGGAGAGGCGGCCCGTAAACCCGGCCCTGCGCCGTGAACGAAGTCGGGCCGGACGGCGGGGCTTGATCGTAACCTGGCGAAATACTGGCAGCGATATCCTGGGAGTTCGATACCCCCGGCTTGCCGCTCAGCGTTATCCACAGGTTTTCGCCCCGAGTTGGGGGCGCGATGCGTGAGCGGCAAGGCGCTAGCCGCCGGTTCCGAACGCCACCGGCGGCTAGCGCCTTACCGCTCACAAGCCACGATCTTAGCGTTGACAAAGCACTAGCCAACGGGGCTAATTTGTTTGGCCCCTGCGGGGCGGAATAGTTGTGGACCGCGCCGGCCTCCGCCGGAAGGCATTCTTCAGCCCCAATCGCTGAATAGAAACGGGATCGAATCTGCCCAAGGACGCAGAGCGTCCGCGGCTTACGTTCCGACGCAGAGCGTCGGAACGAGAAAGGGGGGGCCTGAGTATCGGGACATAGTGCAAGGTGAGCGGCAGGAAATAGCTTACCCGTAGGTCGGCCTTTCCAGACCGATCGGGACGGTCTTGGAAGACCATCCTACATTAAGTTGGGTAAGTTATTTCCTGCCGCTCGCCCAACCCCGGCCTTGATCAAAAGGTGGCGCAAAACGCTAGCAGCGGATCATCGTAACCCGACGCGTCAGCGAGGAAAACACCGCTCTTCCTCGCTGACGCGTCGGGTTACGATGCGCAACCTTATGATCAAGGGCGTGCAACCCCTCCCAACCTCACCTTGGTAAGGGCATGAGTGACTCGCTTCGCGAGTTCTTGAGCAGAGGTCAGACGGTCGAATTAGGGCGGTGGGCTGTCTTCCGCCAGCCAGAGTTCGCTGATCACGGTCTCTGTGCCAGGTGTGCCGCGGACCAGGATTTTCAGTCGGCCAGCGGCATAGGCCGCCCGCGGAATCAAGAGGTTGAGCTCCGCGGGACGTTCCTGGCGGTCTTTCCACACCGGCAACACCTGCGATTCGAGCAAGGAAAACTGCCGCGTGCCGTCCCAGGTCTCCACCTCCACAGACTGCACGCGACCTGAGCCTTCGTAGTCCCACCAACTCCCACCGAGCCGATAGGTTTTCGAGGCCTCCAAGCCGCTGGCGCGGAAACGGATCGGACGCTTGCTGAACACGTGCGTGGCGTACCAGACCGGGGCGGGCTGATCGCCCTGATAGAAGTCCCGCTCGTAGCCGCTGAAACGTGTGGTCTCCATCCGCAATTCGGGCCCGTAGCGGCGATCGCCGTCGGAGACGTGGGAACCGCAGTCCAGATACGCCACGACCGCACCGCGGGGAAGAGCGGCCGCAATCTCGGCGCGCCGGGCGGCCCGCTGCTGAGCGGTCGAGATCGTCGCGGTGTGGGGGACGTATTCCACCTCGTCCCAGCCGCCGTAGAACGGGGCGTTGCAATCGATCCAGCAGGCCAGCGCCAGCCAAGCCGGAGCGGGCAGGTCGAGACCGTGGTGGCCGGCCCGCAGCGTAAGCATCAGCGGGCTGACCGCCGAACCGCAGGCGAACGGTGCCATCGGCGTGACCGCCCCGTCGTAGTCGCCGACCGGATCGATGCGCACGTACGGCATCAGCGCCCGGTACGCATCGGAGAATCGCGATTGCAGATTCGGCAGATTGCCGTAGCTGTAGGCGCCTTGATTGCTGACCCACTGCCGCCCGCGAAGATCGAAGGACTGGTCCGGCCCGCTGCCGCCGTCGTGACAGTTCACGCAGTGGCGATCGAGCACGGGCTGGACCACGCGGCGAAAATCCAGTGGGTCGTCACCCCAGGGCGGAGCGATCGGCTCGACCGGCGACTTGCGCAGGGCCAACGGCGGAGCGGCGGCCGTCGCCGGCAGCGCCCCGCTGTGGCAGCCGACGCAGCCGACGTGCTCGCCGGGCTGGAGTGTCAGGTAGTTCTTCATCCGCCGAATTTCCAGATGCTGCTCGTCCAGCAGTTCAAAGAAGTAGTGCTGCCGCGGCGGCAGTCGGACGCACACCGACCCGTCGGCTTCGAGCGGCACTTCCCCGACGACACTCCGGGGATCGGTACCCGACTTGAGGCCCAGGTCCAGGTACATCAACCGGCAGTACTCCGGCTTGTCGTGGCTGGCCAAAATCCGCAGGTATCGGGCCGTCCCGGCCGGCACGCCCGCGAGGCCGGCTCCGGCATTCGCCACGAGAACCACGGCCGGCGTCTCGGCCGGCAGACTCGCGACATGGTCGGCCAACTGCGCTGGCTGGGGGCGTGGGCGCAACGGCATCGGCGAGTAGCACGACATCGCTGGGTCGCGATAGATCAGCTCCAGGTTACCGAAGGCGTCCAGCAGGTACAGGCCGTAGCCGTTCTCGGCGTTCTCCCGCTGCTCCAGCGAGTAGCAGACCAGGAAATAGTCCAGCGCCAGCGGATAGGGTGACGAAAACCAGCCGCCCCTGCCCGCAGCACCCCGTTCGGGATAGCCGACGTCGGGCGTCAGATTGCGCATACCTTCCGGCCCGCCCCGATTGCGATTCAAGTCGACCAGCAGCACTGGCCCGCCGCCCGTGTTGTGGTGCGCCGCACCGTTACACACGACCCAACTGGTGCCCGGCACCTGCCGTGCCTCGAAGAAGGCGATCGGACCGGGCGAAAACGTGTAGTGGTCGCCGTACACCAACTCGGCGCGGCGGCCGTCGGGGAAGACCGTCCAGAGTTGCTGGATCATGTTGAACGGCTTCATCACGTAGTCCCAGCGCGTGTAGAGAATCCGGCCGTCGTCCAGCAGTGCCGGGTAGAATTCGCCTTCTTTCGGTTCCGTGATCCGCCGCAGGTCCGTGCCGTCCGAATGGACGGTGTACAACGCATTGACCAACGCCCAATCGCCGCATTGGACCAGCCGCCCGTCGCGCGAGGAGGTAAAGCAGATGCGCCCGTCCGGCAGATAGCATGGCTCGGTGTCCTCGGCGTAAGGACACGCCACGACTTGTCGTAGGCCGGAGCCGTCCGCGCCGATTTCGTAGAGGTCGTACATCTGGCAACTGCCGCCCAGGTTGCCGGAACTGCCGCGTGGTGTCGCCTCGTCTTCCGGACCGTCGTCCAGACGAAAGCGATACGGCACCAGATCGAAGCCGAGCCGATAGGGCGAGCGCGACTGGCGCGGTGCCGCGTACGGGAAGATGATCCGCCGCGCATCGAACGACAAGTCGAAGCGGCCGACACCGCCGGGCGGCAGTTGCGCACCGATCAAGTCGTGGACTTCGCCGTCCGGCCGCAGTCCGCGGAGGACGCACAGCGTGGCTCCGGGCTTTTGGGTTTCGCCGACGCGATGGGCGCATTGATGACCGATCGACGGCCAGGTACGACGGACAAAGACGAGCCGATCAAAATCCAGCAGGGGGTTAGCGAAGGCCAGTTCCCGCACCGCCCAGCGAGCCTCGCGGTACAGCGGGCGCAGGGCCGGTACCAAGTCCCGAGGGGCAGCTGCCAGCACCGCGTGCCGGGCCTGGCAGCGGGCCGCGGAGGCCGCATCCACGTCGGGTTGGCTGGACCAAATCTCAAGGCCCGAGACGATCACGTTGTTGGACCCGGTGGTGCGGATCGCGATCTCTAACTCGCCGTCGGCCAGCAGCTCCGGTGGCACCTCGAGCCAACGTTCGGTCACGCTCCAGGCCTCCAAGGCAAACCGGTCCAGCTCGCGGCCGTCCACCGACACGGCCTGTGCCCGCCGCGAGTTGTTGGTATAGAAGAATCGCAGCCGATGTACCGCGCCGGCGCGCAGACTGCCGAAGCGGTACAGCACTTCCTTGTCCTCCCACGCCATCGTCCGCAGGCCGTGATCGAAGCGGGCCAGGTCATCCGGCGAATAGGTCCAGTCTTTGCCCTTAACTCGCTGCGTATCCAACTCGGCGCCGCCGCCACCGACCGCCGCGGCTACGAGTTGGAACCCCGCCGGGCCGTCGGTCTGGGGTGGCGCACGCGGCGTTTCCAGCACCACCGCCGCCCGCCGTTGGACATTGTCCAGGACGGCCTCCGTACGGGCGGCAGCCGCGTTGGCTCCGTGTGTCCGCAAGTCCTCGACCAGCCGCCGCCCGCGTCGCACGAGACGCAGGAAAGCCGCTGGGTCGGCGGTGTCGCTGCCGGTGCGCCGCTCCTGCCGCTCCCAATCCGCTTCGACCGTCACGCGCTGGGCTGCGGGCAGGGTCGTGTCCTCCGCGGTGGGACTGGCCGTCCCGGCGCCCCACGCCGTGCCAGCCGTTGCCGTGAAGATCAACCCGGCCACGGCGGAGCTGAATCGGAATCTCGTCTGCGTACGCATCAGCGACCTCGTTCGTTGGCACC
>JAPLNJ010000809.1 GCA_026692885.1 Planctomycetota bacterium | reverse complement strand
ACCTCCTTACGTGCAAAGTTCTGTTCTGACCCGGTGGTTAGCCTTTGGCCAGGCCGGATTGTCCGGCTGATTTGCAGCAGCTTATCTTGGCGCACTCATAACTTCTTTCTCCTAATCCTTGAATCGCTCCGACGATAGTTTGGTTGATGATGATCCTGGCGGTCCGGCCCGCGTGGTTCCCGAACCAAGAGACTGTCTGTTCCTCGGCCGAGCGAACTGGCAACCCATCGCGCCTGATAACTTTTATCCCCCGGGCGACCACCACCCGAACGGATGGGCGGCAGTCGCCCGACGAGAACATTCCGTCCGCCGGCTTATTGCCGCCCCAGCGCGGCGCGGATTGCATCCTCCGGCGAGACCAGATGTCCCGCATTCTTCGGGTCATTTGTGATCGAGAGCAGCGTCCCCTTGACCTCGCCGTTGAAGGCGTTCCCGACCGGCCCGTAGTCCGGGGACACCGGGGCGCCCGAGTCCTCACCGACGTCGCAGCCGTCGTCGGCAGAGAAGATCATCGCCTGCGTCATGGGAATGTCACCTTCTCCCACTGGCTTTCCATCGACGAACAAGGTGACCTTACCGCCCTTGCCGAGGCCGCCGCCGGCGTAGGCAAACTCCATGCGCACCTGGTGCGCGCCGGTGGGGAGCGCGCTCGTGGACTCGACGAAGAAATGTTTCACGCCGGCCAAATTGTAGCAGTACTTGAGTTTGCCGTGTTTCGCGTAGAGGCTCCAGCCGCCGATGTTCGCGCCCTGGGCCACGATCACGCCTTCGGCGCCCGACTTGGGCACCTCGATCTCGGCGGTGACGGAGTGAGATTTATTCTTGAGGTTCAGGACGCAGTTCTCGCCCAGGCGTCCCATGCCGCCGAGCAGGAGCTGCGTATCGCCGCGGACCAGCGTCGGCCGGCCGGCGGTATCGGAATTCATCCGCTCACCCACCCGGTCGTCCAGCGGCAGCACCTTGTAACGCGTCGCCTCGATCAGGAAGAGACGCTGCAGCTCATGGAGTTTCTCCGGCATCTGTTTGGCGAGATTATTCGCCTGGCTCCAGTCCTTGGCGTCGTAGAGCTCCCAGACGTCGTCTTGGAACGCCACCATCTTGGCGCCGATGAGCAGCCAGGGTGTCCGGTGCTTCGTCACCGCAGTCCAGCCCTTGTAGTAGATACCGCGGTTGCCAAAAATCTCGAAGTACTGCGTCTCATGTCGTTCAACGGCCTGGGGATCGTCAAAGGAGTATCGCATGCTGACGCCCTCGATGGGGTCCTGCTGGATGCCGTTGACCGACTCCGGCTGTGGAAGGCCGGCCACCTCGAGGACGGTCGGCGCCACG
This sequence comes from Planctomycetota bacterium, assembly GCA_026692885.1. Next base: position 8,026 of record JAPLNJ010000809.1, on the reverse strand, counting down.
TCGATGACGTGGGTGAACTGCGCGCGGACCTCACCCCTCGCTTTGATTCCCTTGGGCCAGTGGACGACGGTGCCATTGCGCGTCCCGCCCCAGTGCGAGGCGACCTGCTTGGTCCACTGGTACGGGGTGTTCAGGGCGTGCGCCCAGCCCACGGCGTAGTGATTGTAGGACTCCGGCCCGCCGAGCTTGTCCAACCGAGCCATGAGGAACTCCGGCGTCTCGAGGGCCGCGAGGCCGTTGAAGTTGGCCATCTCGTTGTATGCGCCGTTCAACGTGCCCTCGGCCGAGGCACCGTTGTCGCCGACGATGTAGTAGATCAAGGTGTCGTCGAGGACGTTCAATTTCTGGAGCATGTCGACGATCCGCCCGACGTGGTAGTCGGCGTACTCCATGAATCCCGCGTACACCTCCATCTGCCGGCGCAGGACGGGCTTCATCACGTCGGGCATCTGCTCCCAGGCCGGGATCTCTTCGGGACGCGCGGTGAGCTGGCAGTCGGCCGGGATGACGCCGAGCTTCTTCTGGCGGGCGAAGATCTCCGCTCGCAGCTGGTCCCACCCCTGGTCGAATTTGCCCTGGTACTTGTCAGCCCAGTCCTTCGGCACATGATGGGGCGCATGGGTGGCGCCAGGGGCGAAGTAGACGAAGAAGGGCTTGTCCGGCGTGAGCGCCTTCTGCTGCCCAATCCATTTGATGGCCTTGTCGGTCATGTCTGCCACAAGGTGATAGCCTTCCTCGGGGGTCTTCTTCAGTTCGACCGGCGTGGTTCCCTCGTACAGCGTCGGATACCACTGGTTCGCCTCGCCGCCGATAAAGCCGTAGAAGTACTCGAAGCCGCCGCCGCCCGTGGGCCAGGAGTCGAAGGGCCCAGCCGGACTTGTCTGCCAGACCGGTACTTCGTGGCACTTGCCGAACTGGGCGGTGGAGTAACCGTTGAGCACCAGCGTACGGGCGAGTGGTGACATCGAGTTGGGGAGCACCGAGCTGTAGCCGGGTGCACCGCTGGCGATCTCGGTGATGTTGCCCATCCCGGCGGAATGGTGGTTGCGCCCGGTGAGCAACGCTTGGCGGGTCGGCGAGCAGAGGGAGGTGGTGTGGAACCGGTTGTACTTCAGGCCGCCCGCCGCCAATTTCTCCACGGTCGGTGTCTGGCAGGGACCACCGAAGGCGCTGGATGAACCGAACCCGGCGTCATCGATCAGGACGATTAGCACATTGGGCGCACCCTTCGGGGGGCGCAGCTGCGCGATGGAGGGATACTTCGTATCCGGGTCCTTCGCATCATAAGTGATCTGGCCTGGCCGCGTCGTGTTCGGCATGGGGAGATGGGACCGGTGCTTGGACTCGGTCGCGGCGGGCCCCTCCGGGACGCCGGTGGGCTGAATGTCGGCCGCGCGGGCGGCGGATGCCGTCAGGAAGACCATAGCCAGCGCGGTGCTGGACAGTTTGTGCCAGGTCGTTTTCATCGTTTCTTTCTCCCCTGAGGTCTCAGATGGGCGGAACTGACCATTCCCCGTGAACACAGGTACGAAGGCTAGAGCCATTATTGCGATGTTTCTGTTCGTGACTACTCGGAGCTCGTGGATTTTTCGGGCGGGGCCCGAAAAACTACCGTTGTTTCGTTCAAGAACGCTGGTCCAGACATCGAAACATGCCTCTTCCTGAACTCCGATTTCAAGAGATTCACAAGCTCTCAGGGCTAATTGGACTGGCCGTCCCGCTGCGAGGCTGATCTCTTCGTAGCCCGTGGGCGTCAGACGGGCGAGGATCAGGTCGCCATGATCGTTCCAAACGAACACCCTGTCGCCATGCGGCACCATGAACAGCGTACTCCAGCGTTCGCAGGGCTCGGTCCCGCCGCTGGTCGGCTGAAGCGTCGTCCACACACGCTGGCCAGTGTCCCCGTCCAGGCAACATGTCTCACCATACAACGACACGCCGTACACCTGACCGCCGAGCAAGAGCACCGTGCTCATGGTGGTGTTGAAACCGGCCGGCTTCCATTGCCGTTCCGGCGCCGTGCTCGCCGAAGCCTTCCAGAGCACCCTGGGCTCCGCCATATCGGGACGAAACTCCAGGCCTCAGGACAGAGTGGGTCTTCACGTCGGCGGAAGCACCCTCATCCACGGCGAGATCCATCAGGAACACCCGACCGTCGGCGACAGCCGGCCCGGAGAACTCGGCCCCGATCGGCGTCCACCACCGGACAGGCGGCCCCTCAGGCGGAAACCGCTCCAGGACGCCGTCGTCGCGCCAAACCCCATCGCGCAACGGTCCGCGCCACTGCGGCCAATCGTCCGCACGGACGGACAGGGCTTCGGCAAGAAGCCCAAGGAGCAGCAGCGGAACGAAGCGTAGTGCGAGATGGTTCATCATTCTTTCGAGTGACGGGTGCACTCGCGGAGTGCGAGTTCTTGGGCCATTGGAGATCAATCGCCGACTTGTGACTGGCCACTCAGGGCTCCATCAATCCCTTCAGGATCTCGCGGCTGACACGCAGTCCGCTGCCGTGTCGGTGGTCGGCAGGGAATCGCACCTTGTCGGATTCGTCATCCCAATGGACCAGATCCTTGGAGTCAACTCGGGTTGCTCCACGAGCACGTAGTCCGTGTACCGCATGCTCACCGAGATGCTATGGTCACCGGCATTGAAGTTGATCGACTCGCTCGAATACGGATGGCGACATGATTGAAGACACCGTATCACTGTTCAAGCCGCCGTGTCACCCAGCATCATTCCAGGGACGGCCGGCTGAATGTCGTGGCCGTCTACTCCACCCCAGTTCCCGAAAGCCATTTGACCACGTCACACTGCCGCTGCACTTCACAGGCGACAGTGTGAGCGTCGATGCGCCGCACGCCGGGCTTCTTCACGGCCGCTTCGGCGCCGCTTTCCTCCTTGAACCGGAGGGATAGGTGATACGCGGGTCGGCCAACATGTCCTTGTCGCGAAAGTTGCCCCCACCGCCGTGCGTGTCGCAGATCAGCAACTCGGTTGCCCCGGCCTTCAAGGCCGCCTCGGCCGCGCTGTTGACGTCAGCGATCAGCAGCTTGATCCCCTCCTCGGCGACCTCCGGCTTCACTTCCTTCTGCTTGTACCAGGCCTGTTCCCGAAGGAACAGCCCGCTGGTTCCCTCCATGTCCCAGTGCATCCAAATCTTGAGTTTGGCCTTGCTCTCCCCGGCCCGGGCACGGTGCGCGGCGAAGCCGCAGGGCAACGCGGCGCCGGCGGCAGCCACGGCGGCGAAACGAACGAACTGGCGGCGAGTGAAATTGAATCGCGGCATGGCAGTCTCCTGAGGGGGCTTCAACCGAGCTTAGCGGCTGGAAAAGAACAAGTCCGTAGTTTGACCGTAGGACGGATTGGCACTTCGGCCCGATGTTTCGGGGCCGAAGTGCCAATCCGTCTTACCACCGATTCGCCAGATTATTTCTTTACAGCCACTTACTGACGACCGGCGGACGCGGCGACTTGCTGGAACTGCTGGAGGCCTTCCCCGGCGATCCGTTGCAGATCGGCGCGGTCCTGGGTGGAGAAGGTTACCTCGTTCGTCACGCGTCAACGTCGGAGACATTGTCCCAGGTCAAGCCGATTTTGTGGGCGGCGTAGCCCACTTCGCGAAGATAGTCGCCGTAGACCATCATCCAGTGTTTTGTGGGCGGCGTAGCCCACTTCGCGAAGATAGTCGCCGTAGACCATCATCCAGTGCGAATTGCGGGCTTCGGGGATCAGTCGCTTCCACGCGCCCTGGATTTCCACGTCCTGCTGGCTCCGGCACATGGGCAAACAGGGATTCTTGCGGACCGTGCCACGGAGGCCGACCCAGCGGGGCTTGGCGTATTCCGGGCTGATCGCGCAGACCTGCTGCCCGATCGGCATCTCGATCTTCGGAGCGGCGCCGAAGTCCGACTCGTAGTGGGTCATGATTCGCACCGGCTCGTAGCGTTGTCCGTCCATCCGCCGCGGAGCCGTGCAGTGGGCACACGTGACGATGCCCTTGTGGGGAAACGTCGAGTTGTGCAGAAACACCGGCTTGCCTGCGATGTAGTGCAGGAGGATGCCCGCGGGGATGCACACGAAGTCCGCTTCACAGAAGGCCAGATAGCCTTCATCGTTGAGCCACATCAGCGGCAGGCACGCGGTGGTGTCGGATTCGGCCAGGATCGTACCCATACAGGCATTGATGGTGATCGCCGCGGCGTCGTGCTCCCGGAGCCACTGCCGGAAGACAATGTACAGGGCGAAGGCGCGCTGGATGAATTCCTGCTTGGTCTCCAGCCGGGTTTGGGGCATGGCCAAGCAGCGGTCGGTCCACGCGGCGAGTTGCGTCTGGAGCTTCGCATCTTCCGAAATCACCTTGAGCCGCGCTGCCAGGTCGCGGTAACTGGCGTCGATGATCTCCAGCTTGTACCGCTGGCGGGCCACCTCCGGCGCCGTCGGGTCCCACTTGCCCTGCGGTCCGCCGAGAGCCACAATCCGCTGCCCCACGAAGTTCTTCAATCCGTACAGGGCTCGTAGCCGCCACAGGATTTCCTCGTAGTCGTCGATCACCACGTCGTCCAGCGTCACCCCGCCGTGGTTCTCCGCGGAGCAGTCGCGCCACAGCTCGGGAGAGGGGACTTTTAGACCGGCCTGAACGCCCAGGTACTCGTAGCCGAAATACGCCGGCCCCGACTCGTGCCGGGCAAACACGAGCGTGTCACGCCGCAGGTTCTGGGCCCAGCAGTGCGGGAACACGCCATAGTTCGAGGCGGTGTACACCAGCACGACATCGAAGTCGCCCTTCTGCACCTGCGCGGCCTGCTCGGGGGTCGTGACCTTGGCCAGCGGCAGAAAGGTCGTCGGGAAATCGGCCTTGTGCGCCAGCGTTTGGAGTTCGCCGTCGATCCGCTGGGCCTCCTCCGCAGCCGCCGGTTCGTTGATGATGTCACTCCAGGATCGCCACGAAGTCTTCGGGCGAGGCGTCATTACCTGGTAGGCCAGGACCGGCTGAATCCGGAGGGGACGGCCGGTGACCACCGGCGGTTGATCCGGGTCCCAGGCCTCGACGGTCAGGGGATCGGCCGCCACGGCAGAAGATAGGCCCGCCAGGCTACCCACCACGCCCGCCGCGGCCAGGGCGCCGAACTCTCTGCGATTCATGCAGTGCTGACACATTCTAGGACTCCTTGTAGATCGTCCGGTACTCCAAATTTGGGCTTCGCTCGGAAATGTTCCGAGCAGCAACGAAGCAGGACTTGGCTTCCGACGAGCGTCGGTTGCGCCGTTCCGGCATAGTCTTGCGCGACCTCGTTCCGGCCTACATGAATAATCCGGGATCACATCCAGCAGTTTCTGCTTCGACCAGTGGATCAGGTCCTTCGAGTTGGCGTAGCCGACGCCGTGCTTGCTCCAGGCCAGGAGATTCGTGCAATCATGGCGGCATCCAAGAGACATCCTCCAGGCAATCGCATCGGCCACCCAAGCCATGCCCTATTTCTTCTCTGCACCCGGCAGGCGACCGCTAGCCCAACGGATGCCTTGGGCCATCAGGCGACGAAAGCTTTCATCGGTCCACACCTTGGCATCGTGTCCACTTTGGAATCCGAACACCCGGGCCTTGCCATATTGATGGACCCACGCGATGGTCTTGTCGCTGCGAGGATGGTCCGTCGAGACGAGCACGTGAATCCCGTCGCAGAACGTCTGCTGGTTGTAGGGTTCGTCCGTAATCTCGAAGTCGCTCAGGCCCTTGGTGATCGGATGGTTCGGGTCTTCGATGTGCAGCTTGACCTTGCCGCCGCCGGTACCGCTTCCGGCTACCTTCGCCCCGTTTCGTTCGCCCGGCTGGAGCCAAAATTTCGCACCGGCGATCTTCTCGAACTCCGGCCAGTCCTGGCAGTTCGCCAAGGCATGGTGCCAGACCATCAGACCGACGCCCTGTTCGAGCAGTTTCAGGAAGTTCTCCTTCTGCTTCTCGGTCATGCCGCTGGAAAGGTTGTACATGACGATCACATCGTCCTTGAACTGGCTGATGTCGTCGAAGGCCGTATACGGGCTACCCTTCCAGATCCGGCTGTCGATGTCGTCGTAGCCACTCCAGAACTTGTCGAAGCTGGCCTGGTCGAAGCCGTGGCCCCCGACCAGGATGAGGACGCTTACCTTCGCGTTGGCCGGCGCGGGTTTCTCCGCATCAGCGGCGAGCGCCGAACTGGTCAGCGCCAGGGCGCAGACGACCCCGGCCAGGGACTTCGCAAATCGGACGTTCTTGCTCATGCTTTGTTCCTTTCCAGTTGAGATGATTGTTGCAGATAAGGAGCGGCTTTGTTGATCGGAGTAGCCGGCGATGGGTTGCCCAGCAGTACGACCAATACAAGGATCAAGCCGCGTCCAATCAAGATTCTATCCTCACCACCCATCGCGATGTACCCGGTCTGCCCGATATCGGTCCTCCTGCGGCGGTTGCTCAGCAGCATAGCCGAGTGGGACCAGGCTGTGGGGTGTCACGTTCTTCGGCAGACCGAGCAAGCGGCGGAATCCTTCCACCCGCTCCTGCTGCGGGTAGACGCCGGTCCACACGGCGCCCAGGCCCAGGGCGTGCGCAGCCAGCAGTAGGTTCTGGACCGCGGCGGAACAGTCGATGACCCAGTAGCCGGGAACCGTTTCCAGGCTGCTGTCGCCGCAGACCAAGATCGCCACGGGGGCCTCTGCGGCCATCGCGGCGTACGAGTTGATCTTGGGAACCTCGCGGAGTAACTGGCGATCCTCAATGACCACGAACTGCCAGGGCTGCTGATTGCAGGCACTGGGTGCGTACATGGCGGAAGCCAGGACTTGCTGAAGCACATCCTGGGGCACGGGCTTGTCAAGGTACTGGCGAATGCTCCGCCGAGTGCGGATCGCCTCGAAGATGTCCATCTCTTTCTTGTCTCCTTGCTCGGAATCGACCTTTTCACTGTGTCCCTTTGTACCACCCACCGCACGCCGGGGAAAGGTTTAACGCGAGGGTAAATCATTGGTGCTGGGCAACTATGTGGTACTCGACAAGCTCGGCCAGGGCGGCATGGGACTGGTGCTCAAGACCGAGCATCGGCGGATGAAGCGTCTGGTGGCTCTGAAAGTCCTGTCGCCCAAGGTCATGCTGAAGGTGGAACTGCTGCCCGGCAAAGTGCAGGTGGTGCAGGGCGACACGCCGCTTGGTACGCGGCCGCTCCCGGCGATCGCGCCGTTCAAGGCGCAGCAGGCCCGCGCGTATCAGGAAGCCTGGGCCAAGCACCTCGGCGTGCCGGTCGAGTACACCAACACCCTCGGCATGAAGTTTATCCTCATCCCACCGGGCGAGTTCACGATGGACAGCACGCCAGCCGAGATCGAAGAGGCGCTGAAGGTTGCGGGCGACGACAAGCACTGGCCGGAATGCATCAAGAGCGAAGCCCCCCAGCACAAGGTGATCCTCACGCAGCCGGTCTACCTCGGCATCCACGAAGTCACGCAGGCGCAGTACGAGAAAGTCATGGGGCGGAACCCGTCCCACTTTGCCGCGACGGGGCCGGGCAAGGACGCCGTTGTCGGCCTTGACACATCGACCTACCCTGTGGAAATGGTGAGCTGGAACGACGCCGCGGAGTTCTGTGCGAAGTTAAGTGAGAAGGAGAAACTGAAGTCCTTCTACTTCCGGGCTGGCGAGACCGTGACGATGCTGGACGGCACCGGCTACCGCTCACGGATTGACAAAGCCACCGAGATGGGTGTGGAAAACCGTCTTTGCGCCAGCGTAAAGATGGGCGCCTATTATCTGAAGGCGGGCATCCTGCCGGTGCCGGACATGGTGATCACGACGAACTCGCCATGCGACGCGGTGGATATGCTCGGCCAGATGATGGATAACTACAAGCCTTGGGCGAGTGTGCCAAAATTCAGGCTGGACGCGCCGCATGGCCAGGCCGAGGAGGATTTCGCGTATTTTGGAGGCCAGCTCAAAGAGATGGCCCTTGCGATCGAAAAGGTGACCGGAAGAAAGCTGGCCATGGAACGGTTCCTGGAAGTG
>JAPLNJ010000808.1 GCA_026692885.1 Planctomycetota bacterium | reverse complement strand
TTTTTCGGGCCAACATCTGCGAGGTCGGTTGCGCACTGCGGGATACCGTCACCACCGGCCGCCCCATTGTCAACAGGGCTGTGTATATCCTGGACGTGCGGGGCAATCGTGTTCCGATCAGTGTCTCCACGGCGGTCTTCTGCGATTCCTTGGGCAAGGTGATCGGCGGCGTCGAAACGTTCCGGGATCTGAGCGTGGTGGAGGACCTGCGTAAAGAACTGCACGCGAAATACAGTTTTGCGGATATCGTGGGCCGCAGTGTAGCCATGCAGCAGCTCTTTCAACTCCTACCCTTGGTCAGTGACAGCGACAGCAGCGTGTTGATCGAGGGCGCGAGCGGGACGGGGAAAGAACTGTTTGCCCGCGCGATCCACAACTTGTCGCGGCGTCGCAAACGGCGGTTTGTCGCACTCAACTGCGGCGCGTTGCCCGACAGCCTGCTGGAATCGGAGCTGTTCGGCTACAAAGCGGGCGCGTTCACAGACGCGAAAAAGGACAAGCCGGGACGATTTGCCGTGGCAGACGGTGGGACCCTGTTCCTGGATGAAATCAGCGATATCTCGCCCGCCATGCAGGCGCGTCTGCTGCGGGTGCTGCAAGAGCGGACGTTTGAGCCGCTGGGATCCAGCGAGCCGGTCAGAACGGACGTTCGCATCGTCGCGGCCACAAACAAGAGTCTGACCAAGCTGGTCGGCAAGGGGCAGTTCCGAGACGATTTGTTCTATCGCATTCACGTGGTTCGGTTGATGTTGCCCAGCCTTTGCGATCGGCGTGAAGACATTCCGCTGCTGATCGAGCACTTCGTGGCTAAGTACAGCCGCTTGCAGGACAAGGACGTGGTCGGCGTGTCCGAAGAAGTCTTGGCGCGGCTGATGGAGTACCACTACCCAGGCAATGTCAGGGAACTGGAGAACATCATCGAGCATGCCTTTGTACTGTGCCAAGGCGGTCTGATTCAACTCGCTCATCTTCCCCCCCACCTCCGCGGCACCACGTCGACCGACCCCCCTCAGAGCATTGCGGGGATGACGCTCGAGTCCATGGAGCGGATCCTGATCAGTGATACGCTCCGGCGGAACGGAGGTAACCGCACGGCAGCGGCAAGACAACTGGGCATCAACCCCAGCACGCTGTTCCGCAAAATCAAAGTCCTGAAGATCGACCTGCCGCAGGCTTGACCCCCCTTCTTCGCGAACTTCCGCGCGGTCGTAGTTCCCTCATTTCGCTGATCGTCACACGCGGACCGTCAACCTCGCGGAGCGGTCCCGTCCCTGCCGTCTCACTCAATAAGTTTAGAACAACCGGTCGAAGCATACAGAAAGGCGAGCGGCAGGAAATAACTTACCCAACTTAATGTAGGATGGTCTTCCAAGACCGTCCCGATCGGCCCGGAAAGGCCGACCTACGGGTAAGTTATTTTCTGCCGTTCGCCAAACGGCCCTCCGGTAAGGTTGAGTTGCAGAGCACTACCGGCCGCGTGCTACGCTGTACGGGCCGGTAAGTGCCTGTCAAGAAACAGCTTCGTGATTTCGTTGTAGAGCGGACTTTAGTCCGCTCTGGCGGAATAGATTCCGCCCTACGAAGTTGTTTCTTGACAGGCGTCTAATTCGACTGTCTAACTTCGACCCCTGCCGCCTTACGCGGCCGGTGAAGGAGTCTTGTGAGCGAGATCGCGAACGCAGCAGTACCCCTCCCTTCCCCAGCCTGCCGCCGGAGGCGGCAGCCTGGGGAAGGGAGGAAGGCGGTGAACGTCGGTCGCGATCTCGCTTACAAGACTTCTCTCACCGTCCAGGCGTGTTGGACGGGGGCGTTTTCGAAACTAAGACAGTCGAACTAAGACGCGATTTCCAACCGGCATCAAAGGCGCACGAGGCGGAACGATCATGACTATTCGACAGCAACTGGTCTTCGGCGTGCTGCTCGTCGCCACGACTGCTTGGGCAGTGGCGGACGAACCGGGCACGGCAGACGCCAACTCCTCCGATCCGGTTCGGATGACCATCCGCGACGAGCCCCGCCAGGAAACCTCGTATACGACGACCGAAGTAACGGCCAGCTTGGAAGCCGCAGCCGACGCCCCATACGGCTGCGGACATCCCGCCGGTTGCTCGTGCGCGAAGATGCAGGCCCTCAAGAAAGCGGTCGCTGCCTCGCACAAGGGCGTGTTCTACGACAATAAGTTCGACTACCTTTGCGATCCCTGCTACGACGGCTGGGCGTTGGGCGACCAGCTGAAGCGACTCGCTGTCGGCGACTTGATCACCGTGGACGTCGGCGGTCAGTATCGGCTGCGCGAGCAGAGCGAGCGGGAGATGCGCAATATGCTTTACAGCCCTCCAGGGGGAACCGCTCGGCCGACGGGCGGCTTGACGGGCCATAGCGACGACTTTCTGTTGCAGCGGACTCGGCTGTACGTGAATACCGAGATCGGCGAGCGGGTGCGAGTGTACGTCGAAACGCTGGATGCTCAGAGCGCGCATCAGAAGTTCGCCCCGCGGGCCAACGAGGTCAACCGTTGGGAACTGCAGAACTTATTCGGAGATTTCGTGATGCTGGAGGACTGCGGTGGTAAGTTGACGGCCCGCTTGGGACGTCAGGAACTGCTGTACGGATCTCAGCGGATCATTTCTCCCCTGGATTGGGCCAACACACGCCGGACCTTCGACGCCGGGAAGCTGATGTGGAAAGGCACCGACTGGGACATCGATGCCTTCTGGGCCCGGCCGTTACGGCGTGAATTCGAACGATTGGACCCGTCGAACGAGAATCGCGAACTGTACGGCATCTACTCGACGTACAAGGGCTGGGGCAAAGACACGCTCGACCTGTATTGGCTACTGGAAGACTGGCACGAGTACCCTGCCACCCCTCCCGGTTTCGATTATCAAACCGCGGGCGGCCGCTACAACGGCAGCTCGGGACAGTGGCTGTATGAGGCGGAAGGGGGCTACCAGTTCGGCAAGAATTCCGATAGGACCGATCATACGGCGGGCTTCTTCACTTTGGGCTTGGGCCGCAAGCTGGAGTGCCTGACCTGGAAGCCGACGTTGTGGGGCTACTACGATTGGGCATCGGGTGCCAACCAGGCGGGCAACGGGTACAGCCAGTACGAGCCGTTGGGCCACAAGTACCTCGGTTACATGGACTTCTTCGGCCGCGCGAACATCGAAGATGCCAACGTGCAGTTGACGATGCAACCGACCGAGCGGCTGACACTATTGGCTTGGTTCCACTACTTCTGGCTGCAGAATGGCCATGATGTACCGTACAACGTCGACATGGTACCCTACGCGAATCTGGGTACCAACAGCGCGGGCAGTCGCGACTTGGGCGAGGAACTCGATCTGACGGCCACGGTCACGTTGACCCAGCGGATGAGTGCGATGTTTGGCTACTCGCATTTCTTCTCCGGCCAGTTCTATAAGACCACCCCGAGCATCCCGTACCGAGGCGACGCGGACTTCTTCTACACGCAGTTCACAGTCGATTTCTAAGGACCCCAAAAAATGAGTCGACGCAAACGCGAGAGAAGTCAGCGTGGTGCACCGCAGGCAGCTGAGCGGGCGAGCCACCATCCGCTCCTGAAGGCGGTGGCGATTCCCATCGCCGTGGCTGCGGTTGCCTGGGTCGGCCTGAGCCTGTTACGCGGAACCCCCACCGCCCGCGTGACCGATACGAAGCCGTTGGCTGCACCAGCCACCGCGGCCGCATCCCCGGAGGGTCCCCGGGCCGCCAAAGCCAAGCCCAAGCTCGAACGGCCCGACTTCGGTGCGCTGCCAGGCAAATGGTTTCGCAAGGACGGTGGCTACCTGCTGGAAATCAAATCCGTCGACGCCGGAGGCCAGCTTGAATCCGCCTACTTCAATCCTCGTCCGATCTCCATCTCCAAGGCCGAAGCCTCGCGGGACGACGGCAAGATCAAGGTCTTCGTCGAGTTGCGAGACGAGAACTATCCGGGCTGCACCTACCACCTGACGTACGACTCCGAGAAACAATTGCTACAAGGCGTTTACTTCCAGGCGGCCCTCCAGCAGTCGTTCGACGTGGTGTTCACGCGAAACGAGCAACCCTGATGCACGCGCTGAAGCAACGTGAGCTGAAATAACTTCCCGGTTTCGGCGATCCACCCGGGAAGCCGCCGACGTGAGTCGGCCGGTGGTTCCCGCCCTGGACCTACCAGCGCGGCGGCACAAAGCAGGCAAGAGGCGGGACGCTCCGACCGACTTACGTCGGCGGCTTCCAACCCCGTTGCTTTCCGGGCTCCTAGGTGAGAGGCGGGACGCTCTGACCGACTAACGTCGGCAGCTTCCGAGAACCGGGAAGTTATGTCTCTTCGAGACGCGAAACCCGGTCTCGGAGAGACCGGTCCACGTGAAGCGTTTGCTGTGATTGACAGGGCTGTCGACTATGCGACAATCACAGGTCGCTCTGCGGCACGCGGTGGAAGGGCCTGGCGAGCGTTTGGTGATCGGCCGCGCGGCGTGTGCTCCACCGGTTCGCGATCGGTCCATGCTGTCAGCTCGCGGTCAGCGCGAGAAGTTACCGTATGCTTTCCTTCGCTTGGGGTGGAGTTCTTCCATGAAAACGTCTGCGCTCTTGCTGGGTTGTTGTGTCACGGCCTGTGCGTGGTGGATCACCGGCTGCAGCAAATCTCCTCCGCCCACCGTGCAAGCGCCGGCTGCGCCGGTGGCGCCCGCGCCGCCTCCGCCCGCGCCTCCGCCCGCGCCCAAGCCGATCCAGCTGGCACCGTTCAACGCGGTGACGCTTTGGCCGGGCGAGGACTCCGTCGTGGAATTGAAGGTCGAGCGGAACGGGAACGAAGGTCCCCTCGAAGTCCTGATCGGCGGCATGCCGGAAGGCGTGTCGGCGAAAGCTGCGAAAATCGAGGCGGGCTCGTCCGCCGGGCCGCTGGAGCTGGCGGCCGCTCCGACACTGGGCGATGCTGAGTTGGCGGCCAAGCTTTCGGTCACGGTCGGCATCGGCGAGCTGAAAGCCACGCAGTCGCTGCTGGTGAAGGTGCCGAAACTGAACCTGCCCAGCTTCGCTCCGGCGGCCGAAATTCTGCTCCAGCCGGGCACCAGCCTGGCGTTCGATCTGGGCTTCCAGCGCAACGGTTACGAAGGTCCTGCAGAGTTGGTCGTCGAGGCCGCGCCGCCCCAACTGGCCTGCCAGGTGCAGTTCGTCACCCCAGCGATGAATGCGACCCGATTGGAACTCACGGCGGCCCCGGACACGCCGATCGGCGTGCATGTCGTCCGCGTGACGACTCTGTTGTACGGTCGCAAAATCATCGGCGAGGTGCCCGTGAAAGTCGAAGCTCGCCCGTTTCTTGTCAAGTCGTTCCGGGTGGTGACGCTGCGGCCGGGCGAAACCCAAAGCGTCGACGTGCCGATTGAACGCGGCAGCTATCAGGGCCCCCTGCAGCTCAAATTCGAAGGCTTGCCAGAGGGCGTGACCATCCAGGTCGCGGAGGTTGCCCCGGGCCAGAAGCAGGCCACGCTCCAAGTTACGGCAGCCAACGTGACACCGGGGGTGCGTTCCTCGAAAATCGTCTCCAAAGCCGGGCACTTGAACAGCTCCGAACCGATCGTGATCCGGATCGCCAGCAACGACGCGACTTACCTACCCCCGGCGTTGTCTAGCAATCCGGACAGCAGCACCTTGCTGCGGCGCGGCTCGATCGGCGGACGGCTGTCGTCGGAAAGCAAGCAGGCGCTGTTGGACTTTTACGGCGGTACGCCCGAGTCCGAGGCGGCGGTGATGCGCGGGCTCCGCTGGCTGGCGGCGCACCAACAGGCCGACGGCAGTTGGCCGCTGAACAAGTATGGGAAGGACATCGCCAACTGCGACTGCCAAACCGAGTTCGAGAAAGCGGTGGACGAAGGCGATACGACGGGCACCGCCTTCGGGGTTCTGCCTTTCCTGGGTGCCGGGGTCGCCCACAATCGCGCGCCGCAAAATCCTCCGGAGCTGGCGAAGTATCAAGAAGTCGTGAAGAAAGCCTTGGTGTTTCTAGCCAAGAGCCAAATTCGTGGCAAGGACCCGAAAGACAAGCAGGATGGCTATCTCGGCGGCAGCACCTACGCCCACGCCGCAGGCACGATCGCCTTATGCGAGGCCTACGGACTATCGGGCGACGAGAGCTTGAAGGTCAACGCCCAGCTGGCGCTCAAGTATCTACTGCAGGCCCAGCATCAGAAAGGTGGCGGCTGGCGCTACGGTCCCGGCGAGGAAGGCGACATGTCCGTCACCGGTTGGGTGATCTTGGCCGTGCGCAGCGCACAGCTGGCCGGACTGCGGGTCCTGCAGGACCCGCTGATCCGTGCCGGGCGTTTCGTCGATTCCTGCGCCGCCGGCCCGGAGGACGCTAAGAAGTCACGCTGTGGCTACCAGCCGGGGCAGCCGGAGAACCTGCCCCTGACAGCCGCCGGGCTGCTCACGCGGCAGTATCTGGGATGGGCGAAAGACGAACCGCAGTTGGAGGCCGGCAGCAAGTATCTGATGGAGAATCTGCCTCCGGAGTACGGGGACACGCTAGGCCAGATCTACTATTACTACTACGCCACGCAGGTGCTGCATCACCTGGAAGGCGAGAACTTCGACTTGTGGAATCACCGCATGCGAGAGCACTTGATCCGGACGCAAGCCAAGGCAGGGCACACGACGGGCAGTTGGAATCCCCAAGGCACCGACTGGGGCCAGCGCGGCGGCCGACTCTACTCGACTTCGATGGCCCTGATCACGCTGCAGGTCTATTACCGCCATCTGCCCATGTACCGGCACGTCAAACGTACGGCCGGCCTCACGCCCACCGGCGACTTGCTCGTGCAGATACCGGAGGGCCTGTTAGACTCGACCGAAAATTAACTCCCTCGCCCCGGTACTCCGGGGAGAGGGTTGGGGTGAGGAGTCCCGGCCGAACGACGCTGCCCCTCACCCAACGCCGTTAAGGATTCTTTTTCGGTAAATTGGGCTTTTCAGGATAGCTGGAAAATGAAATAGGCCAGACTCCCCCATACATCTGACACGCGTCAGAAAGGAGTCTGGCCATGAGTGCGAGCAAGGAT
>JAPLNJ010000807.1 GCA_026692885.1 Planctomycetota bacterium | reverse complement strand
GCCAATGGTGGGCTGACGGACGCAAAGGATGTCATGGACATCATCGTCGAATTGACGGATGCCTTCTGTGTGGAGTACCTGAACGGGGAATACGCCGACCTCTGCCGCAACTTAGCGGCGGCGTTGGCACGAAAACGACCGTCACCGCTGCTGCGGGGCAAATTGGAAACCTGGGCCTGCGGCATCATCCGCACCATTGGCTGGGCCAACTTTCTTCACGATCCGAGTCAGACCCCTCACCTGAAACTCTATTCCATCGACGAAGCCTTCGGCATAGCGGAAAGCACCGGGGCAGCCAAGTTGAAAGAAATTCGGACGATGTTCAGGATTCGTCAGCTCGATCCCAAGTGGACCCTGCCCAGCAAGATGGACGACAATCCGATGGTCTGGATGGTGTCGGTCAACGGCTTTATCATGGACATCCGACATGCGTCACGGGAACTCCAGGTGAAGGCGTTCGAGAACGGACTGATCCCGTACATTCCCGCAGACCGAGGCAACGATTCCGGGGAAGAAGAGTGAACTGTCAAACGACCGAAAATGGCACAAGCCGGGACGAGGTGGCCGTGGTGGAGTTCCGAACGTAAGGAGTAGTAGGGATGAGGATCGAGGCTGATCTCAAACTAGACTTCGACGACGTATTGATTCGTCCCAAACGATCCGTTGCGCCGAGTCGGGCGAGCGTTGACTTGCAGCGGCAGTATCACTTTCGCAGTGCGAAGCCGGGGGCACACTGGACAGGTATCCCCATCATCGCCTCGAACATCGACACCACCGGGACGATCCAGATGGCGGGGGCCATGCACGACTTGGGGATGCTGACCTCCCTGCACAAGTATTATCCACTGGAGCAGTTGATTAGTTTCTTCACGCACAGCCCGGCCAGTAGCTCCACGCTCTACACTCTCGGCATACGAGACGACGACTTCGACAAGCTCAAGAGATTGGTCGAGAAAATGGAGCACCAACCTCGTTTTGTTTGCGTCGATGCCGCCAATGGGTACACAAAGTTTTTCGTGGATCGGGTCAGGCAGGTCCGTGAGTTATGTCCTGGGGCGGTTGTCTTGGCAGGCAACGTGGCGACCCCGGAGATGGTACAGGAACTCCTGATCGGAGGCGGGGCCGATATCGTCAAGGTTGGCATCGGGCCTGGCAGCGTCTGCACGACCAGGGAGATGACCGGCGTGGGCTATCCTCAGTTGTCGGCCATCTCCGAGTGCGCCGATGCCGCCCACGGAAGTAAAGGGCACATCTGTGCCGATGGTGGATGCCGAAGGCCAGGGGACGTGGCCAAAGCATTTGGGGCGGGAGCGGACTTCGTGATGCTGGGAGGCATTCTGGCCGGAACGGACGAGTGCCAGGGGGAGTGGCTGACGGTTGAGGGCAAACGACAGTCGCTGAAGTTCTACGGCATGTCCAGCGTGGAGGCCCAAGAGAAGTATCATGGCGGCGTGAAGGACTACTGCGCTGCCGAGGGAAAATGCGTCGAGGTGCCGTACAAGGGGCCTGTCAAGAATGTGTTGCAGGAAGTCACGGGCGGCTTGAGATCGGCCTGTGCCTACGTCGGTGCAGATCGCCTGAAGGATCTTTCGAAGTGCTGCACGTTTGTCCGATGCGCCAGCACACACAACACGGTTTTTGATTGAACCGGACCTCATCCCCATCAGTTGGTGTCGAAACCCGTGGCATCCGGGCGGCAGCGCAAGGCTGGATTTCCCAGGACCAAAGCAGTCCCTACGCAGCCAAAATCACCGAGCCGAGAAACCAGCCGGTGCCGGGTCGCCTTGCCAACATTCCGCAGTCGGCGGACAAGGGCGGACTGCGTGTTCCTCTGCCTGACAATGCACGGGGCCGCTTCGGCGGATCAGTCAAATGAAACTCGGCCTACTCACGGACATCCACGAACACGTCGAGTACCTGCGTACTGCCCTCGATTGCTTCACCAAGGAACGGGTCGATCAGGTCGTCGTCGTCGGTGACCTGTTTGAAATGGGTGAGAGGGTTGACGAGATGTGCGGGTTGTTGGCCGACGCTGCGGCGGTTGGCGTCTGGGGTAACCACGACTTCGGTCTGTGCAGTGATCCCGACGCCAGAGTCCGTGCCAAGTACAGTCCAGCGGTGCTCCGCTTCATGACCTCACTGCGTCCACGGCTGGAGATCGACGGTTGTCACTTTACGCACGTCGAACCCTGGCTCGATCCCGAAGACGTGGCCGACCTGTGGTATTTTGAGGGACCACCGGACACTGACGAAAAGCTGGCTCGAATCTTCGATGCTGTGCCCAACCGGGTGATTTTCGCCGGACACTATCATCAGTGGCTCCTGGCAAGCCCTGGTGGAATCGACCTTTGGCGAGGAGAGACTTCGGTGCGTTTGAACCCAGGGCGGTACTTCGTCGTTGTGGGTGCTTTGTGTGCAGGACGCTACGCCATCTTCGATACGGAAACAGCGGTATTGGTGCCGTTCAACGAGGCGTGAACCATGAACCGGCTCACCTTGGTCCTGCTGGCGTTGCTGCCTTCGCCGCTGATCCGCATAGGTTGCCCAATGCTGAATCCAAGAATTGCTTTCTTCGTGCTGTCGGTGGTCGTCCTGGTGGCTACCAAGGTCCCTGCCCAGTACCACATCTACTGGGGCGACATGCACGGCCACACCAGTCATTCCGATGGCAAGGGCAGCCTGGACGACAAGGGCGAGCATGGGAATCGCTCGCACGCTTGGTCGAGCCCGATCGGGGTGAAGAAGAAATGATGTCCGAAACCCGGACGCAGAGTTCCTCGCAGGCAGCAACGCCATGAACGTCACCGTCATCGAAGGCGAACGACCGCCCGAACCGGGATGGCATTGTTCGTGGTTGGTTCGATGGGAAGCTCGTCGTCGAGCACACCGATGTAGTGCCCTGCCTTTCGATGGATTCGCCGTCTTGGAGATCAGCCACGGTGGTCCTCCCTTTCTGTCACGGCGTTTCCAGACGCAGCTTGTACATCTGCTGGCCCACCTCGCGCACCGTCTGAATCGTCTCGGGGTACGGATTGTCACAGATGTCGACGAGTCCAATCTGGTAATTCTCCCCGTCGCCGCGCCCGGTTGTCGCTTGGTCGCTGTATTGGAACCAGTGCGTGCCCACCAATAGCGGGTTGCGAACCGCCCCGGTAACGTAGTTTCGATACGCGTCAGCGCGAGCCTGCTGGCTGGCGGTCGGACGAAGTCCCGTATGGAACATGCCACGGTCCAGTGCCCCAAAGTGAAACTCGCCCACCATCACGGGCTTATCGACCCCCGCGGGTAAACGAAACGAGTCGACCGTGTCTTGGTACAGGTTGTACCCGATCACGTCGCAGTACTTAGCCGCCGCCCGTGCTCCGAGGTCATTGACCCAGGCGAAACGGCAACCGAGGTAAAGATTGTGCGGGGCAAACTGTTTGACCAGGTCGCGGGAGATCCGGAAGTACTCTTCCGCGATGCGAGTATAGAACGATTCCAGGTCCTCACGCGCCAGTTTTTCGTCCGGCGGGGTGCGACTGGCGCGCAGCGTCTGCCAGGCTGTATGCGTTGTGTTCCAGGCCGCGTTGAGTTTCTCAATGGTCTGGTACTTTGTTTCAAGATCCTTCAGGAAGACAAGTTTCGCGGCTTGCTCGGGAGGCGATGCCAAGGCGGCCTTGGCCAGCGACAGCTTGTCGCCCCAACCGAGTTCGTTGTCCACGAAGTAACCGATGCAGAACGGGTCGCCGACGGACCTATCGCGTTCAAAACTCATGCGTCGCTCAATGGCTGCCCGAAAAGAAGGGTCGAATGGATCAGGAAACTTGCCCCAGTACCCGCTACTGCCCTCGATCGACTTGGCACCGCTGCTCCCTGCAGAAACGACATACGGAGTCTTACGCATCAAGCAGATCTGCGAGTCGGACCAGTTGGCGATGGTGTTCATGGCCCAGGACCGCAAGCGTTGGTGGCTCACTTCAGCAGCCTTCTGTTGCCAGCCCGTGCCGTACTTGCGTTGCAGATTGGCGCCCCGGAAGTTTAACGTGCGATAGGTTCCTTTGTTCTCATAGTAGTTGTGCGGCGCCCAGGAGCCCTGGCCGTAAAATTTTGCGAGCGGCGAATTGTCAGTCGGCAGTTCGGCAAAATAAAACTCCCGATCCGTGATCGGCGTGGACCCTTCGCCAAAGCCCACGCAATCCACGCCGTGCGACCAGAACAGACGGCCCTCGGGATCGACCAACCACCATTTGCCTTCGTGCTTCAGCGGATAGAAGAAACCCGTGGCTTTCAGCTGCGGTCCGGCCGCCCAGCCGCCATATTGATCCCAGTCGGCGGGACTCGGTTGCGCAGCCAGCTCTGCTCGTTCACGATCGAGCGCGTCCTGAAGCTCCTGTCCAGAATGTGTTTTGCCTGGCCAATCTTTGTGGATGAACTGTCCAAATCCGTCGATCATCGGAAAGAACTTGTCGGACGTTACCGTGACCCAACTGGCCTGCTCGTGCGAGCCAGTCGCTTGGATGTCGCTCAGCTGAAATGAATGATCCTCTTGGGGGTGATCCACGAACACAATCAACTGAGTGATGTGGGACACATCCAAGCCATCCTCTTTGGCATACCCCCCTGGATAACCGCGCATACCAAACAGCTTTTCCGCCAAGGCGGCAGGCAACTTGCGCCGCAAAGGGACGGTCAACGTGCGGGTTTCACCCGGTTTCAAAGCGACTTGGCCCGTGATGCTGTTCTTCGCACCATCACCACCCGGGGAGTCCACCCGCAGATGGACAGCGACCGGCTGCGTGCCGCTGTTCTTGACCTCAACGGCGATCTGCGAGTAGGATGACAGGTCCCAGTTTCCATGGGGGGCCGGGAGAGTTACACCTGGCCACTGCGATTTGTGACCGGTGACGACTTGAAGGACCGCGGCCGCATCTGTCGTGACGATCGTCGGTCGCGCGTCCTGGGCAACCGCGGACTTCGTGTCGAATTCGGCCCGAAAGGCCACCAGCATCTTCGCCTCTGCCGCCACCGAGACGTGCAGGGGTGGCGTGGTTAACGTTCCAGCGAAGGCGGCAGCCAGCAACCAGCACGGTCTTCTGAACATGGCAGGACCTCATGGAGGCACGTGGTGAAGGGGTCGGTGAACAGGGATGGGCGTGAATTCGTCAGCGCTCGCTCTTCGGTGCAAGGCGAACACGCCAGCCGTGGCCCATTGTACCGCAATCTCGAAGGGTAAAGAATACAGGGGCCGACGGCCCTCTGGTGCAAAAGGCAGGCAGGATAGTTGCCTCAGTGCGACGCTGATTCGAGACAACGTCCACCGTGCAGGCAGCGTAAGGATCAAGCATCTGCCTGCGGAGCCGGCTGAGATCCCAGTCACCGACGAGCTGGGCATCGCCAAGGATGGGGTCCGGCTGCCGCCGGTCGCGGTGCCCATCGTCCATTACAGTTCTGCCAACGGCGAATCCCCCGAGGCCGACTGCTGTGAACATCTTCGGACGGGCCGGAGGGCCGGTATTATACAAGCACGACGCGCCAGCGAGTGAGTCCTCGTCGGTCTAGCAAGCGAGAATCGGACTCACTCGCTGGCGCGTCGTGCTTGTATTTCTGGCCGCTGGTTGGTTGCAGAGATGTTCACAGTAGTGCCCCCAAGGCCGCACCGCTGGAACCCCGGGTTGACCCGCCGCTACGGCACGCCCGATAATTACCGTCGGAAAGTGGCGAGACCGAGTAATAAGGTACGATCAGGATGGCTCACGAAGTCTTGTTCTCCATTGTCCTGAGTCTGGGGACCGGGTTGGCTGCTGCTGATTCTCCCTTGGGCGATGCCGTGGCCGCCTGGCATTTGTCCGATTCGCACGATGCGGCGGACAAGGACAGCACACTCAGCCTGACGGGTGCAGTAAAACTCGGCGTGGAACTCCAAGGGGACGAACGCGAACAATCGCTCCGCCGTGGCGGTGATGGAATGGTAGCCGTGCTGAGCGGCGGGTACTTCGACGCGGGCCAGGGCGCCGACGGCGAACTCAACCTCCGCGGGCAGGCCATGACTTTGGCCATCCGACTTCGCGATCCTTCGGGCAAGTGGGGCCGGAGCATCTTCTCCAAGTTCGGCGGTGGCCACAACACGCTCTCGTACAACCTCTTCAGCACCGAACTGGGTGAAATGGTGATCGGATTCGAGCTGGGTACGACGGCCACCAAGGGCATGTACCAAGTGAAACTCCCGGTCACTGCACTGATCGACCCGTCTGCGTGGCACGACATCCACGGTGACGCTTTGGAGATCATTGCCGAGTTCGACCGGTCTGCTTGCACCGCGAAGCGGTTTGGGCTAAACCTGCGCATGTCGGCTGACGCGAAGCAGAAGACGGTGGCCTATTTCGACGTGGCCTCGGGCGAGATGGGGACCACGGGGGCGATCCACAACGGCGGCCACAGCGGTCCCGCCTGCCTGGCTGCTGGCGAGCCCGTGCGGATGCATATCCTGCTGGACCGGTCGGTGATGGAGTTCTTCATCAACGGGCGTGCGGTGACCGAGCGGATGTTCCCGGACGCTGCCAGCCTGGGCGTGGACGTGTTCGCTGAGGGCGGCGAGGTTAAGCTACGGTCGATCGACATCTGGGAGTTGCGGTCGATTTGGGACGAGCATTGAATATTGTGCTTCCCGATTCGTGAAACCAACCAGCGGCAACTGAAAAGAAGGGACTACAGCCATGAGTGCGCCAAGATAAGCTGCTGCAAATCAGCCGGACAATCCGGCCTGGCCAAAGGCTAACCACCGGGTCAGAACAGAACTTTGCACGTAAGGAGGTAACGAATTACGCGAAGCCAGAGGGATGGCGAATGATCGG
>JAPLNJ010000806.1 GCA_026692885.1 Planctomycetota bacterium | reverse complement strand
ACCATGCACGAACAACAGGCATTCTTCGTCGGCTGGGGGACATTATCCCTGATCAATGCTGGCTTGGCTCAGTCGAAGGGACGCAGCGGCCTACTGTGGTGGTTTGCTTCGTTATTCATCGGGCCGATTGCCACGCTACTGATCGTGGTGCTGCCCAACGTGTCGCCGATGCCATGAAGCCAGACCGACGTTACTTCCCCTTGATCACCATGCCCACGCCGGATGTGGCAGTGGCCTGTTCTCGACGCTCACCACAGGTGGCTTTGACGTTTTGATACATCTGCTCAAGTTCCCGTTTGAGCGTATCCACGTCAGCCATCAGCGTCGGCAAGGAATCGTTCTGCGGCCGTTCCATTTTGCGTTCTCCGTGGTGTCGTTCTCGGTGATGGGGAAGTAAATCGGCAGGCTCACCACGGGACTTTTCCAGCCGAAAATCGGGGGGCAACGGTTCACGGATTCGTTCCAGTTTTCCTGACCGGAATTGGCAAACTTTTCAAAGGATGCCGGTCGAAGGGAAGCCCGCCGCCTACACCGTATCTCATTGGCAGCCAACAGATTAGCGGCCCGTCACGATGTCGATGACCAGCTTGGCCTGCCGTTTGCTTAACATTGGATCGTTGCGGCTTTTGTACGGTTCCGACGTGAATTCCCGCTGCACGTTGATCGAACGTGAATCGGGGGAAATCATGTCGCCGGTTCGGCAGCCAAGGGATTCGTTACACGTCGTCAGGAGGACGGACATGCTTGCAGTTCAGATCGCCCCCGCAAAATCATCGTTCAAGGCCGTTGTAGGTGCGTCTCGTGGCGGACGACTGCTATCGGAGACAGCGACCCGAACGGTGAAAGTGAACGACGAACGAGGACTTCATTTTCGACCCTGTTCGGCTATCGTGGACACGGTCGGCCGACACCAGGCCAAAGTGATTGTCCAGAAGGGAAGCCAATCGGCGAGTGCCGCTAGCATCCTGGGACTGATCTCACTGGAAGCTGTTCCTGGCACTGAACTGGTGCTGTCTGCAACCGGGGCTGAGGCGCAGGAAGCCTTGGACGCTGTGGCTGGTCTATTTGCCAGCGACTTCCGGGGCTGCTGCTGATCGTGACTCGCCACTTGGACCTGAGAGACGAACATGACCAGTTCCAAGTTCCCGTGGTGGCAGTCTGCGGTATCCACCAAGGGGGTAAAGGGCTGTTGACTTTTTAGTTACGTGCCCTACACTGATGTGCGTTGGATGACTAGCTGAAGAGCAACTCGGATTTGCCGGGGGGTTCGTCGAATAGTAAGCCGACGTGATCGAACGCCTTGGGGGTGTTCTGCCACGTCGGCTTTTTTGTTCTTGGCGAGAAGATGCGTTCGTAACCAGGGGGAAGCCGCTGACAGGAACTGTTCCTGTTGGGAAAAGGCAAGTCCCCGCCTATCAGGAAGGGCATTGTGATGAAGCGTTCTCTAGCGTCTGTTCTGATTGCTGCGCTCACTGCGGTTGTGTTTCTGTCAGCAGGCTTTGTCTCGGCGGGGCCGATAGTGCCAAAGGACATTGCGGCGGATGCCAAATGGTTTGGCCACGTCAATTTCGAGGCTCTCCGTTCACTGGAACTCGTCCAGAGATTGAAGGACAAGTGCCCCATCCACCAGCAATGCCAAGCCAAGATGGAAGAACTGGCGAAGAAGCTGGGCATGAATCCGATGGAGGACATGCTGGGGGCTACATTGTATTCCACCCAGTATAGCGGGAGTATCGGGGTTTGCCTGATCCAGGTGAAGAAACTCGACCAGCAGAAGATGCTTGACCTGCTGAAAGAGAAGCACCCGGATCACAAGACCACGAAATACGGAAGCCGCACCTTGTATATGTGGACCGCCGAGCAACACGGGAAGAAGATAAACCTGACCGGCACATTTGCCGCTGACAAGCTCATCGTCATTGGGGCCGATGCCGACCAGGTAAAGGCCGCTCTCGATGTGGTAGATGGCAAGAAGCCGGGGCTTGCCAAAGATGCCCCACTCCTCAAGGGCATTGCGAAGAATGCGTTGTTCGCCTCACGAGGCATCGACGTTCCCGAAGCTTACCGCAAGACGACACATTGCCCCGTGCTGCAAAACTGCAAGGCGGCGACTGTCGCCTGGACAGAGAAAAACGGTCAGATTACCGGCAAGTATGAGTTCACAACCGATTCGGAAGAAACGGCGAAGAACTTCAAGACCATTGTGGATGGACTCAAGGCGATGGGAGAGCTTCGGTACAGTAATATCCCAGCCATCAAGAAGGTCATGGACGGGCTCAAGTGCAGTGCCAAGGGAGACTCGTTTAGGGCCACGTTCACCGCATCAACGGCGGACGTTGAATCGGCAGTCAAGGCCGTGATGGAGCAGAAGAAGGGGTGCCCGTTGTGCAAGAAGGAACACTGCCCGCAGGAAAAGTGTGACGCTGAAAAGAAATAGCGTTGGCGTGGCATCTTTTCCCACGACCGCCGAGACAACCAGGGCAATCGCATCCAATATCCGATGTTCTCCAGGGGAATCCGGCTACCATGACGAGTGAAGCATCAATTCGCTATTTCATGACGCCGCCCCCGGAGAACAGCCTCTTTGCCCTGATATGATTGGCCGTGACAGGGTGAGATCACTCCGAACGGCGGCGATGAAGAATTGCCGCCGTGTCGAACGTAAGCCGCCGCCCTGAAACAATTCATCCACGAGATCGGCGGTATGGAAAACGCTCTCGCCGCCATCGCCATGTTGGACCAGTTGGAAGAGGCGGCGTGAGTATCAACATGGCCCACCACACCGGAACACGGCGTGGTGGGCTTCGTGGAACGGATCAGTCCAAAATTTGCACCAGAGCGTCAATCGCCGCCTTGGCTTCCTTGATACCACCCAGTTGTGCCGCCAACTTCTTCGCCTTTTGCAACAGAGCCAGCGACACAGCATCCTTGGGCAAGGCGGGAGCGGCGGCTTCGGTGACGGGTGCAGGGGCGGCCTTAGCCTTCTTCTTGCGTTTTTCCTTCATGTTGAATTTGGCCATGCTGACGGCGGCATTGGTGACTTCCATTCCTTGTTCCTTCAGCACTGCAACGATTTCCCTTGGCTCCTTGCCGGGATTCGCTTTCAAGACATCTCGGATGGCTTGGGCTTTGGCACCCCTGGGCAGTTCGGGCGTGGCTTCAACGGGCGTGGCTTCAACTTCGATCGCTTTGGCTTTCCTGGGCATGATTGGTCTCGCTAAAGTGGTGATAGAATGGACACGAGGAGTATAGGTGACAGAGAAATGAGTGTCTATCGGTGGCTGCCCAGGTCCATTCCCCACTCGTCCATTACAAATTTTGGAAAGACACCAGCCACATGGCCCGCCCCCGGTGAAGAGCAGGCCCACGAGAACAAGAATTCGACCCGTATGATGCCGAGTATGTTCTGCTGGTGCTTTGCTCAACTGCCCGAAAGGAACTCGTCTGGCGAGTACGTCTTTCCATCGACCTGAACAACGTCGCCAGCAACCAGTTTGTGGCGTCGTCTGGTTTCCACGTCACCATTGACCTGAACTTCACCGCCTTGGATCAACAGCTTCGCATGTCCCCCCGTAGCTGCAATGCCTCGGAGTTTCAAGAATTGATCCAGTCGCAGGGCTTCATGTTCGGAAGCGGGATCAGTTGCCACGGTTCGATTACTCCAAAACTCTGGTCTTGGGACTTTGCCAAGAATTCTCACTGCTTCAAGTGCCGGTCGAAGAACTCCCAGGTGGCTTCCCACGCCTTTTTGTCATGCTCCCCACCGAAGCCGTGTCCCTGTCCCTGGAAGATCATCAAGGCGTGAGACGCTCCGGCCGCCTTCATCTTCTCGTCCAGCAACTTCGCCTGCTCAACCGGCACAAGAGCGTCTTTATCGCCGTGAAGCGTGAGGATGGGCGGGTCGTCCTTGCTGACGTAGGTGACCGGACTGGCAGCCTTGTATCGTTCGGCCGCTTCGCTGGGTGTCCCGCCCATGAACAAGCGAAAGATCCAAGCCACGGACCTTTTCTCGTAGCAGCCAACCATCTCAGTCGGGCCAAACACGTTGACGACGGCCTGTACCCGACTGGATTGTTCGGGGTTCCCGCTGTCTCCCTCCAAATTCGACGCCGGATCAGTGAGGCCCACCAGCAGCGAAAGGTGGCCACCTGCGGACCCTCCTGTCACCCCAATCCGCTCTGGATTGACATGGTACTTTTGGGCATTGGCCCGCAGCCAGCGGATCGCCGCCTTGGCATCGTGGATCTGTGCTGGAAAGATCGGCGTGGCAGTGGTGGTTTCCTTTTTCGCTTGGTCAAACTGCATCAGCCGGTAGCTGATGGTGACGGCAACGTAGCCTCGTTTCGCCGCCTCCTGGATTTGTCCCCGATATCCCTGCCGATTGCCCCCTGACCAGCCGCCACCGTGGATGAACACGATGGCTGGGAATGGCCCGTCGCCCTGGGGGCGAGCTAAGTCCAGTTTCAACTCCGTGTCACCGGCCTTGCCGTAGGTGATGTTGTCTTCGATGGCAACTTTGTCGTTACCAGCCGCCGCACACTGGCCGTTGTAGCTCAACAGCAACAGCCCGCACGCAAGCAAGGCGACGAGGGATCTCCAAGTCTTCATCAGTGAACTCCTGGTTCTGAAGTGGTGTAAAAAGCGATTTTCTACCGTCAGTGACGATCAATGAAATCACAATCTATGGCTGCTGTTTCCACGCCCGCACGTACTCGACGCTGAACGTCGATGGCAGATCGTTGTCATCAGGCATCCCAAACCATTGCGGCATCGTCTCCGAGTCGAAGATCAGGAACAGCGGTTGGTGCCAGTGCGTGTTCTCGACGGAGCGGACCAGGATACCATCCACGTAGAACCTGATCTCGTCCTTGCCCCAGTCGAGTCCGTAGACGTGGTAGTCATCGGCAAGCCGCCACGGCGATTCCCACACGCCCCCCACGCTCCAATGCTTTTTGTCGGTGGGCGTGCCGGAAACGTGCAGGGTCATGTGATACTTGTGCTCGAATCCCTTGGCCTTACCACCGATCTCGAACACGTCGATTTCCGTGGCCCAGCCTGGGGCATCGTCCTGCTGGAACCAGAACGAGCTTGACCCACCGGAGTTCATCGGCTTGGCTTTGACCTCGTAGTAGCCGTAGCCCGAACGGACTTTCGTGTGCAGAGCGGCGCTGGTGTAGTCCTTGTACCCCTGCTTCTCGGCTTCGGCGGGCAGCTTCTCCTTCCGCATCGTCAGGTGCAACTTGCCATCCGACACCGTGACGTTCTTGTCGCTGAACAAGGCTGGCTGGCGGCCTTTCCACCAGTACATGCCACGGTTCCATTTGCTTAGATCAAGATCCTGGCCCTCGAACTCGTCCGTCATTGGGTCGAACTTCACCCAGCCGCCCTTGTTATCCTGATCGGACAATGGGCAAGCGTCGGTGACGTGTTTGGGCGTTTCGCCCAGGGGACCAGTCCGATTCCAAATCTTTGTTGGACGCTTGTCGGCGGCAGACTTCGTTTCGCCCTCGGCGGCCAAGACTGAGTGGCCGATCAACAAGATTACGGTCGTCAGCAGTGTGTTACGGAACATGGGTTACTCCTTTTTCTCGCCGGGAGGGATGTATCCAATCGACACCAGGAATTCGTCCATCCGCTGCGTCGTCTTCTCCTGCCACGGTGGCCGGTTGAAGAACCCGTGGGGCTGGCCTTCTGCCGTGAACAACTCGGCCCGATGGCCCAATTCCTTCGACTTCTTCATGAACTCGTCGCCCATGGCAGCCAACCGGTCGGCCGAGCCGAAGAAAATCAAAGTCGGCGGGCTGTCCTTCTCCAGATGCAGCGTGGGAGAGATTGCCTTGCCCAACGCTTCGTCGTTGCCGATCCGGCTCATCAGTTCTGAGATGTCCGTGAACCGCAGCACCGGGTTAAACAGGACCAGGGCGTCGGGCTTTGAAGACAAAGAGGTGTCCTCGCCCGTGGCCTCCAACCCCGGCGTGAAGGCGGTGCAGGCAGCGATGTGCCCTCCTGCCGAGCCACCAGCAGCCACAATCCGGTCAGGATCGATGCCGAGCTTGGCGGCGTTTTGCCGCAGCCACCGCACGGCACTCTTGGCGTCCTCGACGCATTCCGTTGGCGTGACGCCATGTCGAGATTTCACCCGGTAGTCGGCCCGTGCAGCCACCATGCCCCGGCTGGCAAGATGCTTTGCCTGGGGTTCAAATTGCTCGATCTTCCCGCCAGTCCAACCGCCGCCGAAAAAGAACACGATGGCGGGCCGCTGGTCGGTCTCCTTCCAGTCGGGTGGGTAGTGGACGACGATCTCCAGGTCGGCCTGCTTCGTTTTCTTGTAGATGAAGGATTTGGTGTCCTGCTGCTCCGCAGCCTGGGCAGCAGCCAGGCCCAACAGCACGCAGCAGAAAAACCCAGCCGAAGTCCTGAGCGGTGTCCACATGGTCCGTCCTTTCCGAGTCGGGAGAAATCAAATTCGCCGTGCCAAACCACGTCGATCAGCCGTCAATTGTACCGGGCGTAAGGCCAGATCCGCAGCATCCCAACGCCGCCAACTGGGCATTCCCGAACGGCGAGAAGACTACCAGTGGGACCAAAACGTCCGCAGGAACCCAAAAATCTGGATCAGGCACACGCCGAAGGTCGCTCGGCAACGCCGATCATTCTTTTTCGGCAGGAGCGAAGAGAAACGGAACGTACCCAATGGCTACGACCCCGACAGCCAACCTGCCGTCCGTGTAGTAGGGATCGCCGCCGCCGTTGTGTCCCTCCCGCCTTTCATGGAAATCGTCCTGCCAGTACATACCGCTGAGGAGCCCCGTCTGATTGAGGTCGTCCGTCAGCTTGTTTCGCTCGGCATCAATGTCGGCCTCGATGTGATGGGTGATCTGCCCTGTGGTGAGACTCAAACCAGCCGCACTGTCGAAGGTCGCTGCCCCGATCCACAACGGGCGGCCATCCTCGTCCACTTCCTCGGATTTCCAGAATCGAACGTGATGCCGTCGTCGTGGATCGCCCCCGACCGGCTGCTGAAAGGCCAAATCTTGCTTGCGATTCCAGAGATATAGGTCGCTGACCGGGGCCGTGTCGTAGGAGCGGCGAAACACGGTGCCCGCAGCGATTCGGAGTGAGCTTCTCAGTGTGATCGGATCAGCCGGAAACCACTTGGCTACCAACATAATCTGCTGGATCTCCTCTTCGGTCCCGACCAAAGCCACGTTGAGGGGATCGCCGGGAATTCCGTTGGCCGTGCGAGTAACCCGTGGGACAGCAGTCAGGGCCGGGTGCCGTCTGTCGAAGGATCGCCACGCTGCGGGAAGCATCACGTAGGCGCACACCGCCCATACGAAAAGCAAAGTGCCGAGGGCTGCGGATGCTGTCCTGAGCATTTGGCGGGGTGAAAACCGTAGCTTGGAGATTTTGCTGTCGAGTGCCGGTTGTCTGCAAGAGCGGACCATCCAAATGAGGCCCACGATCTGCCCGACGAGGAGAACTCCGTAGATCACCGCCTGCCCCCAGCCAGAGAGAAGCCCGGCGTGCAGTGTGACGATGCTGTTTCCTGCGGTCCAAGCCAGCGGCCACACGGCCAGGATGTTCTTGCAGATGCGGAAGAGGGCGGCGTAGAGAAGGCCAACCAGGACGAGGGTCCCCACGCCCGTCATCGACAGAACACTGAGATGGAACGCCCCGAACAAGGCTGCGGCGACAATAATCCCCGGAAGGATGCCAAACGCCCGCTCAAACCGAAGCTGAATCCACCCGAACAGGAAAAACGGTTCCCAAAGGGCCAATCCGTTGTACAGCAGATGCGGAGTCAAATGGGCATTCGGATGCGATTGGATCTCGGTCAGCAGACGAGGCCAGAAGAGGGCCGAACATAGTACGGAAATCGCCAACGACAGCCAAAGTCGCTCCTTGGTGAGGCCAAGGTCCGATGGACTTTCCTTTCGGTAGATCAGCAGGTAGTAGGCCGGAAAGAGTACGTTGAGGATTCCGTTTCCCAGAATCACGAACCCCACCACGCCCACCAGACTGCCCCTGCCGTGGACTCCGAGGTAATACACGGGAAGCATCGCCACTGCGGTGAGAAGTGCGGTGATCGTGTCTTTGCCCGGACACCACCGCACCGTCAGGACCGTCTTGGCGAGATTCCACATGGTCGGGCGTCTGTCAAGTTGACCGTTTCCGGCTTCCATCACTTCCCCCTGCTGTCCGGCTTGCTTTCGATCCGCTTATGCTGCAACAGCCACTCGTAGAGTTCAGGGTTGTTGTAGGTCTCCGTCCAGGAGTCGTGGCCCGCCTCCGGGTAGACCGTGAATTTGACATTGCCGCCAAACTTCTTCATGGCCTCGACCATCTTCTCGGATCGTTCGATGGGCACCACGAAGTCTTTGGCCCCGTGGAACACCCAGGCCGGAACCGGGGTGAACAATTTGGCGACAATCGGTTCGCCGCCGCCACAAATCGGCACGAGGGCGGCAAATCGATTGGGCTGATGGACAGCCAGGGACCACGTACCGAAACCGCCCATGCTTAGCCCTGTCACGTAGATGCGATCCTGATCGATCGTGTGCTTTTCGACGATTTCGTCCAAGAGTGCCGCCAGTTCAACCGGCTCCCACCAATGATCGTTCGGACACTGGGGCGAGACCACGATGAACGGGAACTCCTTGCCCGCCTCAATCAACTTCGGTGGCCCGTGCTTCTTCACCAAGTTTAGATCGTCACCCCGCTCCCCAGCACCGTGCAGGAACAGCAACACCGGCCAGGATTCCTTCTGGTCGTAGTCCTTCGGCAGGTAGAGCAGGTACTTCATCTGGACCTTGATGCTCCGATCCAATTCGCAGGGCTTCTGTCCAGTGCCGGGCTTCGGGGACTCTGCTGCCGACGCCATCAGTGGGACAAGGACCACAACACCGGCCAACAGGACTGCG
>JAPLNJ010000805.1 GCA_026692885.1 Planctomycetota bacterium | reverse complement strand
ACAAACGGGGGGGCGGGGTCCTATTTTGCTTCCTTGGGGCGGGATCACAAGAGGCAGGGCTGCCCAGGCGGCGGGGTAGCAGTTCAGCGAATCTGAGACCCTCACGGCCTTTCCCGTCTCAAAGAATCCGGGCCGCATCAGTTGAAGACTGATCACCCGTGAGTTCAGCTGGAGACGTCGCTGCGGGACATGATGGCCTGTTGTCGGCCAGATCCGGCGTTGGAGAACGCCATGAACACCGCGATCGCCGTGGATGAGTCGCTGCGGTTGACCGGCGAGCCGGAAAGGGCCGGTTGGATATGGGGTTCCGGGTTAGGCACAGGGCGGGAACACTCCCACCGACTTACGTCGGGAGCTTCTCGGGGGCGATCACGACACTGCGAGCATTTCGCAACGTTATGATCAAAGCCCCATTTCGCGCTACCGCAAGACCATTTCCTGGGAGAGGTTCGAACGCGGATGCCCCGACACTTTCGGGGCCTCCGCGGTCGACAGGCAGGCATTCTACTCGGTGACAGTAATCTTGATGTTCCGGTAGGCTACCGGCCCATGATCGCCTTGGAACATCAGGGGGCCCGTAGGTTGTTCTGCGCTGATCGCTCCGCCGGTCACCCCTTTCATCTCCACTTTCTCGTGAATCACTTGGCCGTTGAGCGTCACTTTCCTGAACACGGCGTTGGACACTTTCTTGCCATCCTGGAAACATGGGGCCTGGAATTCGATCAGGTACTGCTGCCATTCGCCCGGCGCTTTGCAGGCGTTGACTCGCGGCGCGGAGGCACCGTACAGCCCGCCCATGTCGCCCGGGCCTGGGGTCTCTCGACCCCAACTGTCTAGAATCTGGATCTCGTAGTTGCCCATCAGATAGATCCCGGAGTTGGATCCTTTCGGCACCATGACTTCCAGGCTGATGGTGCAGTCGCCGAATTTCTGCTCCGTGATGATGTCGACGCTGTGGGCCTCGCTGTTGACCATTTCGCCGCCGCCCGCCCCCGTGACGATCAGCTTGCTCGGATTCGCCGGATCCAGTTGGGCGACTCCCACAACCCATTTGCTGCCCTGGGGCTTGCGCATGGTCCAGCCCGACAGATCTTTTCCGCTGAACGGTTGGACGACTTTCGGACTTGCAGCCTCGGACGCCGCCACACAGGCAATCGCCAAAATCAAGGAATAGCAGCAGGTCCACGCGGTTCGCACATTCGCTGTCATGGTTCTCTCCTCCTCAAGGTAGCTCAAGTAACGACACGACTGTCTGCGGCGTCAGCGGAGCTTCTCGTTCGTCCCGCTGCGTGAAGGTTCGCTAGCTTACTCGATCTCCCAGGTCGATACCACCCGGCTGCAAAATGAAGGCTGTGAATGACGGCACGAAGGTGCTACATAATTCGCGACTGGAATGCGATGTGCAGCGTACTTGACGCAGCCTGACTCTGGAACGCGAAGCTCCTCAGCAGGCTGGCAACGCGTTTGGCGAAGAAGGAGGAGGAGGGGACCATGGTTGCGATACGCAAGAAAACCGGCAAGGGAGGCAAAGTCTACGAACCGACGCCCAGAGACATTCGCCGAACTTGTGAGCGGATCCAAGCGACTTGGTCGCCGCGGGAATGTGTGAAACGCACAGGGCGACCGCGTGCAGCGTGGTGGACCCCACCGAACATTCCGGTGTCGTCCATCGCGGAAGCCGTCTACGACGAACGGTCGGACTCGCCGCTGTGCTGGGGCGGACCGCCGAACGAGGTGGAAGGCTGACCCAGATTATTTAGGGTGGGTGGGCCAAGGGAACGCAACAGGCCTTGATCGTAACGTTGCGAAATGCTGTCAGGGCTAGCAACACAGCGGGTGGCTGGTGGCTGAGCGTAAGCGAAGCCCCAGTCCACTGTTGCTGGGGCTTCGCTTAGGCTCAGCCGCCAGCCACCCTGCTAGCACTTCGCAAGGTTACGATCAAGGCCGCGCAATATCTTGGTGGGCCTTCGCAGGCCGTCCCCCCAGTAATTCACAGTGCGACGACGCAACCATGTTTGGCACAGCGACCACGGTCGATCGGGAACACGGCTTGCTCGACCCACCCTACCGAACTAATTCTTCCTGCGAGTCCTCACTGCTCGGCAGGCACCAATCAATCTCTTGGTGTCCGAATCGACGCAGTGTCTGATTGATCGCCGAGAAGGGCTTGCTTCCGAAGAAGCCCCGATACGCTGACAAGGGTGACGGGTGAGCCGCGTGAATCACCGCATGGCGGGTCGCATCAATCCATTTCGTCTTCTCCTGCGCGGGTTTCCCCCATAGCACAAACACGATCCTCGTGGTCTGCTCGTTCACCGTTCGAATTACGGCGTCGGTGAATCGCTCCCAGCCGTGACCACGATGCGAGTGGGCCTGATTCGCCCGGACCGTCAGCGCGGTGTTCAGCAACAGGACGCCCTGTCTGGCCCACGACTCCAGATTTCCGTGGGTGCAAATCGGACAACCCAGATCGTCCCGCAGTTCTCGGAAGATGTTCACCAGGGACGGTGGCGGAGGGACTCCGGGCCGAACCGAGAAGCACAGGCCGTGGGCTTGACCTGCCTGGTGGTAGGGGTCCTGGCCGAGCAGTAAGACGCGGACTTGTGCCAAGGGCGTCAGAGAAAACGCCGCGAACACTTCCTCCGTCGGCGGGTAGACCGCATGCAGACGCCGCTCCGCCTCGACAAACGCCTGCAGTTCGGTGAAGTAAGGCTGGGATAATTCGTCCGCCAGCACGCGAGACCAGGCTGCAGGCAGTTTCCGTTGCATGCGACTACCGCTGGATCTTGCTGCTGAGAAAGGCCACCAGCTGCTCCACGTCGTCCGAGCCCACGCGCACCGTCTTGCCGTTGACCAGCAGCTTTGCGCAGCCGAAGCCCCACAGGTTGTAGGTATATCCGCGGCCGGGAATGTAATGCATGCCCCAGCCATCGATCAACGACGAACGGCTCGCCTCGACGGCCGAGATGTCGGCATACCGGATTCGCTTCCCAAAAACGGGCAGTGGACCGTAGCGAATCACTAGCCACTGCCCAGCATCCCGCACGGTCAGGTACCTGAACATGAAGGCTACGGCCAGCAACACGGTCGCCCCCGCCGCGGCGCCCCAGGCCGTGGCGGGCTGATCGCGGCAGAGCCAAGCTAACACCAACAGCCAGCTGACCGCCGGGTAAAACACGAAATGCAGAGGCGCTTTCTGGGTGTGGCTATAGTCCATGTGCAACCGTCGCCTCGCGTTAGCCGGGAATCTCGACCCACTGACGTGACCGGGCGCTTGCCAAGACCGCGTCACAGACTCGCTGCGTTCGCAGAGCGCTGCGCATATCGGGCTGGAACTTCGGTCCGCCTTCGAGACTGGCCAGGAAATCGGCAAAGCCGTTGATGAACGTATGCTCGTAGCCGATCGTGCAGCCCGGGACCCACCAATTCTTCATGTAGGGGTGCTCGAAGTTCGTGACGTGAATCGACTGCCAACCGGTCAAGTGATCTTCGATCTTCGCGCCGGTCTGCGGATCGGAGTAGCGGAAGAAGTCCAACAGATGTGGATTCTCCAAATTGAAGTGCACGGCCCCCAGCTCGCCGTTCAACTCGAACGTGTTGTAGTTCTTGCGGCCGCGGGCGTACCGCGTACTCACAAACGTACCCATCGAACCGTTGGCGAAAATGGCGATGAACAGGCACGCATCGTCGATGGCCACGGGTTCGACTTTGCCGGTCTCGGCATGCATCCGCGACTTGACAAAGGTTTCGGCCGCAGCGGTTACTCGGGCGATCGGGCCGTTGAGCCATTCGGCCGTGTCGATCGAATGCGCCAACAAGTCGCCGGTGACACCCGACCCAGCCACCTTCGCGTCCAGTCGCCACATGGCCATGCCGCCCTGCGGAACATCGGCCGAAATCGTGTAGTCCTGATTGTAGGTCGCCCAGTAGTGGAATGGACGACCGATGCGGCCTTCGTCAATCACTTGCCTAGCCAAGGCGATGGCCGGTACGCGTCGGTAGTTGAAGGAAACCATATTTGGCACGCCAGCCTGCTCCACGGCGGCAACCATTTGTTCGCCTTCCTGAACACTCATCGCGAGCGGCTTTTCGCAGACGACGATCTTGCCCGCCTCGGCTGCGGCAATGACGATGTCGTGGTGCATGTTGTTCGGCACGCACACGTCGATCAAGTCCACGTCTGGCCGCGCGATTGCCTTGCGCCAGTCGAACTCCAGGGACTCATAGCCCCAGGCTGCGGCAAACTTCTCCAGTTTGTCACGTTCCTGTTCCCGAGCGACGGCAACCTTCAGCACAGGCTTATGCTCGCGGGAGAAGAAGTGGTTGACCTGCGACCAGGCATTCGAGTGAGCGCGGCCCATGAAGCCGCAGCCGATCATGGCAATATTCAGCGGTTTAGACATAGTTGGGAACACCCCTATTTCAACAGGCTGCCGGATGATGAAGCGTTGGCCCGGATACGCTCCGGGTGCTTGAAGCCCCTAATTTTCACTGCGACCAAGTCGATGTCAATCGGCCGATGGCCGGTGTTCTGGCGGGAATTCGGTGCGACTGTGAACCGGCCGCGTTGCAGGGGGGCGGGACTGGACCTGGCAAAATCGCGGAGGGAAGCGAAACGGAGTTCATCACCGTTCTGTGTCGCCTGAAGACCACACGTCCGCCCGATCTTGCGTAGCCCACGCCGGGAGTCTCTGCTGGCACGCCGCAGACGGTTTGTGACAGTACCGAACCGAAGAAAATTCCCGATCGGTTCGCGCGGACGTGATTCCAGGTGTGCGAAAATGTCACAACAGGCGTGCTATTTCGACCCAGCCATCTGTGTGGTCTATCGATTTCATCGACGACGGCACGATGTAGGGTGAGCTGTGCCCGCCAACCACATCCGTTGGTGGTGTTCAGGACCCCGATTGTCAACGAATTCGACTGTCTCACTTCGCTCAAAGCTGGTGACGTTGTATTGTCCCCCCCTTTTTTGCCATGCGGTGATTAAGGGGGGGGCTTGGGGATCGGGATGGGCCTTGATCATAACGTTGCGAAATGCTAGCAGTGATCGCCCCCGAGAAGCTCCCGACGTAAGTCGGTGGGAGTGTTCCCGCCCAGTGCCTAACCCCGGAGTCCCATATCCGACCGGCCCGACTCGTCGGCTGCCCGCCGCCTCCGG
>JAPLNJ010000804.1 GCA_026692885.1 Planctomycetota bacterium | reverse complement strand
CACGACGATCGAATTGTACCAGCCGCTCGGTATTCCTGATGGCCAGGAGGTGGAACTTACCCTGCAGACGGTTCCTGCCGTCGTGGAAGCTCGGCAATGGGGCGACGGACTGCGACGCTGCGCCGGCGCGCTGGCCGACATGACGAGCCGTTGTCCCACGGCGGAAATCGAACTGTCCTCCGATGGCACCTCGGTGTGTGCCACTGCTTGCGGAACCACCGCACAGCGGCACGATGGCCGCCCCACACTGCTTGTCGGGGGCCGTATCCCTGTGGCCAGCCCGCAAGCAGTGTAGGCCCGTCCAGGACGGCGGCGTTTTCGCGGGCACGTAGTGCCACACGTCCGCACGGCTCACAGCTGGCGGCGGAAGCTACTTCAGCCAACGTTGCTACATCTTGCAAACCCTGGCGGAAACCACAACAATCGGCAGTTGTGGGTTGGGGGATTCCCAAGAAGGCGAGCACACCGTGACCATGCGACCGACGGTAACCACCAATTCGACACTCGCGGATTTGCCGCTGAAAACGGAGTACCGCTCGGATGCCCACGACCTGGTGCATGACTTCTACTTGCCGTGCCTCGAGCGAAGTATGCTCTACCAGCGCGCCGTCGGCTACTTCACAAGCCGGGGCCTTTCGGTTGCGTCCCAGGGCCTTACCGCCCTGATCCAGGGCGGCGGCCGCATGCTGTTGGTTGCCAGTCCGTTGTTTGATGCGGACGATCTGGAGGCGATCCAGGAGCGGCATCCTCCCCGCGACGATCTGGTGCTGCGATCCCTGCTGCGGCAGAAGCTGGGCATCTTCGGGACTTCAGGTGGGCGACCCTCCCGAAGGGACCATTGAAGTCGGAGCGTGACGACTTCAGCCGGCCCTCAGATACAGGGACCCAGGTGTCCGGAGTTGAATCGGGAACGCAAATCGGGGATGGTCTTAGGGTGACGTGGTGTTGTCGGAACTGGAATGGTATCATAAACGCCTTGGTAGGTGGGGGGATGTCGCTAATGGAACGAGGTGCGGTTTGTTCGAGTCAGCAGTGTCGATGATCGCGCACGGAATCATCGTCTTTAACCTGAGCAAAATGCGAGGCAGAGAAACGGTCTGCTCGCGCGTACCGGACCTACCGGGCGTCTACGCGTGGTTTCAGAATTATCAGCCGCCGGCGCCGGAGACATCAAGTCCAGATGCGTTCGCACGGTATCTTTACGAACAAGCGACTCGAGTACATTGCCTGCCGCGAACCGGCCGAATCGCGCCTCTTTACGAAGTGGAATTGCGGTCACGAAAGGAGATGACCCCAGGAAAGGTGGATTCGTTGGCTAAGCTCTGCGAATCCGTGGATTTTCGCAGGTCGGTGGCCACACTGCTGCGATCCGCCATGTTCTTTCAGCAGCCGCTGTACGTCGGAAAGGCATCCCACCTGCCGGCGCGTATTCATCAACACCTGTCCGCGTCCGGCGAATTGCGGCGCCGCCTGGCGGGCGTGGGCATCGACATCGACGCAACTTGGCTAGTCTGCATGCCAATCGAGGGGATGGATTGTTTAACCGATATCCCGGAGCCTACAATCGACGAAAGCTCGGGCTCTTCAGAAGCTGAGGAACCGGCATTCTCGACGGAAATCGTTCTCGAGGACCTGATCTCAAAGTTGTTTCATCCACTTTTCACGGGGCGGTACGGCTAAAAGGGGAGATGTGCCATGACCATGATTTTTACCGGCGTGCAACAGGAACCGGCATACACACAGCCACTTTACGGTATTCACGCGAAGTACACGTTGTCGTCAGGAATCGAGTTGCCGTATTTCCTAACCGCAATGGACATCGAGCGTGCAATTGATGAACTCAAGATCCATGACGAAGTCCCCCCGAGTCTGGAACGCCGCTGGTCTCTCAGCGAATTATTCCAGCGAGAGTTGGACGAGCGTCGGGTCACTCGGGATCTCGTGCAAGGCTACCTGAACGATCCAAGCAAGCTGAAGTTTTTCAATGCAATGACGATCGTGTTGATGCCGAAGACACCATCCGGCGAACTTCTGCCGAAGTTCCCCCCGTCAGATTGCGACCCGAGCATCCCATGGAATGGCACCGATCCCAACGACAAACCGTGGGCCGACACGAACGTATGCCAACGAGGGAATTTCGGCGGCGTGCAATACGTCATCGCTGGGAACCAAGCAAGGCTCCGATGGAATCCGGACTTGGTCCATGCGGTCGCTGTCGACGGCCAGCATCGCTTGCTTGCGCTTAGAAAATTTCGGGAGGATGCGCGAGCGCGAGCACTTGACCAAAAGGAAAAGCAGACCCATATTCCCATAATCTTCCTCCTGCTTGATGAGGCTGCCGGTTTCCAGCATCCAGGACACAGCGAGATTACGATTAGGTCCGTTTCGCGGGAACTCTTCACAGACCTGAACAAGAACGCAAAGCAGGTCGATCAGGCTCGGCAGCTTATTCTCGACGACTTGAGCATCGAAGCAAGGTGCCTTCGGATGCTTGTCACAAATGAGACCGCCACGGATTCGATGGTCGAATTGCCGCTTTCGCTTGTGCGATGGCAAGATGCAGTCAATCGATTTGACCAGAACTACTATGTAAACTCTCTCGTCCACATGGATTTGCTCCTGGACACGATTCTTGACCTGAAGCCTCCCCGCAGTGACCCGATGGACAAGGGGCAAGTTACCGCTTTCATCGAGTCCTTGAATGAATCACTCGGCGTCGAAAATTCTTCGGGCAAGGCGAAATTGGTGGCTGGTGGTCGGTCCCTGACAGATGTTTTCGAGGGAGACTACTGTGACCCGGATGGCGAGATGATGGTTCCTTTCATGAGGTTACCCGCGAACTTCCTGGATGCTGCTGTAGACGGGTTTAAGGAGAACCATAAAGGGTGGTTATTGCGACTCATCCGGGATTTCAAGCCATATGCGACGGTGCTACAGTACGCGAGAGCCAATGATCTCATCACGGGCGATTTTGGCAGTTTCTGGTCACAGACGGAGAGGCACCGCAAACTGATTCGGGAGGCAAAGCGAGCAGTCGACTCAGAGTGGCTGGAAAAGAACATCAATGTGCATATCGCAAACATTGAGAAGATCAAGGGGCGCGATGCAGACGCCCAGTGGGCGTTCAAGGCAATCTTTCAGAAGGCGATGGTGAGACTCGGACGGCTTGTGGCGTTTGAGTCTAAGGGTGCTGACCCAAAATTGGGCACTATTGAGGACTTGTTAAGTGTTCTGACCGGCTTGTACGACATAGGAGTCCTAAAGGTTGGGGCGTCACTACCGTCCGGTGGAGATTTTGGAGTGTGGACGTTTATTGCGACTATTCCCGGCGGTGGGAAAATCAAGGTTGCGAAAGCGACAGAGGACCGCATCCTTTCGTTGTTGTCGCTCTGGTACTACGGGAACCGAATGATAACCCTGGCGCATCAGCAGGATCCTTCCGTGAAGTTCACCGCAAGGGGGCTCGTTCGCGAGTTTGAGAAGAAGGGATCGAGCCCGTTTTGGCCTGGCTGTGACGGCCATGCCAAATCTCTGTCCGCGATATTCGATACGACGACCTTTCACGGAAAGGATGCCGCGAACATGACTGAGAAGACGAGGAAGAAGAGCGTGTTGGCCCACTTTTCTGAAGTCATGGCAGCTGGAATGTTACACGACGTCTCTGGCTCCGATGATTCCAACGACGGCGGCGCCCCCTCCGAGGCGACTGACGCGTCGTAGGGGCAGAGAGCAGCTGGTCCCACCAATTGTGGTGTCGGCGAGAAATCGCGGACCGCTTCAACTCCGCAGTACGCGAATCGCTGCGATAATCTGGGCAACCGGTATTTCGCCAACTCGCGGCCCCCACGAGATTCGAACGGCCGATGAGAGCAGTTGTTCCCCTAGCCCCATGGATGTCAAGACGTGGCTGGGCGAATAGCTGGCTGAGGTGCATGCCGAACCATTAGACATCGCGACAATTCCTCGAACCGCCATCATCAGGGCTTCACTGTCGACACCCGGGAAACTTACGTTCAGCACGTGAGCTTGGCAGCGTGAGGGTGTGCCGTTGATGTAGTGTTCCACGGCTTGAAGGTCCGACAAGAGACGCTGCTTAACTGCTGACGCCCATTGACGGCGCTGGGCGTGTTCCGCTGCTGCCAGTTTCGCCGCTTCACCCAGTCCTATGGCCAACGCGATGGGAAGCGTTCCCGGCCGCAAGCCGCGCTCCTGACCGCCGCCATGCACCAATGGATCCAACGAACGAGGGGTGCCGCCGCGCCGGCGAACGTAAAGGGCGCCGATTCCCTGTGGTCCGTGAATCTTATGAGCGCTTATCGAGATGAAGTCGCAGGGCAGGCTCCTGAGCTCGTCGACATCCTTCCCGAATGTCTGAGCACCATCCGTGTGGAAGTACGTCTCGGAGCCCGCGATAAGCTTAGCGATCTCATGGACGGGTTGCACCACGCCCGTTTCGTTGTTCGCATGCATTACGGATACGAGTAGGGTGTCGCGACGAAGACGGTCACGAATGGAGTCAGGCTCGACGTAGCCGCCGGATGTAACCGGGGCCAGTTCCACTTCAAAGCCGCGTCGTTGCATCTCGGCTAGGGGCTCTAGCACGGCCTTGTGTTCGATTGCCGTCGAGATTATGTGTTTTCGCCCTGAACGCTCGCCGTAGGCGGTCAAACCGAGAATTGCCAGGTTATTGCTCTCCGTAGCCCCGCTGGTGAAGAAAATCTCCTCCGCCTTGGCGCCGATTACGTCCGCCACTTGTTTGCGGGCAGTTTCGACCGCATCTTTGGCCCGCTGCCCGTACACATGCGTGCGGCTCCCCGCATTTCCAGGCGGGCCGAGGTACCACTCCTTCATGGCCTCAAACACGCGGGGATCAAGCGGCGTAGTCGCGTTGTAATCCAGATAAAGCGGTTGCACGAATTCTTGTCCTCGCGTCCACACGATCAGGAATTTGCCGGTGCGGCGCGGCGAATGACTTTGATTCGTGGGTCATCCAGGGACATCCACATCGCCACCTCATAATCACCCACATGCCCCCAGACTTGCGCGAGGTTGTCTTCCAGAACCGTCTCCACGCGATCCACCTGCATTGATACAGGCATGATGCGGGCCGAGCCAGCCTGAACGTCAGGATTCGTTAGCGAGCGGTCGTCGGGGGTTGCAGGACTGGAAACGAGCGACGATCGACTTTTTTCGTACGCGCCCAGTTCTTCCATCGTTCCGCAGAACTGTCCCACGTCACCAACTCGGATTTCGCTGACGTGGGGGGTCGTGTCCGCGTGCCAGGGCTCTCGGTAGAGGAGCCGAAACGAGGCAATAGTCACGCCACGCGGACTCGTGACAACACCAGATTCATGTTCTTCGTTCCCGTCCGCGACGTACGCCTCGCAACCCGGGAACATTTGGCCAACGAGGGCCTCGGCTTCGCGTGGGCTCAGTTGCATTGATCCCCTCCTTTGGTGGAGAACGAAGGACTCGTCGTCGCAACATCCAGTTCGAAATTCTCACGCTGCTCACCCATTATCCAATTGACGGCCGGGTCGTCAAGGGATAACATCCAGTGGAAGTGAAAATTAACTTCCAACGTCAGGAAGGGGGAAGACCATGCCCGCGTTCGAGTACGTGTTTCCTTCGATCCGGGGTGTCCAGGCGGGGCGGGAATATTACGTGGTGATGTGCCCGCTGCGATTGATTCCACGAATTTTTCTGTTCGATGAAGAGGAGTTGAAGCCGGAGGTGCGAGCCCAACGGACATTGAACAAGCAGCGCGTACCCGAAATCGCCCGCTACATCCTCCAGAACCCCAAGGGGTACACGTTCTCGTCCGTGACGGCATCGATCGACGGCAAGGTGCGGTTTGAGTCTTTGGGAACCGACGAAAGCGAACGCGACGTCGGACGGCTGCATGTGCCGATGGACGCGAGGTTCGTCATCAACGATGGTCAGCATCGCCGGGCTGCCATCGAGGCGGCCCTGCACGAGAACCCGGACCTGGGAGACGAGACGATCTCCGTCGTTTTTTTCCTGGACGTGGGGCTAAAGCGTTGCCAGCAGATGTTTGCGGACCTGAATCGATTTGCGGTGCGAACCACCGCGTCCTTGGGACTGCTGTACGACCACCGAGATGAAAGTGCCCTGATCGCCAAGACCGTGATGCAGCGTGTGCCGGTCTTCAACGAACTCACCGAAACCGAACGGAGTACCATCTCGAATCGCTCCATTAAGCTGTTTACCCTCAGCGGAATTCACGCGGCGAATCAAGCCCTGCTGCTCGGGCTGCCGATTGAGACGACGGAACGGAAAATCGATCTCGCCGTGGATTTCTGGATCGAGGTTTCGCAGAACATCAAGGATTGGCAATTGGCCCGTGATCGCAAGCTCTCGGCGGCTGATCTGCGGCGCGACTATGTGCATGCTCACAGCTTGGCTCTAGCAGCTTTGGCGCGAGCGGGCAATACCCTGCTGCAGAAGCACCCCGATTCCTGGAAGACGAAGCTCCTGGCACTCGGAGACATTGACTGGTCGCGCGGCAATACCCGCCAGTGGGAAGGGCGGGCCATGAGTGCTGGGCGGTTGTCGAAACGCAATGTCAACGTCACACTAACCGGGAATCTGGTCAAGCAGCAGCTTGGTCTTCCACTGACGTCCGAAGAGAAGCAGTTGGAATCAGAATGCAGGAGGGATCGGAATGGCCGCCGCGCCAGCCAGTAAGAAACGCGACTCCGTTTTCGCCGAACAGGGCATGGGCTCGGTGGTCCAGTCGCTATGCGCCGAGATCCGCGAGTTGTATCTGTGGGACGAGGTCCCGTGGGTAATCGGCTACAGCGGCGGGAAGGACTCCAGTGCGGTGCTGCAACTGGTCTGGGTGGCCGTGCGCGATCTGCCGGCCGAGCAGCGGCGAAAGCCGATCCATGTGATCTCGACCGACACGTTGGTCGAGCAGCCGGTGGTGGCCGCCTGGGTCGATGCGTCCCATGCGAAAATGCGAGTGGCCGCCCAGGAGCAAGGACTGCCGATCACACCGCACAGGTTAATGCCGGAAACGAAGGACTCGTTCTGGGTCAATCTGATCGGCAAGGGCTACCCGGCCCCACGAGCCACGTTCCGCTGGTGTACCAGCCGGATGAAGATCAATCCGTCGAACAAGTTCATCCGCGACGTGGTCCGCCAGTCCGGCGAAGCCATCCTGGTGCTGGGCACGCGCAAGGCGGAGAGCCAACACCGGGCGCGGAATATGGCCCAGCAAGAACATCGCCGCGTCCGGGAACGGCTGACGCCCAACGCGGCCCTGCCTAACTCGCTGGTCTACACGCCCATCGAGGACTGGACGAACGACGATGTGTGGCTGTTCCTGATGCAGGTCAAGAACCCATGGGGCCATACGAACAAGTCGCTACTGGGTATGTACCAGGGGGCCTCGGCCGATGGCGAGTGCCCACTGGTCGTGGATACCTCGACGCCTTCCTGCGGCAATAGCCGCTTCGGCTGCTGGGTCTGCACGCTGGTGGATCAGGATCGCTCGATGCAAGCGATGATCAAGAACGACGACGAGAAGCTCTGGATGCTGCCGCTGCTGGAACTGCGGAACGAGTTGGGTGACTTTTCCCAGGAACCGGCCCGGCGCGATTATCGCCGGATGCACGGACGGGTCGAACTGTTCGGCAAGGACAAAGATAATCAATCCCTGATTCGCGGGCCGTACACCAAGACGGCACGAGAGTTTTGGCTGCGACGCGTGTTGGAGGCCCAAGTGCAGATCCGCCGCCTGGGGCCGCCGGAGTTC
The DNA here is from genome assembly GCA_026692885.1 of Planctomycetota bacterium. Next base: position 21,497 of record JAPLNJ010000804.1, on the reverse strand, counting down.
CGTGAGATCGAACTGATCACGCTGCCGGAACTGCACGAGATCCGGAGGCTGTGGCTGTACGAGAAGCATGAGTTCGACGACCGGCTGCCGACAACCTACGAGGCGGTGACCGGCGAACCGTTCCCGAAGCTGGCGGCGGATGACAACCTGCTGCGGGCCGAAGACTGGCAGATTCTCCGGGAACTGTGCGGCGACGATGAGGCTCTGCTGCAACTGCAGGCCAGCTTGCTGGACATCGAACGTGAGTTCCGCGGGATGTCGCGCCGGGCCGGGATCTACGAAGCTTTGGAGGATCGCTTACGCGTGAACCAGTATCGGGGTGAAGAAGATGCCTTAGCCATTCGGAAAGAGGAAGAACGGCGGAAACGACGAGCGGTCGATCCGGATCGAAGACCGGGCGCGGTGCAGACGGTACTGTTTGAGGAGTGACGAGGTAATCGCTGCCTCCTGACCCCTCACCCCCGACCCCTCTCCCCGGAACACCGGGGCGAGGTGAGACGTATACGCACGGCCCTCCGTTGCCCCAACCACTGACAACTGACCACTTCCCCATGATTCTCGACCGATTGACGCTTCGTAACTTCTGCTTGTATCGTGGACAGCAGACCTTCGAGTTGGCGCCCACTGTGCGAGGGGGCAAGCCGGCACCGATCGTGCTCTTTGGCGGGATTAACGGGGGGGGCAAGACCACGTTTCTCGATGCGGTCCAGTTGGTTTTGTACGGCATCCGGGCTCGCTGCTCCAAACGCGCGGATAAGCCCTACGAGCAGTTCCTGCGTGAGTCGATCCACCGCGGCGTTGATCCGGCCGAGGGCGCGGAGATCCAACTGGTGTTTCGCTACGCGGCACAGGGGCAGGAACTACGGTACGAGGTGACGCGGTCCTGGTCGCTGGTGCGGGACCGCATCCGCGAAAACGTCCAGGTCTGCCGCGACGGTGAACCGGACGGCTGGATGTCGGAGAATTGGAACCAGTTGGTCGAAGAATTGATCCCGCTCGGCATCGCCCAGCTGTGCTTCTTCGATGCCGAGAAGATCCGATTCCTGGCCGAGGACGACACCAGCACGCAGGCCCTGGGTGTCGCCATCAAGTCGCTGCTTGGGCTGGATCTGGCCGAACGGCTGGTGGCGGATGCGGCGGTCCTGGAAGGCCGCGTGGCGAAGCGAGCTCGCAAATCGACGGACCTGCAAGAGCTTGAGCGACTCGAAGAAGCCTTCGAGATCAAACAGGCCGAGATCCATCGCCTGGTGCAGGAACTGGGGGCACTGGAGAATCCGCGGTTGGTGGCCATCCAGCGGCTCCAGCAGACCGAGGATCAGTTTGCGAGAATCGGCGGTCAGCACTGGGAGCAACGTGAAACCCGGCATCGGCGTCGTGCGGAGCTGGAGCAGCTGGTGGCGGATGCCCAAGAGCGGCTCGTTGGCTTGGCGGCCACTGAACTCCCGCTGGCCCTGTTGCGGCCGGATCTGCTGCCGACGGTCGCAGATCAGGCCAATCGCGAACGGGGGGCGGAGGAGACCGCAATCACCACGCGACTGCTCGCCGAGCGGGATGAGCAACTCCTGAACGCATTGAAGCAGCAGCGGGCCGGCAGCAAGGCGATCAAGCTGGTGCAGGAGTTCTTGGAACAGGATCGGGCCCGGCGGGCGGCCCAAGTAGGTCAGGTTTTCCAGCCTGACGTCTGTGTGTCACGGGTCAAGCGGGAAAGACTAACCGACGCGGACGTCAGGCTAGAAAGCCTGACCTACCGGTTGGCGTTGTCCGAGGGCGTGCGGCGGGCGCTAGAGCACCTGCTGGACCGCGGTTTGGCAGAGCGATTGGCGACGGCCGACGAACTGCTTAAGAAACTCGACACCGGCCAACGCGAGCTGGCGGACGTCGAACGTGGACTGCAGGCGACTCCCGAGGAAGCTTCGGTGCGTGACGTCGCCGAGCAACTGAAGGCTGCCTCCACGGAGTTGGCCGCTATCGACCAACAAGCCAAGCGGCTGGAAAAACAGCTCGACGGATTGCGTTCGGAACGTGAGCAGTGGCAAAAGGACTTGCAGAAGCTGCGCCGCAAGGTCGTCGACGAAGAAATCGACGGCGAAGAGGATGCCCGCATCGGCAAGCTGTTGGGCCAGACGCAGCAAACGATGCAGGAGTTCCTGCGCCGGGCCACGGCCAGCAAGATCGATCATTTGTCAGGCTCGATTACCGAGTCGTTTCGGTTCCTGCTGCGGAAGAAGTCGCTGGTCCACCTTGTCCTAATCGATCCCGCGACGTTTGCGATCACGCTGTACGACGACCAGGGACACGAGGTTCCCAAGCAGCGTCTTTCGGAAGGCGAAAAACAGATCTTCGCCATCTCGGTCCTGTGGGGCCTCTCACGAGCGTCGGCGCGTCCACTGCCCGCGATCATCGACACCCCGATGGCCCGGCTGGACGGCAAGCATCGGGACAAGTTAGTTGAGCGCTACTTCCCGCACGCCAGCCATCAGGTGATCGTCTTGTCGACCGATACGGAGATCGAACGCCGCTACTTCCACGACCTACAACCCCACATTGCCCGGGCGTACCACTTGAATTACGACGACGAGAAGAAGGTGACGGTCGCGGATGAGGGCTATTTCTGGGAGCCCTCGGGTGAGAAGCAAGAACACGATGGAAGCAAAAGGGGGGCGTCTTGAACGACACAGACACCGTTGGGTGCAATTCGAGCGACAAGATCTCTCATCGTGATCGGGAGAACAGCTTGGCATCACGACAAATCGTTTCGATCCGTGAATTGCACACGGTAGAGGATGGCTTGCAGCTTGCTAGCAACAAACTCCTTGAACTCATTGCCCACGCTGGTACGCTTTCGCGAACGGCAGCACGAATTCTGCGGGATTGCCTAAAGGAACGTGTCGGACTGGGTGTGTCACCTGATAAGCAGCCAAGTTGCCCGCTTGATGAAGGTCTGTTGGAACGTCTACATAAGTTCGCGTCCAGATTCCCAATCGGAATACACTCGGAAGCGTGTTTTGTGGCCCCTCGCCCGTGGCTGGACTTGCTTCTTGAAGACCGCACGACGATTACACTAACCGACCAGGACCTGTGCTTGGCAACTTGTGGCTTGTCCGGATCGTTTGATGGTCTCGCGGAAGTCAGCGTTTCCGACCGTTTGTTCGTCCTCACCACGATAGCGGAAAATCAAGGTGGTGCAGTCTCGTGCTACAGCACCTCGCGAGGCAATTGGTGCCGGGTATTTGATGTGGCCTGTGACGGAGTCGTATTCATTCCAGAGTTCCATGCCACTATTGGAGTCGGCACGTGTTTTACCTACGCCTGGAGATATGCGGTGCTACTTGTGCGAATTGACGGCAGCGACCGATCTCACGAGGTTCTGCTTGCATCCAGAGATCATCTTTCTTCCGAAAGAACAGAGCCATACCGCAACTACGATTTTCTGAACCAAAATCTGATCGCCGCCCAATCGCAATCCTCGGCTAAGACTAGGAAGGTGCCTTTCGTGTTCCAAAGTCCCGGCGAATTAACGTGGGAGCCCGAGTCACACCTTCTTGTGATCCAAATCGGGACGAGATTCACGACCTGGAATTCCGCGGATGACTTCGAGGGCACCCTGAAGGTTGACGTTCCGGGTTTGCTTCGGTTTTGTCGTTCCCAAGCCACCTGAGCCACCGGTAGCTCCGCTCGATTAAAGGAATTGCCTATGAGCATCAAGCAGATCCGGCTTTCCTCGCAAGCTAAGGAGCAGTTGATTCGGCTCAAGACGCGCACGGGTATCCCACAATGGAACATCCTCTGTCGTTGGGCATTCTGCCTGTCGCTCGCCGAGCCGACGCCACCGACGCCGATCGAGATTCCTGCCGACAGCAATGTCGAGATGAGTTGGCCCGTGTTCGGCGGCGAGTACCACGAACTATACCTGGCCTTGCTCAAGGAACGCTGCGCCCACGACGGTGTCGACACGGACACCGAGACGCTTAATCGCCAATTCCGCCTCCACCTACACCGTGGCATCAGCTACTTGGCGACACCGAACAAGGTCAGAGGAATTGGAGATCTGGTGCGAATGGCGGTCTGAATCGTCCAACAGAAGAGAGGTGTCGTCACCACCTTGCCCGATATCTGCCAGCGTTCTCAGTTGTCCAACCATCGAGCGCCTGTGCATAGGTGGAGGGGTTACAGTGCCTTGGACCGCAAAAATCACCGGCGATATGACGTTGTCCATCCTCGACGAGAATGGCTTCAAAGTGCTCGGCGTCGACATGCTGCGAATGAACACGATGCAGGCGGGCGACGGTGGCGCACGGCTGGCCCGAACACTGAATGACCTGACGCTGCTCGCTCAAGCAGCTGACGCAGCGCATCTCGACGAAGTGGCGATTTGGGACGATTCGGCCGGGCTCTCGCCAACACCGTGGAGCGTCGTCGTGCAGGACAGAAAACGACAGGTTCAAGTGCGCGACGCCAGCGGTAGACGGATCGCGGAGCGAATCTACCCCAAAAGCGTTACCCCGGAAATGTTCGGAGATCTAGCCCAGCGGATCACTGGAGCCGTCGAACGAGTCAACCATCGCCGTCCCGACTAGGCGGCTTCGCAGGCCTGGCTCTGTAACCTCGGTCAAACGCGGATTTCCGGTATGTTATGCGTCTTCACTACCCATCCCGTCTCGAACCCCTGATTCCCAGCAACCTTCGCGAGGGGAAGCAGTGCGTCCTGCATGCGATTCCGAAACTCTTGAAACGGCATGTTCACCAGTGTCTCCACCTCCTGACGAAAGCAGTCGATGTACATTTCGGAAACTCTTCGATTGGCCTTGGCGAAATGAAGCGTCTGGTGATGCAGCGTGGCCAACGGGGTGAGGTAGTTTTCTAGGCTTGGCACCCGATCACCCTTACTCGAATTGGTCGAGGACGAAACTGGACATAGGTTCCATATCAGATCGTGCATTACGAATGACCAGGGGATGAAGTGATCGATCGCGAACGTCGCTTCCAGCACTTCACCGCAATACACATCCCGAAACACGTCGTGGTTGGCGCCTTCTACCAATCGGCGGCGGACGTCATCCCAGTATTTCCTTGCATATGCAAGATCACGTGTCGGGGGCAAACATAGCTTGTGAACAATCCCAGGCGTACTTGGATTTCGTCGCTGGAGGTAGTCCACCAGGTGAAGATCCACGAAATCCTTTACGACGGCGTAGTTCTTCAGGAGAAAGGATCGCCAGCGTGCAGCCACACGAATGGCCGGTCGATTCTCGCATCGCACAAAGTGGTAGAGGGCGGGAAGATCGGTTTCAGCGTGTGTCAGGGCCAGCGCAGTGATTTTTACGTTCTTTTTAGCGTCCCGCAGCCCGCGGAGTTCTCCGCTGAACCACGGGGCAAGGAATCGTGCGGGTACGTAGACCACGATTTGGGCGGTGTCCGCGACAAGGTCCGGATTTGCGAGGACCGCTTCGCGGACCACCTCCAGATCGCTTTGTTGATCAAGATGCGTCCGCCGATGAATCTCTTCAACGACGTGCTGGAGCATGTCCTGATGCCCTAGGTTGAGACGAAAAAACGTCACCGTATGCCAAGCCAGGATCGTCATTTCCCGTAAGATATCGGCGATTGGGATGTCGTTTTGTTCTCCCCGGCCAAGGATCGTGAGGATAGCCTTGAACCAGTACAGCTTGTACGACGTGGTCGTGTGATCGAATACTCGCGCCAACACGGCCGTCTCGTCAGGGAAGCGGTCTTTGAGGGGATTTAGGGTGACATCTTCCATTGATCAATAGCCTTAGACGGGGGGGGGTATGCTTCGAGTCGGCTCAATCTGGACCGTAGTTCAGGGAACATTCTAGCGAATCGCCAGACGGTATGTGAATTACTGACACGCACCGGGGAAGTTCGCATTTAGATGTAACGCTGCGACCGCCCACACAATCCCGGCTGGCACGCAGGCGTTCGGCCCCCTGTTCTAATGCGTGAGAAGTAGCGACACCAGGATTGTGCTTAATGGCCCGCTGGCTGTATGGCCCCCCCCACCTCACCAGATGTCTGGCCACTCGCCATCCAGCACGACCTCATGTGCGCTCAGGACGCGGCGGAGGTCGTCTTCCATCGACGGATCGTTGAACGGCATCGCCAAAACGTGGTCCACGACAGTGGCGTAGCCGCCGACCACCTTGGCGTTTGTCTGCGGGCTGATCATCGCCAGCATGGCGAGGTTGGCCGGATGAGTCGTGCGCCGGGGATCGTCCTGGGTTTCGACGACGAGCACCTTGGCAGGCTGGTCGCAGTAAATCCCGACGCATCGACCTTGCCGCGTATGGATCAGGATCTTGGGGCTGCAGGGCGGCACGGTGATCAGGCCGTCTGGGGTTGTGAGTTCGCGATGGTGTTTCGCGGGCAGGTTGCGGGTGCGTTTGGACATCATGGGGCTCCTGGAAAAAGAAGGGATGGCGGCTGGCCGCCGGAAACAATGCGGCAACGGGGACAGTCGCTTGGCGCGACGGGAACGCGGCAGGGGCGCATTGTGCCCTCAGGGCGAGCCAAGAGGAACGGGCCGCCCCGACTAATGATCATGCCGTGGGTGGCGGTGGATTGTAGGAGAATCCTTCCCTCAGCGATCCCGCTTCTCGGAAAGCAGCGTCCGGCGCACCGTCTCGTGCCGGAAAGTGGAGAATCCGGCGAAGTTGCCAGGCGACGAGCGGATGGGTGATCTCCGCTAGGCTGACGGGCTCCCGCTCTTGGCCGTCTGGACCTTGCGACGGGCCTGATTCGGGTTTGCGTGGGATTGTCTCTGCCAGCGTCAGGATTGCGGGACGTACTGGTTCTGGCGAGGGCATCATCCACACAGCCACCGGGCAACACCTGCGGGAATTCCAGGCGATCTTCCAGGAGGTACTGGAACGGGACAAGCCGGAAGGCTTCGATCGTCTCCTGGACTTGATGGGGGGAGCAGTCTCGTCTCGGAAATCGCGGATAATTCTCCTTCTTCGCTGTTTCCTAATCGTTCCCGACACGACTTCGCCCGTCGAAGTAATCCACTACGCCCCATCGCAATCAGCGGAGAACCTGGGGTGTCCTTTCCACACGCCTGAGGATGTCTGCTACCTGATGGCGACGATTATCGTGCTACGGTGTCAACGTCAGATAGAAATCCGTTCGACGATATTCCGTGTTACCCGTCGTTGGCGACGGTCGTAGAGCCGCGTGGTACGAGGGTCCGAGTGTCCGGCCAGGTGCTGCACGTCCTCCAGCGGGACACCTTGGGCGAGCAGATCGGTGACGGTGGACACCCGGAACGAATGCGCCGAAAGACGGCTGGGCAATCCGGTGTCACGCATGCGGCGTTTGACCATGCGACCAATGTCATCCGCACTCATGCCGAGATCCGTCAGTCTCTTGGTCCGGCGAATTGCTGACCGGAACAGGGGCGACTCGCTGGGCGCGTCGCACAGGTCCGCCATCGTGAGGTACTCGAACAGAAAGCCCTGCAGGTCGTGACGGACGGGGATCTCGCGGGACTTGCCGCCCTTGTCGAGAAACCGAAGGCAGTACTGATCCTCGGCCTCGAACAAGTCCCGCAGACGCAGCCGAGCCACGGCCCCGATTCTGGCCGCCGTGTAGATCAACACCGCGATAATCGCCCGGTCGCGAAGCCCTACGACGTGGCTGGTGTCAACGGTGGATAGCAACCGGCGGGCTTGCTCGACGGGGATTTCCGGCGTCTTACCTTCGACGACTACGTAACGCTCGGCACGGACCGAGGCGGCCGGATTGAGCGCTACGGCGTGCCGCAAGACCAGCGTGTCGAACAGGTGCCGGATGGCAGCCAGATAGACCTTCTTGGACGAGACGGCATCAGGCAGACCATCCAGGAAGTGGCCGACGTGGGCCGGCGCAATCGTGGGCAAGGCCAGGCCACGTTGCTCGCACCATCGCAGAAACCGACTCGCAGCTCGCTGGTACGACCGACGCGTGTGCGGATTCCGCAGTCGCCCGTAAAGGAACTCTTCCCAACCGAACCTGGCGCCGGCACCGGCGGCAGCAACCAACCTCGGCATAGGGGCAGGGGCAGTCAACGCTACTGGCGTCAGTGTCGGTGTCGCGGCGGTTGGCAGGCATGATTGTGGATCGTTCTCATTCATTTGTGTTTACCCGACTGTCCTTGCTTGTGGGCGGCACTGTCGCGAGCGTGTCCAAGACACAAGTCACCACGGATGTCAACTCGGCAGTTGCTGTGCCAGGCGAACGACGGCTCGGCATGGCAAACGGTAGCTCGCGCCGCCAACCACCGGTTCGGTGGATAGCGGACTTGCTTGCGATGTCCCGCCGTGGGTTTGCTCATCGTCCGGCTGCCGGAATGGTCACCGGTGAGTTTTTCGGCGGCGACGGTGCCGCTCGCGGTTGCGCCTGATAATGTCCTTTATCAGGCGTTACGTATCACAAGGCGAGGATGGCTGACAACGGATTTCTGAACGGTCGCTGGAACGCCCGCAAGACGGCACAGGCCGAGGTTTCTACGGGATGCGATGCGGTATTGGGATCGTTGTGTACCGGGTGCGGAGTCGCTATGACGCCCAGGGCAATAGGTCGTCTTCCCGTAGCGGCGGGAGAAGGGTTCCCAGGTGGAGGGCTTGGGAGTGGAGTTGACAGAAGGCTTCCTGGAATCGACGGCCGCCGATTCGGCGTGTCAAGTCACGTGCTGTTCTCTCGTCGAGAACCGCCCAACAGCCGACCGCCTCGCCCCGGGGCAGTCGCGCCACCCGGCGAAGGACAAACGGCGCGGCGTGCTCGGTTTCGAGAACGAGCGTTTCGAGCCCCCGTCGGGTAACGATGCCGAGATACGAGTTGGTCACATCAATCCGACTACCACGAACGGCCGCAAAAGTAAAGCGAAGTCGCGTCTCCTTCATCACCGTCCGCGGCAGTCCGGCAGACGATTTTGCAGTTGTCCCATGGCCTTGGCGGGTTCTGGCCGGCGGACCGCCTAACCTTTGGGGACAGTCAGTTGCTCCCGTTCTCCTTTTGGTGGAATTAGCCGACCGGGTACGGTAGGGTGTCAGTCATGGCAAGGCAACTGCTCTGCCTAAAGGTCGTCGTGTGCTTGCTCGTTCCGGCCAAGTCACCGCAGGTGATTTGGCCGCATCGAGCCATCGCTGACGGACACCTTTCAGACGGTCGGTACACCCGGTAAACCTGCCACCAACAGGCTAAGGGAGCGGTCTTCACCAACCGCTGTGTGCTGGCCCGTAGCGCTGGATGCGTTGAGAGACGCTCGTCCAGCTCGACGGAGGCTCGTCGGAGTAATCCTGGGTAGACTGTTGCTCACTTTGTACGTGAGAGACAGACCCCAGAGCAATCCCGACGTTCGATCCGATACGTCAAGACGTGTTCGTGAAAATGGGCGACGTGGAAATGCTTTGGCATCGTATTGCTGAAGCCGGCTTGACACAAAGCGGGTGCAAATCCCGTCCAGGGGGATCGGGCTGAAGGACGCAAGTCCGTGCTCGAACAACCTCGGCTTGCGTGGGGAGCTTCCGGCCTGGTGACAGGCGGAATCGGACCCTTGACCGGGTTCGGCGTTGGGTTCAAACGACCCACGGCGAATAGCTCAACCACGAAAGGGGCGAAAGCCCTTGCAAGTGAGTTCGATCGGAGACGGTGCCGAACTGTGAATACCTCGTGCTGGTGGGTAAGGGAGGAGCTTCTGTGTTCTGCCCCCTGAAATCGTTGTGGATTCCGGCAGTGGCCGGGTCCCGACGCAAACTATGCTGCGCCGGGAGGCGCGGACATACAGCACCAGGCCCGCGGGTTAACCCCCGCTAGCGACGTGACCGATCGAGTGAAGGTCAAGACTAACACGGGAACAGCTGCGGCTGCCGGTGTGGTGACCGGTGCCTGGCAAAAGTCAGCCAGGTGATTCAAAAGCCGTAGTGGGGGAGCGTGGCTCAAGTAGAAGTGGCCGATTCCGGCCAGCGAACAAGCTGCAAGGCAGTGGCTTGGTCGTTCGCGTGCCTACGGGTGGTGCCGGGGCATAAGTACGACGACGAAAGGGCTGACGGGTTCAGTTTGCACGGGCTTGACCGGTGACGGCCGGGGTGCGTCTCGCACCGGGCTGTCGTTGGGTCAGTGTTTCGTGCGGAAATCCGTCTGAAAGGTATCCCGGCAGCGGGGTTTGTCCCGCTGCCGGCCTCGGGAGAGGATTGTGATGACTGCGAACAGCTTCCCTGGCGGGCGGTCGTTCGCGATCGCAAGGCGACCAGGGCTGCAGGTTGGGCGTATCACGCACGACGGCAGCCACAGTGGTTCGTAGGGGCGGAACGCCTATGGATTGGCGGCGGCTAACTGTGGAATACAGTGCGGCCGCCGCCAGTATGCACGGCGTTTTCGCACACCTTCCGAGGTTTTGTTGAGCGTTTGGGCTTTCCGGGAGGACTTGTGCCACAAAACAAGTCCTCCCAACCATAACAACCTTTGATGGAGTATTTATGTGAAACGACAAGCCCTGAAGGATTGGTCCAGTTGCTGGCGTGCAACTTCCTGCCGCACGGGTACTGGTTCTACGTCAGCGGATGGATTCCCGAAGGCAAGGATCCAGGACGCGTGGACGCGAAACTGATCGACAAGTATGGCGTCAATGTGGGACGCACGGCCCGCGTCCGGCGAAAGCGTCTGGGCCAGGCGAACCTGCGGTACCTGCGTCACGGCCGGTTCTTCGTGCTGATTGCCACGCACGGCACGCATCGTTTCTTCGAGGACGAGGCCGCGTCGATGCGCGACATCCGTCATGTGCCGCTCAGATTCGCCGGCTATTCGATCAGTTACCGTCGCGGAAATCGGACCCGAGAGGGAGGCCCCGATCCGCGATGGCACGCACACGTGGAAATCGACCGCCAGCGGTACAAGGAACTGCAAGCTTGGTTCCAAGAGATAGCCGTCCATCGGTCCGCAGCCAAACTGGCGGCCGAGTTCTACAACGTGCCTTTCGAGCCATACGCCCCGGTTCGTCGGCAGATGCTCAAGCTGTTGCGCATGGCTAATGCCGTTCGCAAGCGGGCTGGGTATGCGTCACTTCCTTATGCGGTTTTGCCGCTGCGCCGGCGAATAGTCCGGCCGTTTGAACCGCTGCGAGGACAGGGCGAGGCGGAGCGGCGTGGAGAGCCCACCGAACGAAGGCCGGCTGTTGGGCCTGAGTGAGGCGATTTGGCAGACCGGCCCCGACCGGGGCCGGGTCCGCTTGGGGCCGGGTGCGCAGAAGAATGGGCGCGGGTGCATTGTTACACCCGCGAAGTCGGAAATCAGGTGGCCTCAGCCACCTGCCGAGTTCAGTCCTCATCCGGGAGCAGGATTGTCAGCACGGGTTCGGGGGTGTCACCGGGGCCGCAGATCGCCTTCAGTGTGACTGGCTTCGGCGTCGTGTTGTCATTCCGTACCAACACTTCAAACCGCAGTGTGTCCTGTCCCGCCGACCGCAGCGCGGCAAAGCGGAACATGTTGAGGACGTCCCAGAGTCGCCCCTGTTCGTCCTGTCCCTCGACTCCATCGGGGACTGTGATATACTGTGCCCACACGGCAGCCGTCACGGCCATGGGGTGCTTGATGCCGGCTTCCTGGGCCATCTCCGAAACGTCGACCAGCAACCCATCGGCGATAGCTTGCGCCCGGCTATACGACGAGATGACGGCGCCGAATACCTCGCTTTCCGGGTCGTCCTGCTCGGCAACGTCTGCCAACAAATGACCAGCAATTTCCTGCCAGTTCACCTCCCCAAATGCAGCGTTCAGCAAGTCGCTGTAAAGCGAGGGCGTCTTCAGGGGCGAGTCGTCCGCGGTCTCCTCCTTGATTTGGTCCGCCAGATTGAACTTGGCAGCCTCCTCCGCAGTCCAAACGCCGTCCGCCACGAGTTGGCGCGTCGGGGCTGCTTGACGATGTTCGGCGGCCTGTCGTCGCCAGTATTCATGAGAATGCCGTTCATTATCCATCCACAGACTGACCGTCCAGGTTTCGTAATTGCTCCAGCCGTTGTAGGTTCGTTCCGTCATTGTCGTTTTCGTCCATGTTGGGCCCGCCGCATTGCCACCGAGCCACGTTTAACCACGATGCCCACGGTCCAGAATGTTTTCCTCCTGGCGGGCCTCTCACTCGCTGCTGGAGGCCCGCCAAGAGGGAAACAAAATAACTCAGCAGCAGAGCGGACGCGGCGGGGAAGTGAGGCAAGCCCCGTGACAGGCTTGTCCTGGCACCAGGCTTGCCTTGGCGGGGAGGGGGCGGGCGCGCCGCTGCTGTCCGCAGCCGGGGTGAGGGGGAGCAAAGCGAGCCCGTGGGTGGCAGTGGCAGGTGAGGGGCTTCGATGCAAGACAAGTGACAGGCTCCGCCTGGCGCGGTCTTGCGTGGCGGGTTCGGACGTCACGAATTCGAAACCAGGCCAGTACGCAGGAATCCCCCACCGCTGCAATTGCGTGAGCGACGATGGCTGGCATGTCGTCGAGATTCGACCGCCGCGGAGGAAGAAGGCGAGACCGGTGGCGCATGAATAATGTGGTCTCAACCTGAAAAAAACCGGGATTGACGCACCCGCCGACAGGCGTGCACACCTGCGGTCAGTTAACCGTTTTCAAGGCGTTTTTCGGATTAGGGACGGGAACCCCTCCAAAAGCAACTAACCAGCAAAAATTCGTAACCCGTCCGGCCTGGACAGCCCGGGTGGAAGTCTCCGCTGCCTTCGGCATCGGAGCTGCCCCCACGCTGTTCAACCATGGCTCGCTCACACGGGGTTGGTTCGCCACGACACTGGTCGCAGGAAAACCGTCGCGTGAGCCCGGCCACTGGCCAACCCTGGAATGCTCGTGCATCCGGGGTGTTACCTTTCCTGGACTGGAAAGAAAACCGAACACAAACGTTGTCACTCGCCACCGGTCTCCGAACTACGGCCATGCCGTATTTCGCAGACGATGCGATTTCGATGGGACTTCTACTCAAAATTGGATGATGGGAAAGACCGGGGACAGCTGTGGTCCGATCTGATCCCTAGCACATCGCTCGGGGATTGTCACGCATTGCTGGGGGTGACAGGGAAGAAATCTTCTGGCCTCGCACCCCGCCGATCGCCGGATCCACGTTGTGCAGTTCGGACGGCGCCACGGGGGGGCAATTGAGCCGCATCCTGCAATTGACGTGAAAGCGGAAGGGGTCAAGCAGCGACCATCGCAGCGCGGAACTTGGTGCGTGACATTCGGGCCGAATTGTGGCATAAGTAACGTCGGCCATGCAGTTCGCGGAATGTTTAGCGGATTGCAGTCGCCAAGTGGCCCACCGAAGGCGTCCGACTCGTGCCCCTCCGGCCGTCCATGAAGCTCCTGTGATGCGCTAAGCAGTTTAACTGCTTGGTTTTCTTCGCAGACACGGCCCCACCTTTGACGTTCCGCCAGCGGCGGAACGGGAAATGGTGAGGCCCGGTGGTGCAGACTTGGCCTCAGAGTGCTTCTTTCGAATCGGCCGTATCATCCTGTTTTTGCTGGAAGATCCAGGTGTGAGCCTGGTCGGCGACCTTCGCCAGCAAGGGCAAGTCGTCGCGGCCGAAGCTGCCGGAATCCCGCCACTGAGCACCGGCCTTGTAAAGACGCGTAAACGTTACATTGTACCGCGGTCCGTTCTGGGTTTCATTTCCCCAGACGGCGGCCCGGATCCGGCCCATCCGGACTCTGTGCACGGGTTCGTTCGACGTGGGGATACCTTCCAATTCTGGTTCAGGGAAACACATATTCGCCTCTTTTTTTTGCAACAGCCGGCAGCTTGCAGCTACGCGGCCAGTGACAATAATTTGCCGGCGTGCAGGTCCACTTCCGTGCGTTCGCCGGCATTCCTCATTCGCCGAGCCAGCTTGGTCAGGGCATCCACCATGGCGAACACGGTGAATGGACCCTGCGCCGCAGCCAACTCGATGGCTTCCTTGGCCCAGGTGCGGCCGATGCCGGCCTTGGCCAAGGCGGCCTTCACCTCGTCGGCGTCCGCGCCGAGTTTGGTTTCCATTGCCCGTTGGATGGCTCGGGCGAACGCATCTCGACGCTGGTCCCGCTTGGCTGCCAACGCCCGGATGATCTGGCGGATTTCGGTCAGGGCCTCGCGCACGTGGGCCGTGTGCCTGCGGCTGAAGTCGACGACCTCGACCGCATCCCAGACGATGTGGTTCTGGCACGCCGCCTGGAACCAGAACGTCTCGATGCCCAGCGACCGCCGTCCCACCTCCGAGTTCCACAGGAAGAAGCCGGGGGCAAAGCTCTCGCCGCCGATTTCGGTCCAGCCTTGCGGATCGATCAGAAAGCAGAACATGTCCTGCTCGCCGCAGTACAAGTCCGTGCCTCCGGTCGAATCGTTCGGGGGCAGCTCAAATCCCGCTGCACAGTCCGCGACCACGTCAAGCAACTGGACGTTGTAGAGTCGGGTATAGCTGGCGCCGTGGATCGACCGTGCCTCGTCGTCAGCGGCGAGCACCTGGAGGGGCTTCTTGCCACGCGGGAGCGTCTCGGCGAAGATCCTCGCGGCCGTGTCGGGCGTCAGCCGGTTGACGGTCTCTTTGGCCACCCCCGCCAGCCGGCAGAGCTGACCGAAGCTCCAGTCCGTCATTTCGAACACCTGGTCCTCGCCGCTGGCGAGGACCAGGCGGTCCGTGCTAAGCGGCTTGGTCCACAGGCTCGCCGTCGACAGCCAGTGGTCCCGCGACGCCTCTCGCTGCTGACGGCAGTGGTCGACCAACGCCTGCAGCGAAGGGTAGGTTTCGTCGGGTTTCCGATGGAATAATTCGTGGCTGACCTTTGTCAGGTTTTGCATGGAATGGTCCTCTCTCTCAGACAAGACGCGGTTTGGAAAAACCGCGTCGACAACCTGTTTTGCACCACCGGTCCTGAAGCGTCGGCCATTGCCGACGATCCAGGACCAAGCAGCCTCCTTTTTCCGCAACACCCTGGTGTCAATGCGTAGTTCATGAGAAGAGTTATGCGGGAGTTAGCGCAGGATGTTGCACTTGGTAGGTCAGAAATGTCTGGTCCCTCCACAACCCCGCGGAGTCACGGTGAATTTCGGCACTACGGGAAGCGAGCTAAGCGCAGCGGCAGAGGGCCGCATGCAGAGCGTCGAGTCTCCGCCTACTCAAGAGCCGATCCGGCAATGACGCACGGACCAGGCCGCCGTCATAAGCGGTGAGGGCGACACCGGCGGTGAGGAATCGTTCCCGCAGAATATCCACCGGGGCAGATTGCGTTTCCAGGCGGGCGGCCTCCAGCAGGAGAATGCCGGTGTGCAACGGGTCGCTGGGCCGCACCGGCCGCCAGCCCGCGTGTTCGGCGCATTCAGCGAGGCCATCGGCATTGTCCAGCTGGCACTCAAGTTCCGCCCGCTTCGATCTTCCCGACGCCACCATGCGCCGTACAGCCGCCGCAGCGGTGAATAGGGGGGAGATGTTCACGGTTTCCGAGAACGCTTGGAGCCGGTCGGTCTCCAGCTGTCCGGTGAAGCTGAGCAACGGGTCGTCCAATTCGCCGCTGTCCAGCATTTCCTGACAAACGGCTGAAACAAAGCCTTCGGACGAGGCCCGGCAGCAGCAAGTCAAGCCCAGCGGCTGATAGGCACGCAGCCACTTGTGACAGCCTGCCAACAGCAGGTCGCAGTACTCGTCCTGCAGGCCCAACGGCACGTGATTTAGTGCCTGAGCGCCGTCCACGACCACGAACCGCGGCCGATCACCGTCGCTGAGGGCCGCCACAAGCTCGCGAATCGGCAAACGCACTCCCCGGTAGGTCACGGCACTCAGGAACAGGCCATCGCAGTTCTGGCGGCGATATTCGTCTGCCAGGCGGCGGACGAGTTGTTCCTGAGTGTTTTTCTGACGGAACACGCTGTCGTACAGCGGAACAACGGTGACCTCGCGGCCCCTGCGTCCGGCCTCCGCCGTCAGGGTGCGCATGTACGCCGGCCATTCCATGTCGGTGACCAGGATGTTTTCGCAGCGGAGACACAGCAGCCGAGCCGCCAGACGAACCAACTGGGCGGAACGATTGGCGATCAGCACGTGCCTTTCGCGGGGCAAGCCTAGGACCGTTCTCAGATCGTGCTTGAACGGGGTGACCCCGGCCCAGAATGCGAGCGCCGGGTAGCGGTGGGCACGGGTGGGGGGCAGACCGGTGTAGCCCCAACGCAGGAATCGCTCAAAGTACAGCGAGCAGCCCTCGTCGCCCGCGAATCGGGCGAAGTCGCGATCGGCCGCCTGAGCCTCCGGGCACATGCGGCCAAGCCGAGCCGTGTCCAAGTAGAGGTAACTGGTCATGTGTACACATTATCTTAGGAACCTCGCGGAGTATGGTCAAGCAGGTCGGCGTAGGAAACTGCGTACATGAACAATCGTTTCCAGCGGGCTTCGGTTAACCGCAGACCATCGGGGGAGAAATCGAAGGTGAAGCGTGTCGTGCGACATTGCTCGTCGAGTTCCAACAGACCCGTGGCCCGGCTGCCGTAAACGCCGAAATCGCACAGCAAGTCCAGCTCGCTGTCGAGGGCCGACTCACGGATCAGCCCGATCCACATGCCGCGTGTGTACTGCCGGTCAATCCAACGGCAGATGTCGGGCGCCGGCCGAACGGCGGCGACCGGCCAGAAGTAGTCGCAAAGGATCAGAATCCGTTCGATCGGAACACCTTGTTGCAGCAGGTCGTAGTTGACTTGCATGCTTTGCCGGCCAGGAATGTCCTGCCAGTAGTCCTCGTTTCGCAGCCAGGCCACCGAGCGATAGCACCGGATGTCAGGACTGCGCAGAATCTGTTCGTACACCGTTCGCCAGGCTTCCGTCGCCGGAAAGACAATGCGTCCTCGGGCCAGATTGCGGAGTTCCTCTTGGACGGTTGCCAGTCTGACGCCAGCAGTTTCCCGCAGTATCGGGTCATTCTGGCTGGCCAAGCCCTTGAGGGCGTGGGTGAAGGAGTCATAGGCCGCGAGTAGCTCCGGATGGTCGCCGAGGCAGGCGGCGGCATCATTCGGGACAATGGGAGCTCCGGCTTCAGCCGCCGACGGCAACAGCCGACCAAATCTGGCGACGGCCATGCCCGCCAGGAGGCCGATCCCCAAGGCCGTCGCGTTCGCGGGGCCTTGCAGTGCGACGAGGCCGTAGACGCAGGTCGCTCCCCAAACGGCGCCGATCGCGACGAACACGAAGCGGCGTTTTGGCAGGGGCCCTGGCTGGGAGGATGAAGATGGGGCGGTATCCATCAGGCGACCATACACCATATTGACGTGAAAAAGCAATGATCGGGAAAAAGGACGAGGCCGGTGCTGCGATCAACTGGCCTCGTGAAACCTTTCAGGAAGAAGCTGTGGGCAAGGGCAACTCCTGGTTCTGTTGGAAGATCCAGGAATGTGCGAGGTCCACAACCTTAGCCACCAGCGGCAGGTCGTCACGTCCGAAGCTGCCGGAGTCCTTCCAGCCGCTGTCGTCCTTGTAGAGCCGCGTGATGGTGACGTTGTGCATGTTGCCGTTCTGGGTCTGATTCTCCCAGATAGCGGCCCGGATCCGGCCGAGCCGAATCTCGTGAACAGGTTTTGCCTTGGACATAATGAGGTTTCTCCTTTCCGAGACACCTGACGTAAACCACGTGCTTGAACAGGCGCACGTGGGAGCCTGCCCTTGCGGGTGACGTACACAACCAAGGCAGCCGGTGCGCTGCCTTGTGCTCGACATTCACGCCGTCGTCCGCGTGGACCATGTCATTCGGTCGGATCGACCGTCCGTCTGGCAGCGAGTATTTCACCCTGAAACTCCTGCCACGACTGTTGCAGGTCTCGCCGCAATTGTGAGATCCGGCCCGGCGAGACCTTGAACCGTCTGGCCACGTCGCCGGTGGTGTGGCCGACGGCCAGCGCCTCAGCAATCCGCCGATTGCGGCGTGACAGTCTCTTCAGCCACACCGGGAAATCACAACGGAACACCACCTGATCCGGAATCGGCGTCCGGTGGTCTTCCACCACGGCCTCGACCCATTCGTTGTCTTCCTCGTCGAAGCGGTCCAACCGCTCGACGTGGATGCCTTTTTGCTGTTGCGCGTACGGCGAGAGCACGTCACGGACGTTCAGCCGATTGCCCACCCGGCGGCCGTCGTGAATCTGGGCCACCGCATAGCGGGCCAGGGCCGTCGGATAAGCGACGTCGGTTTTTTCGCGTTGCACCAGCCGCACAAAGGCGACCAGGGCGTTGGCGATGGTTTCCTGGATGGCGTCCTCGCGGGCTTCGGGATCGAGTCGGCGGAACGCAAATCTCGCTTGGGCTTCGATGGCCGGGAGCATGGCGAGAAAGCGTACCTGCCAGGGGGCCGTAGTCCGTCGCGGTCGAGAGGGCCTACAGATCATAGAACTATCTCCTTTCGAACTGAGACCGCCCGTGTGGGGCGGTCGTGTTGGGAAAAACACGTACCGCCCCGCACGCGCGAGGCAGACGAAAGGCTTAACCTTTCAAAGGAACCAGTTATCGCAGCACCGGTCCTCGGCAGGTGGGCAAGGCAAGGATACAGCCAGCCTGTCGAGTACCGGGCGATGTCTTCTACCCTTGCCCGAATGTCAAAGAGCGAATCACAGAAAGGTTATGCAGGCCGTCGGCGAATGTGTTGCATCAACGGTGAAAAAAAGTCACCGGCGCACGATGGGGCAGGCTGACGCGGCTGAGAAGTTGCGGCCCGATGTGGAATTTGCTTAGAAACCGCCAAGCAAGGTGCGGGAAACCAACCCCGGACCATCCTCCAGGCACGGAGAGAACCGCGGCGAGGCTTCGCCGCGCCGCGGCCGATTTAGCGTCGCTGACAGGTCAGGTTTTCGTCAACCGAGTTGAGATCCTCATCGATCAGCCGCGATTCGCCGACCATTCCACATGGCTCGCAAACCACGGTCTTTCCTCGGGGATAGTAGAATCCGCGGTCGCCGGGCCGGATTTCCTGGCCACAGGAACACTTGGCCGAATATCGCACGTCAATCCATCTTGGGTCATCCTTGTAGTAGTTGCGTCGGTACATAGTTTGTCCTCCTCGAATTGGCCGGCGGGTTCCCGCCGGCCGTTGTTGCTGCTAATCCTCGTTGGGAAGCATGATGGTTATTACAGGGTCCCGCGTGTCTCCGGGGCCGCAGATTGCCTTCAGCGTGACCGGCTGGGGCATCGTGTTGTCGTTCTGTACAAGCAGATCAAAGCGAAGTTGACTGCCATCGGCCCCGTTCTGGATGGTAAAACGGAGCATCATCAGGATGTCCCACAGCCGGCCTCGCTCGTCCTGCCCTGTGACGCCTTCCGGCACAGCCACGTATTGCCCCCACACGGTGGCGGTCAAGGCGGTTGGGTATTTCAGACCAGCTTCCCGGGCCATCTCGGAAGCATCGACGAGCACGCCGTCAGCGATGGCCTGGGCGCGAGTGTAGGCGGAAATGACCGGCCCAAAGAGCGGGTGTTCGGCCTCCGCGACGTCGGCCAGTAGGTGCTCCGCGATTTCCGACCAGTTCACTTCGCTCAGCGCCGCGTCCAACAGGTCGTTGTAGACCTTGGGCTCGGTTAGCGGTGCGGCGTCGTTCAACTCCTTCTTGAGCTGATTCGCCAGGTTGAATTCTGCCGCCTCATCGGCCATCCAGATTCCATCTCGCACCTGTCGCCACGCTGGCGATTCAGTCCGATGTCGTCTTGCCTCGTCGCGCCAGTATTGGCAAGATGCCTGCTCGCTGTCGATCCGGAGTGCTACGGCCCAAGTTTGGTAATTGGTCCAGCCGTCGTATGTCTTTTCGTCCATGATTCCATCCGTTTGAAAGGGGCCCGGCATTTCCGCACCGAGCCTCGTTTAACCACCGTGCCCTGCCAGAATAGTTTTCCTCTCTGGCGGGCCTCTCACTCCCGGTTGGAGGCCCGCCAAGAGGAAAACAAAGCCAACCAGCAGCAGAGCGGCCGCGGCGGGGCAAGTGATGCAAGCCCTGTGACAGGCTTGTCCTGGCACTGGCCTTGGTGGGGAGGGGGCGGCCGCGCCGCTGCTGTCCGCAGCCGGGGTGAGGGCGAGCAGAGCGAGCCCGTGGGCGGCGGTGCGGGTGCGGGGCCTCGGTGCAAGGCCAGTGACAGGCTCTACCTGGCACGGCCTTGCCTGCGGTGGGGCGACGTACTGTCGCGGCCGGTGGGCCGCGTCAATGTTCGCGGTTGGCCAGGGGCCAGCGGCATGGGAACCAAACCATGCCGCCAGCGAGGGCCGTTGGTACACGCCGGCTGCCACGACCATTCGAAGTAGCCGGGGTCGTCTGCCGTATCGCCCAGGTGGTCCCGGAAAAACTGGCTGGCTTCGCCTACCGTCTCCGATGCCGTTCTGTGCGTGCAACTGTGGCAAGCCAGCGGCTTACCGTGTCAATCGCTTCGAACACGTGTCCCTCGCGGTCAACCTTGGTTCGGCCTTCGTAGTCCTTACGTTCGTCGTCGCTATAGAGGTCGAGTATTTGCCATAATGCCTCGATCACTGGGCGAGGCGCGATTGCCCTGCGTTGGTCTCTTGTTGTCAATTTCATTTCGTTTCCTCCAGAAATGCCCGGCGCATTCCCACCGAGCCTCGTTTAACCACCGTGCCCTGCCAAAACTGTTCTCCCCTCTGGCGGGCCTCTCACTCCCGGTTGGAGGCCCGCCGAGAGGAGAACAAAGCCCACCAGCAGCAGAGCGGCCGCGGCGGGGCAAGTGATGCAAGCCCCGTGACAGGCTTGTCCTGGCGCTGGGCTTGCCTGGGTGGGGAGGGGGCGGCCGCGCCGCTGCTGTCCGCAGCCGGGGCGAGGGCGAGCACAGCGAGCCCGTGGGTGGCTGGGGCGGGTGCCGGGCCTCGGTGCAAGGCAAGTGACAGGCTTCGCCTGGCGCGGCCTTGCCGGCGGTGGGGCTGCGAATCAGCGGTCGAGGATGCCAGTGTCGTGTAAGGAGCGGTGGTGTCATGCCTGCGTTAGGGATGTGGAGGGCGCGAAGCGGTCTGCCGTTCGGCAGACCGAGCGGAAGCGTAGCCCGGAGCAGCCCGGCCCGTAGGGCAACGCCCACAACGCGCCGACATCAAACCAGATGATTGGCTGTCGGCCTTGTAGAGACGGGTGTCGGCCAGGCAACCGCATGCCGGTCGCACAAATGGCAGCACCTGGCTGCGGACCGGGTATAAAACTCGCTGATCCCTTGGTTTCGGATACTTGCGGCAAAGAACTCGACGGACCGCCTGGCGACCTTGGGGGCCGGCCTTGAGAACGATCGCGGGCAGGGGCACGGTCGATGTTGGCGCACCGGAGTTGACGGGAATCAGTCCGTAGTCAACAGGCATCCTGGAACGTACGGACCTACTATGCAACGATCCGGACCTACGTTCCGCAAGTCGCGATTGGGATTTCTCTCGAATTTGTCTTAGTCCCTCTGGGGTATGTGTGCGGCGACTGACGGGCGGCGTTCGTTAGAGAGGATTGTCGAGGCAATAGTCCGGCGGGCTAGGCTCCTCCCGGCG
>JAPLNJ010000803.1 GCA_026692885.1 Planctomycetota bacterium | reverse complement strand
TCTTTTCGTCCGGGGATTTGGCAGCATCCGCGGAAATCGTCTTGGCCGCGGCCTCCGCCGCCTGCGCCACCTGCTCGGCTGCCTGGTTCGCGGCCGTGGCGGCGGTCACCTGGTTCTTGGCGTTGGCCAAGGCCTCGTCGGCTGCTTTCTTCTGCGCCGGGGCGTTGGCCATGTTTTGAGCAGCCGCGGTGGCCTGGGCCTGCGTTTGCTGCTCCTTCTGTTGTGCCTGGGTCAAAGCGGTCTTGGCCACGTCGGCCGCCTTCCGTTTCGCGGCCGCGTCGGCTGCGGCCTGCTGCTTCTCCGTCTCGGAAACCACCTTGGCGTTGGCCTCGGCAGCCAACGCAGCCTGTTCGGCTGCCTGGTAAGGAGTCGTGGCAGCGGAGACTTGGTTCTTGGCGACGGCCAAAGCGTCGTCAGCTGCCTTCTTCTGTACCTCGGCTTCCGCCAGCTTCTGCGGGGCGGTGTTGGCCTGAACTGTCGCCTGCTGCTCGTTTTGCTGTGCCCGGGCCAGGGCGGCCTTGGCCGTGTCAGCCGCTCTGCGCAGGGCAGCCGCTTGGGCCGTGGCCTTCTTGGCTTCGTCGTCGATCTTGTTGGCCGCGTCGGCGGCGACCTTCGCCGCGGCCTCCGCCTCCTTCGCCGCCTTCTCGGCCGCATCGTACGCTTGCTGCAATGGGATCGTGGCGGCCTTGGCGTCGGCAAATGCCTTGTCCAGGGCGGGCTTGGCGTTGGTCGCGTCGGTCACGGCCTTGACGGCGGCGGGCACGTTGGCTTCGGTCTGCTTCAACTCGGCTACGCCCGGTTCCCCCGCCAAATTCTTCGCATCCGTGGCCTGCTGTCGCTTCGTGTTGGCCGCTTTGCTCGCGTTGGCGTATGCCGTGTCGGCCCCTTGCATGGCGACCCTTAAGGGAGCGACCGCAGCTTCCGCCGCCTTGGCTGCCTCCTGGGCCGCATCGTAGTCGGCCTTGGCCTTGGCCTCCACGCTGGTCTCGGCCGCAACGTTGGCCGGCTTCGGTTCCTCCCCGGCGTGAGCCGAAACGCAAATGGAAATCGCGAGGGTAACCACAAAGGGCAAAATGGTCTTGATTCTCATCGCAAATCACCTTGAAGATAAACGGTGAAGGGACTTTTCACTACACATGGAGTCCTTGAACGTCTCCGTCTTTCTGCGAATCGCAATATCTCAACACCCAGGACCGAATCGTCAAGGCAGGGCCTTTCGCCAAGACCTTGCCGAGTGGGTCAGTTAGCAAACGCATCAAGGGGATGCGACTCCGACGGCTGATTTTCAACCGAGGCCTGTGTTGTGGGTTGGATTGAAGGCGGGTTACCAGCATGCAGCGTACGCGGCAGATCACCCTCCTGCAACACCCTAGGTCACGCCGCTGGCCAACTGTTTCAAGGTGCCGCCGCTTCCATTTGGTATTCTCTCAAACACTAGCAGTCCGGCGTTGACTTGATGGGTAAGATTAGAGCATGGACAGCGACGAAGTCAAGGTATTGATTGAAGAACTGTAGCGCGACGTGGAGGCTGGCCAGGAGGGAGCACTCCGGAAAAGCCTACGACGGTTGTTGAATTTGGTCGAGCGCGTGGTCGCTGAGAACGCGCAGCTGCGAGCAGAAAACGACTTATTGCGGAAACAACTGAAGCTGCCCGGGCCGCCAGCCGCCGACGCTTCGACCAAGTCGGTGGCACACGACGTGTCGTCAAGAAAAAACCGGTCTCGTTCCAGCGTTTCTATCATTCGGGTACGACTCACTCCTGAACGTCGCAGTAGATACACCGGCAGCACGCTTGGTCGTCATGGCTGCCGTCGCACGACTCGACCAACTGCGTCCCTATCGGCTAGTACGTCGCATCGAATCATCCCTTGGATTTTGCCAGCCTACGGACGGTGTACCGTTGGCCCGGCTGGGCCGTGAAGCACACGGCCCCGTTCTCCAGCTTGAACGAATCCGAGCCAAGAGGTTGGCCCTCGCATGTCACCACGGGCACTGCTCGTGGCTCACCGCCCGGAAAGATCACGCTGAATCGCCGCTCAAACGTTGAACGAAGTTCGACCACATCGTCCTCGGGATAGGAAACTTCGAGCTTGCCCAGGTGAAGCCGCCGGCCTTTCGCGCCCGGAGGGACGAAGATCGTGCGGAAGTCGTCATGCACGCCGTACACGCTCTGGACCAACAGGGGCCAGGCCGAATAGGTCATGGCCACACCGGGATCGCCGATCGCTCGCCCGGTCAGGGCGTTGTACCGCTCGTTGATGCCGTGCTCGGCAATCAACCCCCGCATACGCTCGGCTAACTTACCGGCTACGTCGTGCTAGCCGTAGCGATGCAGCCCGCAGGCCACCAGATACGTGGTGGCCGGCCACATGTCGCCGCGCCACATCGCGTCGGCGCCGAACTGGGGATCGTCCAGGGCTACGGTCGGTACCGGATACGTCGCCCACCACTGCTTCGGGTCCTGCAACTGCTTGACCAGGGCCTCGGCCTGCTCGCGTGTGGCCGCCCCACAGGCAAGCGTCAGGAAGCCTTGGATCGTGCGGACCGGGAGCTTGGCGTGGCTGTCGCGGTCGAGGCTGTAGAAGAACTGTGTCTGGGGGTCCCACATCTTCTCTTGCACCGCCTTGATCCGCCGCGCGACAATCCCGCGATACTTCTCGGCCAGTTCCCACTTGCCGAACTCCGCGGCCAACTCGACCATCGCTTCCTCGCTCATCAGCAGGAAACAGGTCTGTTCCACACCTTCCACGTTGCCGTACCAGGGGCCGCTGTCGGGCCGCTTCGGATGCGGGGTGAGCTGCATGTCGTCCATGGGCGGGTGGTAGTCAAACGTCTCGTAGCGGGCCGTCTGGAGCATCCCTGCGTTGCCGACCGGCGTGTAGGCCCCGAACTCGATCAACCCATCGCCGTCCACGTCGCGTTCCGAGGAATACCACTGGTCAAACGGTTCCAGGTAGGGCAGGCAGCGTTTCCCTGCTCTCCCTGCGCGGGCTGTTCCGCACCAACGCGTCCCCCCGCTGCGCGTGTCACAGCTTGAAAACCCGTAAGGCTTCCGGTCCACCGACACCCATCCAAATGTCAACTGTGTCGGACGACATGTGATCAGGTCGGCCATTCATCCGTGCTCTCGCTCTGCCATCCGTGCTGGGCAATTCCGTCCTATTTGGACTCTGCTGGCACGTCCCTACCAACCCCTGCGGCGTCACGTTCAGCTTCCCACGCAGGGGCGGGATCGAATGCTGCGGTGGCGTTTCCGCCCGCGACGGCATGCACAGGCTTATGGAGTATTCCCAGGGGTGGCCTTGACTGTCACAAAGCGGCGCAACTGCGATTCGTAACCGGTGTACCGTTTTTCGCACCGCATGTATTTGTTACGCGTGGTGCTGTCGCCCTTACGGATCACGAATTTCTTGGTCCAACGCGGGAGCCGATTCCGCCGTTCTCGCCTAATCTTCCCTGCCGGATTCGTGGGACAATGTCGGCCCGCAAATTCTGCGAATTGACGATTTCGGGTGAAATCTCGCTCCAGACGGATCCTGATAATAGAATAGGCGTCGGACAGCACAAGCATCGCGCCGCAGTCGTGACCCATCACGTTGGAGCGGGCCGCTGAAACAAAGGAGAGAAATCGTGGTAAGAAGCTTCGCCTTGTCGCTCACGTTCTTCGGCGTCTTCGTGGCTATGGGAATCGGTTCGGCCACAACCTTCGGGCAAGGTGCGCAACAGGGCAGTGTTGGAAGTGGGGCGCCCGGTCTAGGCCCGGGCGTGTCCGACATCCGTAGCGTACTCACCAACCCGCTGTATTCCCGCTACCGGCCTCACCATCAACCGCAAACGGGAATCAGCCCGGCGTACCAGCAACAAGCACTTCTGCAGCAACAGATGATTCTGGAGCAACAACGGGCGATGGAGAAGGCCCAGAAGCGGGAAGCGGCTCGCGAGCGAAAACTGGAAACGGCCAGGGAACGGCGAACCAAGGAGCTGCAACTTCGCGAACAGAAACGTCAGGAACAGGAAAAGGCCGCCCAGGCGGCTACTTCCTCTACGAAAATCTGATCGTCGAAGAGCGGAGGACATCCTGGGCAAGCAGCAACCCGCCACCTGCCGTATGCAACCGACTCTTCAGTCCCTACCGTCCACAGCATCCATTTGGCACAAAAGAGCGGTAAGAGCGAGCCTGTGCCGTGGAAACGGGGTCAGATCTAGCCAGCCCCCACTAATTACTTGAACTCCGCTTTCGTTCAATTCCGCTCTAGTTCGCGATTTGGACGGCCAACCCACGACCAACGGCCCAGCCGCAATGTTCGTGACAGATACCGCGAAGAACTTGGCGATCCCGATCGCCATTTCCGTCAGCAGCGATTTCCCATAGACCCCCGTTTGTTCGACCCGCCGCGCCGTCCGAAATTGGTTGTCTGCCTACTCCCAACGGCACGTTGAAGTGCTCCGCCGGGTGAACACTTGCGCCCACGGGCGTGAACGAGTTGTCAACGAGGGCGGACACCTGAGATCAACGTCGCGAATGTTTGTTCGAGCGCGCCCAAAGCATCCAGCACCGAAGGCAAGCGGACGGAAATAGTCTGCGCTTCGCGGGGCGGCGTCCGCGTGATCACGTCTCTCCGAAACGCGAAACCCGGTCTCGGAGAGACCGGGCCACCTGAATCGGGTAGATTGCTTCCGTCCGCTCGCCGGAGCGTTCCTGGCTTCGCTATCCGCCGTCACCGCTCGGGGGAGTGAACTCTAGGTAGCAGGGTGGATGTTCTACGTGTGGATAAGTACCTGTGTTATTGAGCGCCGCGATCGCATTCGCGACATCATTTAGCTCGGTGACAAGTGCATTACGCACAAGCGCCAGGCCCACGATAGAACCAATTCCGACCAAGGTGACCAACAGCAGGTACTCGATAGTCACGATGCCTCGGTGCCGCCGCCGAGAGCTGCCAAACGTCCTGATCAGTTTTCTAAGCATTATCATTGTCTCCTTCAAAACGAGCGTAGGTTCGAGTGTCTAGTCGCCAATCGCACGCATTTTCCGCGCCAATATGCAACTGCCAAATTGCGATCGACGACGATCCGTTAGGCGAGGGGCAGGCGGGAAGCTACCCGTCGGTTGGCCTTTCCAGGCCGATTGGGACGGTCTGGGATGTCTCTAAGGGTTGACGTGGACCAGCCGTGGGACTGGGGCGCTGTACCACGCCGTGGCGCTATTCTGCACCGTCTTAGTACAAAACACGGTGGTGCCCGCCCACAATGGATTGACATTTGCTGTGGCATTCACCCGGCAGGCAAACTGGCCGATCGTAATCGCGGGGGGTGCCGGAGTAAAAACACCCGCGTCGAAGCTTCCAAAAACGACGTCCGGAGTGACCGGCGGTTGTCTGTGAACCCAGTTTGCATTGGTGAATTCTAGGGCGGAAGCGAGGGCAATGACTCTCGCCGCAGCGGTGTCCGTTCCGGCGTCACCCCACGCCTTCGCGCCGGCGAGGGCCCCCGCTTCGACAGCGTTTCCCAGTTCGATCCGCGCCAGCCAAACGTTGCCGATTTCCGTCACGAGCGCGAGCAAGACGAGCAGGGCCGGGGCGGCGGCGATAAGCCACACCGTCGCAACACCCCGTCGGCGTCGACGGCGAGCAGTCAAGCTACGAAGAATCATGGGGGCCCCTCGTAGGGATAGAGCGTGGACGACTGCGAGGTTCGATCACAGATGAATCCTAGAAAGTTGACGTTGCGAGCCAGTTTCGACCACGACACGCAGACCGTAACTCGTACCGCGTTGACAGGTAGCGTTGGGGTCAACGGCGCATCGCAAAGACACGTGCCAAGTTCTGTCGGCATGACGCCGCCTACCACATTCTGTTCAAGGATCACACGACACGAGGTCATGTTACCCGTAGTGAGTACGGCGTCTACAGCGTTCTTGACGTTCGTCAACGTGGCGGGGGAGATCAAATCAGCGGACGGCGTCTCGGCAAGTACCTTCGCGCCAGCTCGACTGGCGAGCGGTAGGTATTTCAGGTTGGCGAAAATGATTCCGAATTGGATGATGGCCGACAGAAAAATCAGTAGCACGGGCATCACCAGGAGAAGTTCCATGGCGGTAGCGGCAGACCGCTTTCCACATCTGCCCATCCTCGGCAAAGCGGTGGCCTCTACCACGGTGTTACCTGCGTTCCTAAGGCGTTTCATTATCAACAGTAGTGCAGGCTGGTGGAAATTGAATAGGAATGCTTCGGCAGGCGATATGTCAGCCGGAACATCCAAGGCGGTGAGCAAACGCGGTGCCGTCTGCGGCAATTCCGTGGCCTATTCCTGAGAGACGGTCAATTTAGTGGCGCGACGCCGACGCGATCCAACGCGCCAATGAACGGTTTCTCGGAGTTTGGACCGATATTTTCGCCACATACTTAGGTTTTTCGGCACGGCACGTGCAGCATTGCGGATTTCACGTATCGTCCCACTCTGCGAAAAACGATCACCGATGTGGCGGAGTGGTTGTGTCGTTGGTGCGGACAGTCATCGTTGGTTGCCAGATCGCCACCGGACATGACTGCCAGTTAGGAGTTTCCAGCACAAGCATGTTACGTTCCATGATTCGACCGAAACACGGCACTTGCCGCTTCTTTGAAGGAAACGGCAGACCACGCATCACGGGGCGCGTCAGGAAGCAACGCCACCGAGGGCAGGCATTTGAGGTGGTGTTAGCGCTTCCAATCCTGCTGATTGCCACGCTTGCGATTCTGGAGATCGGGATCTTGTTTCTCGTTCAACAGACGGTGACCACCGCAGCCGCTGACGGCGTACGTGAGGCCGCAAAGGTGGGTGCCACGACCAGCAGCATAGCGTCGGAAGTCCTACGCGATTTGGCTGTCAACAATGTTACCGATCCCGCCGACTACTTCATCCGAATCGAACACGGTCTTGCGGCACCAATTGACCAAGGAACCGTGGGCCTGCTCCTGTTCTCACCCATTGGCCCCAGTCCCAGTGTAGACCAAGTCCGAGTCACGGTTTGCGTTCGACCGACGAACGCGGCCAATCGACCGGTTCCCAATTGGCTGTCCACTTTGGGGTGCGTTTTTCAGAATTGGGCTCTCCAGGTCAGCGCACTGGCCTACCTCGAGTAGCCGCAATTGACCGATTCGAAATAGTCGGAAGGCTTTTTCTTCGCACCGTTTGGCGGCGAAATTTGCTCCAAACCAGGTGCTTCTGGTATACCCAGTTCCGCATACACGGCTTGGAAGACATTGCTCGTGTAGGGCATTCTCGGATCGGCCCCCCAGCGACTGGCGATTCTCTGCTGTTCAAAGACCTGCGTCCAGTGATAGGGGCGGAAGTAGTAGTCGCCGTGGTACTCGGGGAAATAGGGTGCCCAGGGAACCATGTCGCCGGGGTTCAGATTCCACAGCGCTCGATACCGCGTATGGGTCACCGGATCGCAGTGTGTTCCAGGCCAAAGCCAGCCGAGACAGTGTCCGAGTACTGAACCATAACACGGCAGCTGGTAGCCGCCCGCCCCTCCCAAGGCCCCACCGCTTACGGGTTCTGCGAAACTATTTCCTGCCCATGCTCCCGAAGCATCCGCGATTCCTGGCGCCACGGCGCCACCGTTGAACCCGGGTGCCATCATTGGGGCTACCCCGACAGACGCAGGGCCGCCGAATTGTGGATCCGGCAACACCGAGGACTGGTCCGTCGTGACGGCTTGGTTTCGAAGGGCTAACCGGTGGTTTACGGGGCCGTGCAACGCGGGCCCTGAG
>JAPLNJ010000802.1 GCA_026692885.1 Planctomycetota bacterium | reverse complement strand
CGCAGTCGATCAGGTTGCGGATTCACATTTGCGTCGACTTCCAGGTCTGGTCGGCCTTGTGGTAGCCCCAGGGGGTGGTCATGGTCATGCCCGATTCCCAGTCGACGCCAGGCCCGAAGCCGGTGGCGGGGATTTCCTGTTCGGGGGTGCCATAGTCGCCGGCACGGTCCTTGCCCTGATCCATGCCGTTCATCCCGGCCCGCGCCTTGCCGACCCGGTTGTTGACGATGATGCTCGGCTGGAGCGAGCGAACGTAATGATAGAGGTCCACGCCCCGGTCGTGGGTCCAGGAGGCTTCCCATTCACCGTCGAACCAGAGGATGCCCAGCGGGCCGTAACCGGTGATCAGTTCCTTGAGTTGGCCCTTCATGTACTCGGTGTAGCGGTCCATGTTCGGGGCCGTGGACGGCACCTTGTCGTTCCACTTCCGCCGTTGGCCCCAGTCTGGATGATGCCAGTCCATGATCGAGTGATAGAGGCAGAACGTGATCCCGGCCTCCTTGCAAGCGGCGGCAAGTTCCTTGAGTGGGTCGCGTTGGAAGGAGGTCGACTTGATGCACCAGTCGGTCGACTCGGAGCGGTACATGCCGAAGCCGTCGTGATGCTTGCTGGTGATGACGATGTACTTCACACCCGCGCCCTTGGCGATCTCCACCCATTGCTTGGCGTCGAACTTCACCGGGTTGAACTGCTGAGCGAACTTCTCGTACTCGGAGACGGGCATCTTGGTCTCTTCAAGGAACCACTCACCGTAGCCCTTATTGCCATTCCACTCGCCGGCAGGCACGGAGTAAACACCCCAATGGATGAACATGCCGAACCGCGCGTCGCGGAACCACTTCAGGCGGGCGTCACGCTCGGCCTGGGTTTCCTGGGCGAGCGCCGCGTCGGCCGCTAGGCATGCCGAAAATCCGGCCAGAACGGCGGTCAACGCCAGGATCAATCCCATCGCTACTCGAAGAAGACGCATTGCAGTGCTCCTTGTGGTGTCCAACGACCGGAGTACGGGGCGCTAGTGCCGCGCCCGTAATCGTTCCTTTGATCGCACAGCCCGCCGCCCGCAAGCCGCTCCGCGCAACTCCCTACCCGTCGAGTGCCAAAAAGTCATGTTACAAATCAAAACGCCACATACCCGTGCCGCGAGCGGTTAACGGCACAAGCACCGGGACTGGCCGCCGTCCCCTCAGTCACCGTGCCCAGCCACCGACAAAAGTGGATATACCCCACCGCAACGCGAAAAGCTACAGGGGGAAAGAAATTCCTCGCACCATTTTGCCAATGCTTGCAGCGTTGGTCGTCAACGGCGAGAATGTCATCGCTGACTGACCTACTGTGGAGGATTTGCCATGAAGACGCTCACGTGGGCTTTGGTTGCGGCTGGATTGTTCGGCCTTGTACCCGTCGCGCTGGGGCAATCGCCATCGCCGGGAAAACTTTCCACCACGGGTATCTGGCTCGACGGCCGAGTCGACGACATGCCTGGGCTGCCGATGGGACCATTCACTCGTGTCGGGGAGGGCAGCGTCCTGACTGTCGATTCCGCCCAGAGCGCGCTCGTCAGTTCAGACGAGGGCCAATCCTGGAAGAGCCAGCCGATTTTTGCCGACCCGGCGAAGTTTGCGATTCGCCCTGAGCGAGCGATTGTCTGGATCACGACCATGCAAGGGGATCTGCGGGTCAAGTTGCATGAGCAGGACTTCGTCGGCAAGTAGGCCAACGCTGGCGGGAACGGGGCAGCTGGCCGCCGCTGAGTTGAGCAGATGGCTGCACGGCCCCATTCCGAACCGATCATTCTCAGACAGGAGGACTTCATGCGTCGCCTTAACAGCACTTGGTTGTCGCTCGTCTTCGTTGGCATTACGGCCGGCGTGTGTCTGGCGTCTGACGAAGGATTCGTCTCGCTCTTTGACGGGCAGACGCTCAATGGCTGGACCGTGAACCACTTGCCCAAGGACCAGGAACTGGCAGTCAAGGCGTGGAGCGTCGACCGCGGCACGCTCTATGCCAACACTACGGGCCACAAGGAGCACTTCTACATCATGCTGGCGACCAACCGGGAGTACGGCGACTTCGTGCTCCGCCTGCGATTCCAGGTCGAGCGGGGCATGACAGGCAACAGCGGCATCCAAATCCGCAGCCGCTACAATCAGCAGACCGGCTGGATGGAAGGCCCGCAGATCGACCGGCACCACGGTAGTTGACTACGACGGGGCCGGCGTGCTGGACGACGAATTGCACCGGAAGGCGAACATCGGTATCCGCGGCATGATCGGGCTGCAAATCCATTCCGGCGAAGAGATCCGCTTGCGGTTCAAGGACATCCGCATAAAGGAGCTGTAGGCAATTCAGGATATCGTCCGCCAGGCATGCCCCTCCGGGTCGTGCCTCCCATCTCGTTCACGTCCGGGTATAATCGGCGCCAGTGGACGCTAGACCCTCTGCCCTCCCTGTTCAAGGAATCGACCGATGAAGGTTCTCTGTCGCTCACTGCTGACGTTGCTACTCGCTTCTGTGGCAGGCTGTAGCCCTCCCGTTCCGGCGGCGAAGCCAGCCAACTCGTCGCTCCCCGGCGTGACCGCAGAAGAAGCGACGCCACGCGAGACGCTCCACAAGACGACACAAAACGTCCTGGATCTCAAACAGGCCCTGGCCAAGGGTGGAGTCTTGGCAAGCACCAAGATCGAGTCGACCGATCCGCTGATGCAAAGTGCGGACGCCTATCGGACGTCCGCCGCCAAAATCGCCGCGATGGCTGTCGAGCAAACGATCCAGCTGCGAAACGCGCAGAGCATCAACGATCCAAAGCCGCTCGCTTATGCCGAATTCGTCAGGGAAATCATCAAGCCAGATCAGCCGGACGGACTCAAGTTACCCATGTTGCCGTACTACCAAGAATACGCCTGGGACGAGCAGGCTCAGAAGTTGGTCGCGGTGGATTTCCCAGCTCGACAAGCCGAACGCGAGAAACAACGAAACGCAAACTGAGCTTGCTCCAGGATCAAAGCTGTAGCGGCCCGCCGGCTTTTCAAGCGATTGGAACCACGATCGTCGACGGAAAGAAACATAACTAGCAGATATCCCCCCGATCCGTGCGCCCCCGGTGCCGTCCAAGGCATCGTTGGCCGACAGGCCGGCAGTGCAGAGCCAGCAGTTCCGTAATGGGTCCTTTGATGAGACGTCTCACGTAATGGCCCGGAGTGCGAATCGATTCTACAGAGAGATTCAGATTATTCGGACGGATCGCCAAGCAGCATGAAACTCTCGCCGTTAGGCGGCGAGGATCGGGGAACGTGATGTGGGGCGGCTCGCGAGGGGCCAATTAGCCTGACTCGCTCGCCGTCAAGCGGCGAGGATATAAATCCGGAAGTTATTTCTCCGTCGGTCCTACTCCCCTGCGCCAGAGGCAGCCTTGCGGCGATTCAGCATCAGGCCAAGGGTCACTCCGCCGATGAAGGCCAGGGGAATCGGGGCGATCGTGACGCGCCAATCCCAGCCGACAAACGGGCCGAGTTTGGCTCCGACGATCAATGCCAGGGCGGCTCCACCGACGCCGCATCCCAGGGGCTTCACCAGTTCCACTCGCCACCAACGGTAGACGCCGTGGACGAGTAGCTTGATGGCGACAACCCCACAGAACCCGCCGCCCAACATGGCCAGTGCCATTGTCCCCGCCGAGGCGACACGGGGCACAAAGTACAGCCCGGCAACTAACCCAGCGAGCGTTCCACCGAAATACACGAGTCCCTGGAACGCGTTTAACGCCGGACTGTCCAAGGCGTAGCCGGGCCGATTCGGCTGGCCGTAGCACGACAGTACTTCACGTAATTCGGCGAAGCCCGTGGCGGTTCGTTCCGGGATCTCTGCGATGCCGCTGACCGTCACGATCTTCAGCATCTGGCACGCGCGGCTGTGGTAGGCGTAGACCACCACGATTTCGACCAAGGGACATTGAAAGGTCGATACCGTGCGGGCGAGCAGCTTGCGGGGCACGAAACAGCCGTCAAAGTGGATCGTATTTTGGGAACGATCCAGAATCACCGCCTTGGTGCTCCCCGCCAAACCCGTGAAGTGACAACGGATCACGTTGGGCGTGCCGACAGGTACGCCAAACGAAGTCGCCGCTTCCGCGGCGTCGGGGTTGCGGGCACGATAGAAGAGGCCCAGCCACAGCAGGAACAGGCCCATGCCGACGAAGATCGCCAAGAGAACCGCTGTACCCAGATCCAAGGTTTGCCGAGCCTTGGGCGAAACAACTGTCATCGCCAGCATCCCGAGCATCACGCAGGACATGACTACAACGGCAATGCGATTAAACAGCGGCATAAGACCCCCAAGTCCGGTCAGTCATTGCGACGGCCACCCCCCGGCATTCGCACCGACGTTCGTCACCTAGCTGGGCAGCGTCACTTCTTCAAGGGCTAGCGTCCTCAGGTTTGGTGGAGAGTTGAGGTTGATCTTGTCGGAAATCATATAGAAACGACCCTCCGGGTTTCCGTGTAGGTACGCACATATGGAACCTACGGAGGATCGTCAGGATGGCGGGCGCGTATCATCCAGCGGCTGCATCCGTGGAAGATGCCGGCGCGCTCCGTAATCCTTCCTTTTCCGATTCAGCCGCTCGGTATCAGCGGACACGGGCTATCGCCTGGTCCGTCAGTGCCAAAACCTCATCTCGCAAGTCAAAACGCCACATACCCGTGCCGTGGGCGGTTTTCGGCACAGGCACCGGGGCTGACTGCCGTCCCCCCGGTCACCGTGCCGAGCCACCGACAACGGTGGATATACCCCACGGCTACGCGAAAAGCTACAGGGGGAAAGGAAGTTTGCATCACCGACACAGGCACGGTCAGCTATACTGCCGCCATGCGAATCTCTCCCACGCTACTGTCGCCCGCGGCGCTGCGGGCGGTTGTCGAGGAATTCGTCACCCGCGACGGCACGGACCATTCTTTGGTCGAACGGCGCATCGAGATGGTGCTGCGTCAACTCGACGCTGGCCATGTCGAACTGCATTTCGACAGCACGACCGAGACCTGCAACATCCTGCCGGCTGAGGAGCATCCGCCTGCGGGCGATGGGGGTGAGTAGCCCCGCTTTCAGCGTCCGCGGGCCACGGCCTGTCGGGCCACGGCCTCTTGCGGCCCCCTTTCCGTTCGCCGAAAATTTGCCAAGGAGGTCCGAGACGATGACGCAATTGAGGCAGTGGCTGAGTGCGGTGGCGTTGCTCGCGGGACTCTCCACGGCGTCGGGCGCAGAGCCTGAGCGCTCGGCAATCATCAAGCTTGCGGTCCACGATCGCGATCAGGCCGGGCAGCTACGCACGCTCCAACGGACTGGACGGTGACGCCAAACAGAACCTCAACTTCACCCCCGCGGGAGGAACCTCAGTTATCGCCTAATTCTTGCAGCGACATTTCCACCCGATCGACATGATACGCCGTCGCCGCCGCGTCCTTGCAGGTGATTTTGATCTCTTGAACCTTCACTCCGGCTAACGTCGCTATGGGAACGTTGAACGACATCAAGCGATGTCCGTTGCCGGCCGTGGCGTCGCTGCAGACCTCGCACGCTTTTCCGTTGACCAGAACAATGGGCGTGTCGATGGGCTTGCCGTCCAGCGGTGCAAACTCAAGCAACAGCTCGCAGCGTCCACGCTTGCCCGGTATCGGCCCAAGCTGCATGGGCAACACGATTTCCTTCCCCTTGGCCGGCAACGGAGCTTGATACGTTTCGCCAGGCGCCGTGATATCGCGGTAGGTGATGCCGACGGTTCTCGGCTGTTTGAGCAACGCGTCGAGCGAAGCCATGGTCTTGAGCGTCTTCTGATAGACAGGCACCGACCACTTGGCGTTCGGATCGGCATCCTGAAAGTAGTTGAACAGGTAAACGGCATCCGCGCCGCGGGAAAGAACTGATACAGCAGCGCCCTTGGCAAGCTCGGGCGTTACCGGGGCTGCCGATCCGCCAGGCAGCGGCCGATACAAAATCTCAAGTCCGCCGGCCAGCGTGATTTTCGCGTTGCCGAGCAAACTGCGCCACTGTTCGAGCGGCATGTCGAACTCCAAAGTAGCCCAGCGCGGCGTGACCACGAGCATGTCGATCAACCCTTCCTTGGCCCACGCGATGGCCTCAATCCCCAGACCCGACGCAGTCTCGGGGCGTGACGGCGCACGAACGCCGAGGTGAATCGGATGTCCGCGTTTGGTGGCCGTGTCTTTGACCAACTTGTGGACTTCGCGCATCCATGCTGTCAAGATCGCCGCCCCTTCAGATTCCTTTCCGGCGCTAAATAGAAAACACTCACGCATGAAGTCGAGTTCCAGGCCGTTGATGTCGTAGCGATCCAAGGTCTCGGCGATCAACGCCTTGAAGAAGTCGCGGACCTCCGGGTGGGCGTAATCGAGACAAGTGGCAAAGTATCCCGGGGCGTTCTGTCTGGCGAATTGCGGGTTCTTCTTCCAAAAGTTCCCATGAAACGGATGGTCCGGAATGTTGTTGTAGTGGCAGTCGTTCATCCGCAACGTGATCCACGGCGAGATGCCGTCGTGCCGACATCGCTCGATCATGCGGCCGGGATAATCGATTCCCTGTTGATGGACCTTCAGCGTATTTCCGATCCATTTCCGAATACCGGCCACCTCGTCCCGTGAAACGGGTGCGAGGAAAGGTTGGTCGTCTGGACCGGAGGGGGCGTAGCCGTCCCAATAGGCGTCCCAAACACCGCTGCGGTAGTTGGTTCGCCGGGCGTTGGTGCAGCAAAGCAATACGGTCGTGCCCGCGCCGGCCATCACATCGACGTACTTGTCAATCAACTCCCCAGCCTTTTCCGCGGGAATATCGCGGCTCCCGAAGAAGACGGAATCGTCGATGTTGCAGAACAAGCCCTTCATGGGCGGCGCCGCCGCGGATTCTTGTTGGGCTTCGACGCGGCCTGACTGGAGAAGACACATGCACAACACGCTGAGACAAATCAAGCAGCTCATTCTTGTTTCAAACTGCGCGTCCATTGTGCCAAGAGCAGCACGGTGGGCGACGGCCTCCCTGGACACGGTACACGTTGTTGTTGCTTGGAGCCTGGGCATGTCTTCCTCCGGTAACCTGGTATGACGGGAGTGTGTGGGGCGGGACGCGATAGCGTGAAGCGAGCCCGAAATCAACACGGGAAACCTGCCGACATCGCGGGTGTTCTTGTCGCTTCCACATGATACCGGGTATCAGGGAAGGCCACAACTTGACAGCCGCAACGGATCACCCGCTTCAACGGTGTTGCTGAAATGAACGCGGAAGAGCACCTGAGTCATGCTGCACAATCACAACCTGCCCCGCCAAGAGCGACATCGCTGCCTCGACCTGCTCCGGCAGTACGGCGTGACCCATGTCTTCGCCGGCCACTACCATGCCAACGGAACGGCCAAGTACGATTCCCTGGAAATGGTCACAACCGGCGCGATTGGCAAGCCCCTGCGGAAGGATGCCTCGGGGCTGCGGATCGTCATCGTGCGTGACACCGGCCTTGAGCACCGCTTCTACCACCTGGGTGAGATCCCGAACCGGATCGACTTGACGCCTCCCAAAAAGGCGACGGCAAAGGTCCCGCAGAAGTAACCCGAACAACGATTTGTTCAACAATGGAATCCTGGAAGACAAGGGGATGTTCTCGAAATTACGGCCGTTGACTTTCGGGGCGTGGTGGCGAAATCTGTGGCTCGCGCTCGCCGTTCTGACTCTGGGGTGGTACAGCGCGACTCGCCCGTGGAGCTCGGAGGTGCAGGCTTCCGTCCGCTATGGTTTCTTCGCCTGTTCGCGGTACTTCTGCTTGTAGAGTTCCAGCCGTGAGCGATGTTCATCCGCCTTCTTCTTTGTATTTTCACGCACTTTGTACAACGGGGACAAATCGGGCTTGAGCCGAATGGCTTTCGCGAAGTCCTCGGTGGCCTTGCTGTAATCACGCTTTGTGTACCAGACATTGCCACGGTTGTAGTAGATGTCGGCGTCATCAGGCATGAGGTTCAAGGCTTTGCTGTAGTCCTCGATGGCCTTGTCGTACTCACGCTTTGCGTACCAGACATCCCCGCGTTTTCTGTAGGTCTGGCCCAAATCGGGCTGGAGTCGCAGCGCCTCGCTGTAGTCGCTTATTGCCTTGTCGTACTCACGTTTGCAGTTCCAGGTATGACCACGGCAGTGGTAGGCGTTGGCGTAATCGGGCTTGAGCCGAATGGCTTCGTTGAGGTCGGTGATGGCCTTGTCGTACTCGCGAGTGCCGTTCCACGCATGACCACGGCGGTAGTAGGCTTCAGCGAAATCGGGTTTGAGACACAGGGCGTCGTTAAAATCCTCTGTCGCTTTCTCGTACTCGTCTTTTCTTAGCCAAACGTTACCACGGTTGTAGTACGCCAGCGCGTAATCGGGCTTCAGCCGCAGCGCCTCGTTGTAGTCAATTATCGCCTTGTCGAACTCGTCTCTTTTCACCCAGAAATTGCCACGACAGTGGTAGGCTTCGGCATAATCAGGTTTGAGCCGAATGGCTTCGGTGTAGTCCTTTATCGCCTTGTCGTACTCACGTTTGCCATTCCAGGCATGGCCGCGGTAGTGGTAGGCTTCGGCGTAATCGGGCTTGAGCCGAATGGATTGGCTGAAGTCCTCGATGGCCTTGCTATACTCACCCTTATTCTTCCAGGCATTGCCACGCCAACAGTAGGTTTCGGCGTCAGCGGGCTTCAGCTTTAGGGCTTGGCTGAAGTTCTCAATGGCCTTGTCGTATTCGCTCTTGTCGAACCAGCCAACGCCACGGTCGTTGTAGTAAGCGGCATCTTCTGCCCCCAGGCTGGCTGGGGTCGGAGACTGAACGAACGTGAAGGCCACGGCGATGCACAGGATCGGTCGATGCATGATTCGACTCCCGTGGGCGGCTGACGAGATTGACCGCCCGACAGACGAACATGGCCTATTTTCGGAGGGTGGCGTTTCCCTGTCAATAGCTCGTCGGCGGTTAGCTGCCCGCTTCGGTGGGTGGGCCAAACTTTGCACAAAGATAATTTTGCAGGGATCGGCTAGGCATCACCCTCCACATGGATGTACGACGGTGCCTTGGATAGGTGTATGTCGGCCGCGGTCAGCGCTACACCGAGCAGCATGATGCCTCCCACAATCCGGTAGGCTGGGTCCATGCTTGCTTCCGTATCGCTCAGCCCAGCCATCAGCAAGCAGAATGGCAACGCGGACGACGCCGCAACGATGTACTTCGTGATCCCGCTGACAGGGATCAAGAAAAATGGGTAGCCAATGCCGATCCCCCCCAGCGAGGCGCACAGCCCAATGGCCCTACACTCAAGAGGCGAGAACCCTTGGAGGCGAAGGCCCATGAACGCCATCATGAAGCCCCACAAGAAGCATGGGGCAGCAAGTGACAGTTTGGCAAAGACGATTGTACAGACAACGATGACGTGTCCGAGCCGTGGGCCTTTCGCGTTAGCTATCTCGTGAAATCGCGGCTTTGACTCTGGCCGTGGACGAAAACCGTGCTTCCCCAGGTACACCGCCGCAATCAGCGGGGGCAGCAGGATAATGAGGAAGGTCCAAATCAGTCGCGAGTCGGGATCAGGAAAAGGCCGCTTGCGGAGGTCTCGGAAGAGAATGACAAGGAAGGGGATGGTGGAAGCCATCCACAAAAGTTGAAATAAAGCCCAGAACGCGGCAGGCATTGGCAGGAATGGACCTGCAAGAAGGCACGCGAAGTAGACGATGGCGAAGACCTTCTCCACGCGGCTCATTGGCTCGTCCTTTCGCGGTCATGGGGTTTTTCACTTCCCGCCCTCTTCTTCGTATGCCTGCCGTTCAAACGGATTGTCGCGGTACGGTCTGCGGCCCATCAGCCAAAGTACCAGGGAGCAGCCGAGGTAGACAGGCCCCATCAGCGGTCCCCAACGCTCGAACTGGCGAACGTGGACCAGTTCGTGTTCGCGGCAAATGTCCAAGGCGGCATCGGTCTGCCCCAAGACCGTGTGGCCCAAGGTCAACGCCATCGCACCTTCCCGGAAAAAGAACTGTTGCAAAATCCACTTCACGTAGCCGCCGTAGAACTCGATCACGCGGCCACGGATGCGGGCGTGACCTCCCGTGCAGACGCCGATCAAGCCGATGAGCAGGCCGAGGATCGTGTAAGGCGAGGCCCAGATGATGGCGAGCAGGCGAAGGGGTGTTGCCATGAATGCTCTATGGACCACGTTCATCGGCTCATTCCAGAGGAAACTCTTCTGGGTATCCAAGAACTTGGATGTCGTGGTCTTCGGAGAGGATCATCTTCAGGTCGGAGAACAGCTTTTCGACGCGGCTTGTTGTGTCGATGAATCGGAAACGAGTCCAACTCCAGAACCGTCCTGGCTCCGTGCTGATGGTAAAGCACAACTCGTGCGTCTCTGCGAGGCTAACCGTTCAACCGCCAAATCGCGAAGTTTAGCACGCTGGCGAAGGCCACCCAGCCCAGGTACGGCAGCATCAGGATACCAGCGGCCTTGGACCTGGGCCAGAACGCGATGGTTGTCGCTGCGATGGCGGTCAGCAGGGCGAGGATTTCGAGGAACGCGGCTCCTGGCATGTGGAACCCAAAGAACAGCCACGACCACGCGGCGTTCAGCCCCAACTGCACGGCGAAGAGCGTCAGCGGTGTTCGGGCCTGCTGGAACCCACCCTGCCGCCAAATCAACCATGCGGCCACCGCCATGCAGATGTACAACACGGTCCAGACTGGGCCGAACAACCAATTGGGCGGATTCCACGATGGCTTGGCAAGCGTGGCGTACCACGTCGGGATGTTGGGTGTGGTGGCAACGGAGCCAAGGCCCGCTGCCGCGAAGCAGATGACCAGGATGACGACGAACGCGGTGGCTTGTTTCATCGGTGGCATCGATTCAGCCCCAAGAAGTTGTCGCCCTCAGTGATGCCAAAACCAGTAGTTGAAATCCTTGAACAACTGCTGATTGGCGTCATTCTTCGTCAGTTCCAGATCGCTGAGCAGCATGGAATCACGTTCGTCCACACTCTGCGGTGCCGACACGCACAAAGCGTTCGACAGGAATCCGAACAGACTGCTGCGGTTCTTGACCCGTGCCTGCACAACTTTGGTCGGTTCGCCGTCGTGTCGAAGTCTGAGCACCAGCCCGACGCCCTCTGAGCAGTAACATTCCAAATCGGCCAAGCCCACGACGCTGACCTTGCACCTGTGGCTGCTCTCGAACGGTCCCGTTTCTTTCCAGTACCCCGCCTCGAATGGGAACGTCAGGTTCGCGGCCAAGTAGGCGTGGTACTGACGCAGGTTCTCGTAGCTCGATTCGGGCAACGGGTCGTTGCTGGTCAGCCCAAAGATGGCTCTGATGCGGTCATCTTGATCCGTGGTGCTGAGCGGACGGGTCACGATCTGGGTTGGCTGTTCCAGCGGCACGCGGTCGCCAACGTCGGGTTCGAGGTCTTCCTCGCCCAGCCTGGACTCTTCCAACTCCAATCCGTCACGTTCGCACCGCTTGCGGAAAATCGGGGGCATGTGGTCGAGGGTGAACTGATTCCACTCGATCAGGTACAGATGCGACTTGCCATCATCACTGACTTCGGTGATTGTCCCTGCCCAGCCGCCCAGTGGAATGTCGGGGAAGTCAGGATCGGGTATGCCTTGCTTGACCCGCACTTGGTCACCTACGGCAAACGTGGCTGGCGTTGTTGGCTTCCTGCGTTTCAGCGGCTTCTGTTTTTTCTTCGTGGACATCGTGTTTCGCTCCCGTCGATCCGTCAGGGGAATTGGCGTCGGCGGACATTTTGGCGGATTTGTGCTGGCACGGGCAAGATCAGTTGCCCGCTTCTTCCCACCCGTCTTGTGCATGGACCAATTTTCGTAGGGGGTCGATAATTCCGTAACAGTCAGTCAGGGAGCGGGACAGCCCTTCCGCGAAATCGAGAAGCGGCTGTTCCCCCTGACAGCGAAGGCTCGCGCTTCAGTGGGTGCCGATGGTTGGGGTGACGACCCCAAGACCATCCTTCTGTTCAATGCACTCCTGACGGTTGCGGGCCTTCGCGTTTCTTGGCGGTGTGCTGGAGTGCGGCTGATGCGGTGTGTCCGTGATGGCCAGGGTGGGTTTCTGATGGTCGGCGTCCATGTTGGGCGTCCTGTAAAGGCGGACTTGCGGCCCAAAGTACAACGCAGGACGACGATTCCCTGGTCAGATTTTCTGAACGGATTTTTGACGTGACAGGATCGGGCGACCGTTGGCGTCGGCGTTGCAGTGCCATTTTGTGGCAATTTTAGGGCAAGACCTGCATACGGTTTGCATACGGTGAGCATTGCATCAAAGAAAAAGGACTCGCGGCAATTTGCCGCAAGTCCTTTCATATCAACCAAGTGCGAGAGACAGGATTTGAACCTGCACCCCTTGCGGGACTGGATCCTAAGAGTAATGAACGCCATTCTCTTAACTCCAGAAGCTGCCCCGTTTTACGCCCCCAAGCTCCAACGCCGTTGGAGCTTGTGACAATCGAGCACGTGTCACCATGTGGCAACCACATTATACGGTGTTGTGCAACATGGAGGCACTTATGAGGCCCCAAAAGGTCAGTCAAATCCGCGCTGGATTCGTGCGACGGGGATTCTGTTCGCGGTCGGTTACGACCGTCAGAGCCAAAACCACCGCCGCTGAACCTGGACATCCGGCACGACCATGAATCGCCGCCTCATGTAAGCGGCTTGCGACGGAACAGGCGGAGGTCATGGAAGCTGCGGTCCTGAAGGCAGGCATCCTGGTGATGGTCAACTCGCGCTGCGTTTCCCAAGGCCGTTGCGTCTTTGCGGACGGAGTCAGGATCGACTTCCTTCGCCGCCGATGCCCCGTATCTCGAACAGCGTCGTCGCTCGCTCGAAAGCATCGCGCCGTGTGAACTCATAATGCGCCCCGCTGGGCCTTGATCATAAGGTTGCGCAAAACGCTAGCAGGGTGGCTGGTGGCTGAGCCTAAGCGAAGCCCCAGCAACAGTGGACTGGGGCTTCGC
>JAPLNJ010000801.1 GCA_026692885.1 Planctomycetota bacterium | reverse complement strand
GCCGTCTTGGAGATCAGCCACGGTGGTCCTCCCTTTCTGTGCTCGGAAGATGGCCTTCAACCCGATCCTTTCAGCGTACTGCTCCCCCACGTGCCGGAAAAGCACACATGATGAACCACAATCGCTCGTGAGGGCCTTTTGTGCAGGCGATCTTGGATTCGCCCGACCTCCTCACGGAATCCGGCGAACGCGATCGGCTGTTGCTCATGCTGTTTTACAACACCGGCGCGCGGGTTTCGGAGATCGCCGGCTTGAAGGTCCAGGACGTATGCCTGGAATCACGCTCATCGGTTCACTTCCTGGGTAAGGGCCGTAAACATCGTTCCGTGCCGTTGTGGCGTCAGACCGTGAAGTTGCTCAGGCCATGGCTTCGGCGAGGCGGCGTCCAGCCAGACTCCCCACTTCTGCCCAATGCACAGGGTGGAGCCATGAGCCGATCAGGCATTGCCCAGCGTCTTCAAATCGCCGTCACCCGTGCCGCGGCCAAAAACCCTGCGTTGAAGCTCGGACGGGTGTCGCCGCACATCCTCCGCCACACGACCGCGATGCATCTGCTCCTGTCGGGAGTGGAGTTGCCGACAATCGCGATGTGGCTGGGGCACGAGAGTATTCAAACCACGCACCAGTACCTCGATGCGGACCTGGAATCCAAGAGACAAGCACTGGCACGCCTGGACCCGCCACGCGTACGACGGCAACGTCGCGCCCAGGCCAAGCCGCTGATGCAATTCCTCAAGGAGCTGTGATTATGCGCATCCCGCCATCGCGCGCACCCCCGAAAAACCGGGGCTTTCGCGTGGAAGTCAGCATAATCCTGGACTCCGCATAATTTCGGGATTCGGCCGTGAACAACCTGACCGAATTCTTCGAGCGGTTCAAGCAGCTCAACGTGCGTAGCAACGAGCAACTCGACGATGTCGTCGCCCAGTGCCAACGGATGGTCCGCGGTGTCGAGCCCCAGGCCCTCCGTGACAACCAAGGTCTGCGTCAGCACGTCACCCAGGAACTCTCGCAGGTCCAGAACGTGCTCGATACGCTACTGGTGGATCGCCCGCGCCGCAACATTCTGCGCCGGCCCAAGTGAGGACGATCACCATGCAACTTGTCATCACTCCAGACGGCACCGTCCGTTGCGTGTACACCGAAGACCTGGACCTGCACACGCTTGGGCAGCTCACCATCAGCCGTGGCTCACACGTCGAACCCGACGCACAGGGCCAGTGGTGGGCCGACATGTCGCCGGCCTCTGGTCCAAGGCTCGGACCCTACCCGCATCGCAGCCAAGCCCTGGACGCCGAGCGGCAGTGGCTGGAGCAGCATTGGCTGACGCCGGCCGACTCAACGAAAGGAGCCGTTTCATGCGTTACTTGATCCTGCAGGTCCACGGCCACGAATACCACGAGGACCTGCGTTACGGTCTGGTTCCGCTATGCGAACCGCTCTGCCGGTTTGTCGCCACGGAAGGGCATCGCTTCCTAAGCTACATGGTTCGCGATCGGTTCCATGTCACGAGCCTGCTCTGAAAGGGTTTACCGGCGCTGTGGTGGTACGAATCCCTGCCACCAACCATCTCTGCCATCGCCG
Source organism: Planctomycetota bacterium (assembly GCA_026692885.1). Next base: position 4,302 of record JAPLNJ010000801.1, on the reverse strand, counting down.
ACAGCGACGACACTCGCCCGCTGGACGCTTGCGACGAGCATGGCGAACTACTGCGTGTCGTCGACTTACCGGACGATTTCACGTGGCCGCCCAGCGAAGGCAAAAACGACTTGCTGTTGTTGAGCAACGCCGACTTCATTCGCCAGCCAGCACCGCAACAACCGCATCCGTGGGTGCTGTGGTCGGCCGTGCTGATCGAAGGCGATGACGGATACGACTATCACAGTGTCGCCGTGCCGCTGTCCGTGTTCGAGCAGAGTCTGGCCAGTTGACAGCGGCTTCGGTCCGAACCGTAACCTGCGGTGTCCGCATCCCCAATCGTCCAGTGTTTCTACGAGCCTCTGCCCACGCAGCGAGGCTCTTTTCGTTTCTTGCACCAACGCTTTGAAAAGGAAAGAAGGAAGGACCCATGACCCAAGCCCATTTGGACCGAGCTGTTGCCCGCGCTACTGGCGAAGATCCCGCAACCATTGCACGGCTCGGTTTTGTCGTCTTGACGCATCATCCCGTCGAACGGGATCGCCAACCGCTCGTCATCGACTCGGACGAACACGAGGCCCCAGGAACCACCCGCTTCCACAGGAGACCGCGCCGTGCTCGGTCCATTTCCTAGCGTTCAGCCTTGCCCACGCGTCCTGCGCCCGATTGCCTCCGAAATGCTCTTGAAGGCCCGCCCGCTGGTCGACGTCTTCACGCTGCGGGCTGGGCAATCCCGTGGCCGACGACAACCTCGCGGCCGGCGAAGGCGACGCCGCTACGATTCGCCCCGCCCGTGGGACGCTCGGGCACCACGTGTGCAACGCTTCGCTGCGTACCGCCAAACAAGGGGATGACGGCTCAGGAGACGGGGAGCCCTCCAATCCCGGCGTCGACCGTTTCGCACGCCAGCAGAGCCACGCTACCGGTTCTGGGCCGACGGCCGGATGCTGGGCGAGACGATCCGCGTGTTGGCTGTGTGCAACGAGACCGGGCGCAGCCGATATCCAGCAACGCTGTTTGCCCAGTCAGAAGCCCAGCAGGGAAGCTGCACCTCGCGAAGCACCATCTACGCCGCTGGGATCGCACCAGGCTGGGACATATCTCGCGATCGCCACACAATCTAATTCTGGGAGGTTTTACCAATGCCACTTGTCTTGAACGTCGGCCTGAGCAAGAAACTTGGCTTGCCCGATTATGGCAGCGTCGGTGCCACATGCCACGTCACGGTCGAACTGGAGGGAACCCTGCTGCAAAACGATCTTCAAACGTTCCAGCGTCATGTTCGCAACGCTTACGTCGCCTGCAGTCAGGCCGTGAACGACGAACTGTCCCGGCAACGTCCGGCCGAAGCGACTGCCAACTCTGGCAACGGGCACGGCAACGGCAACGGCACGCCCCAGAACGGCAACGGCAATGCCCCCACCGGCAGCGCCAATCATCGGGCGTCACAGAAGCAGTTGGACTTTGCCAGCCAGCTGTCGCTGCAGATCAAGGGTCTGGGTGTGCGTCGCCTGGAAGAACTCGCCAGCAAGATGTTCGGCAAGCCGCTGACCAATCTGTCGAGCCTGGACGCCAGCTCGTTGATCGACACCTTGAAGGCCATCAAGGAACGGCGCGTGGCACTGGATGCGGCCCTGAGCGGAGCTGCCGCATGAGCACGGCTGCCTTGACTTCAGAAACCACAGAAACCGAAGAACATCGGCCCAACGGCGTCTGGGACTACATCAGCCCCAGCCGCCTCAACCTGTGGCTGCGGTGTCCGCTGGCGTTCCGCATCCATTATGTTGATGGAATACGGACTCCGACGACGCCAGCCTTGTTCTGCGGCCAGAGAGTCCACGATTCGCTCGAAGTACACTACAGACATCGCCAGCTCGGCATCACTCTGGACGCGAACGGCGTTGTGCAGCGTCTTGTTGACACCTGGGACGAAGCGATTGCGGCCGAGGATCTGCAGCTTGACTCCGCCGACGAAAGTCAGCGGTTGAAGCAGCAGGCGACTGGGCTGGTGCAGGCTTACCTGGAACACGTTGGTGACCAGGAACCCAGGCCCATCGCAGTCGAGACATCGCTGGAGGCCCCGCTGATCGATCCGGCCACGGGTGAAGATCTCGGCATCCCGTTGCTCGGTATAGTTGATCTGATTCAGGATGACGAATACGGCCCGCGGATCTGCGATTTCAAGACCGCCGCGAAGTCAGCGGCGCCGTTCGAGATCACGCACGAGATCCAGTTGTCGAGTTACGCGTACTTGTTTCGGCAGGCAACCGGCGGGGATGAAGGGGGTCTGGAGATCAGATCCCTGATCCAAACCAAGACGCCCAAGATCGAGTTCCACCACTACGCTGCCCGCACGGATGTTCATTTTCGCCGGCTGTTCGCAGTGATCCGGGAGTATCTCGACGCCCTGGACCGTGGCCAGTTCAACTTCCGGCCGGGGTTCCACTGCGGCATGTGCGACTTCGCCAGGAGTCAGTGCCGGGAGTGGAGCGGCTGATTCGTGTCTCGTCTACAGCTGGTATCGTCCGCCAGGAGTTGCCCCGGATGTCAGTTTCGGGAGCCATACCGCCGCGGGTTCAGTTAATGGAGCAGCAACGGCAAAAGTAGGCACGGGCCTGCACCGGACACACGTTGTCGGGTGCGGCCCGCCGCCTGTTCCTGATTATTTCTTGCCCCTCACTCGGCAGCAGCCGATTTCTCTTCAGCTATTGGCCAGCACTCAAATCGCGAAAAGCGCCCGGAGATCCGCCGGAATTGGTACCCATCCGCAATTCCGCGTTCAACTGGACATCCTCCTCGTCCACACCGCCGAACACCATCGAGCCCAACCGGCCGTTGCCGATGGCCGGTGTCTCTGCCCATTTTGCGTACCGCAGGTCGCAACCGTTGGTATCGGGAAACGCGATTGCCGCGGTCCGCTGCGGATGATACCCTGGACACACTCCGACTTCACAACTGCGGCGATCGTTGGTGGATACTAGCACCAGGACTCCAAAGGCACACGGCAGACAGGACGTTGGCGAGCGGCTATTAGAACTTCCTTCACCCGTGCTCCCGAAAAAAACGGCATGCGCACGGACATGGGAGCAGGGTTGGCCGCCGCCAGGCAGCTGATCGCCGCCTTCTTCTAGCTCTCGGACCAACCTCGTAAACATCCACGATCAGCCCGCGGCGAACAGCAGTCACGGCTGCACGGTGTTTCGGATATCCGTCGACGGTCTCACGGTTGATCATGTGCAGGATTAGGCTCGGCGGCGACCTACGGCGCCAGAGCGCCAAGCTCAGCCCTGGCCCGCTGGTCTCCAACGGCTCGAAGCCCAGCAGTTCGGCATCCAGGTACAGATCCTGGTGCTGATGGTAGAACTGGCTCTGGCGAGCGATTTCGGGCAGCGTGCCGTCCTGGCGAGCGTCGTTGCCACTTGGCCCATGCACCGGGAAAGCGAAGAAGCCGCCGGCCGCGTAGATCTCCGCTCCGCGGACGCGAATCCACAGTCGCCGGTCCTCGGGCGGGAGCTCCATCCAGGGAAATCCGCCAAAGCCCCAGTCGTGAAACAAGACGACCGGGAGCCGCTTGCCGGCCAGTCCCCAGCCCGAGGCCACCGTCGAACCCCACTGCTCGATCTGGCTCTCGGAGAGGTCAATCCGGCCCTGTGCAATGCGCCACTGCTCCCACACGCCCAACACCTGGAGATCGACGTACCGGGCTAGGCCGTTGCCGCTGATCAACACGCGGCGGCCCCGTGTCGCGGCGTGGGCGCGAATCGCGTCGGTGAGCCATTTCCAGGCCCGGTCATCGCGCTGGTCCCGGAACGCATGCCAGTCGGCCGCCAGCGGATTCGCGGCCACGTGCGGATTGGCGGTGAGCCGCAGGGACTTTAAGTAGGCCCGGTAATGGAAGGAACCTATGGTCCCGTCCGGCACCACGTCCTTGTTGGCCAGGTCGATCTTAAGGACATCCTGCCAGCGGGCGTCCGTCGCCTTCCAGCCCTGCTGGCCGTAACGTTTCAGCAGAAACTGGCGAAAGTCGGCGATCGAGTAGTCGTCAAATCCCTCATCGGCCTGCAAGGCGGCGTTGATCTCGTCCATGAACAGGTAATCGGCTCCGGCGTCGATCTGCTGCTTGCACGAGGAGAGCAGGTAATCGAGGTAGGCCGGATTGGAGAGCGTGCCGTGGCGGCAGCTGGGTTCGTTCCAGGCGTCGAGCAGCTGGCCCTCGGGTCCGCGACTGGCCATATCGAGCACCTGCTGATCTGTCAGCCCGTGCTCGCCGTGGTACAGGGCGCTGCACGTGATCCCGCCCCCGAACAGAGCGCCCATCGCGTG
>JAPLNJ010000800.1 GCA_026692885.1 Planctomycetota bacterium | reverse complement strand
AGTTCCCCGCTCAAAAGGCCATCGATTTCATCTGCAACGCTCAACAAGCTGGCGGGGGCTGGCGTTACGCGCCCGGCCAACCCGGCGACACCACGGTGTTCGGTTGGCAATTGATGGCGTTGAAGAGTGCCCGTCTCGCCGGGCTTAACGTACCGCGTTCCCATTTCTATCTTTGCGAGAAGTTTCTGGACCATGTGCAAAGCGAAAAGGGAGCTGGCTACGGGTACATGAAAACAGGCAAGCAGCCGTCGCCAACGGCCGTGGGCCTGTTGATGCGCATGTACCTGGGGTGGGGGCAGGATGACCCGCGACTGGCTCGTGGTGTCGAGTACCTACAGAAGCTCGGACCGGCACCCAACGATATGTACTTCAATTTCTATGTTTCCCAAGTGCTGCATCACTACGGCGGTGACGGTTGGAACAAGTGGAACCAGAAACTGCGAGACCGACTGATTGCGACGCAGAGCCGACACGGACACGAACACGGCAGTTGGTATTTTCAGGACCAGCACGGGCAAGCCGGCGGCCGCCTGTATACGACCGCAATGTGCCTGCTGACGTTGGAGGTCTACTACCGGTACATGCCGCTGTATGGGCAGCGACCGGTGGAGGAAGAGTTCTAGCCTGGACGATTTGGCTAGAGTACATCAAGCGCACACAGGCCCTTGGTGCATCGTCGCCAGCCGCCGGCGCCGATTCCCTGCGTGCAACCGTGGCCAACGCTTGACGAACGCCGATGTTCCACGCAAATCGCTGGCTCGATGCACCCTACGAGAAAGACCCACTAACGCTGCGGTGACTCGACCACGTCGACTCCGTCCCCCCGGCCGACGACCAAGGTGTCGACCAGATTCACGAACAGCCCATGCTCCATGACGCCAGGACTCGCGTTCAATTCTTGGGCTAACGCGCGCGGGTCCTCGATGACTCCGAAGTCGCAGTCGAGGATGTAGTGACCTTCGTCCGTCACGAACGGCTGGCCGCAGGAAGTCATGCGGAGTTCTGGCTTTGCGCCAAGGCGGCGGATACGTTCCGACAGCGGGCGCCAAGCGAACCGCACGACTTCGACCGGCAGCGGAAAGGCCCCCAGCCGGTCCGTGCGTTTGGTCGAGTCAATGATGATGATCACGCGTTTGCTGAGCGACGCGACAACCTTTTCACGCAGCAAGGCGCCGCCGCCGCCTTTGATCAAGTCCAACTGATCCGTCGCCTGGTCGGCTCCGTCGATCGTCAGATCCAGTTCCGTGACCTCGTCAAAGGTGAGCAGCGGGATGCCTAAACGGTGGGCCAGGGTACGGGTCCCTTCCGACGAAGGTATTCCGCGCACCTTTAGCCCCTGGCGAATCCGATCGGCAAGCATCTCCACCATGATCGTAGCGGTGCTGCCCGACCCCAAACCCAAGCACATGCCGTCCCGGACGTACTCCAAGCTCTTGGCCGCGGCCAAGTGTTTTTCCTGGGACTGGTCGGGGGATTTCGAGGTGGTGGTCAAAATCGGTCTCCGTTTCTTTCGGCCTTGATCAGAATATTGCGAAATACTAGCAGTGACATCCAGGGGATTCGATGCCCCCGGCTTGCCCCTCGTCGCTATACACAATTCTTCCGCCCCAAAGGGGCATTAACAAACCAGCCCAGGGCAGAGCGTCGCGGCGACAGCCGCAGAGCGCCGCCCTGGGTACGATATCGATTTATCCCGGTAGCCCTGAAGGGGCGAAACAAATCGGTTCCT
>JAPLNJ010000799.1 GCA_026692885.1 Planctomycetota bacterium | reverse complement strand
GGACGGCACACGGAGTGTGCCTGCTACAAAATGATCAACTTATTTTGACGCGGCGCCTTAGTAGCGCACTTCGCAGCCGGTGTAGAAGTTGACTCCCGGTCGAAAGACTTGCACGACACCGTTCTGGGAAATGAAGTCGAGGTGTTCGCGGTAGGTCTGATTCGTGAAGTTCTCCACCCCCGCAACCACCAACAGGGCGTCTTTGGGACGCCAGTAGCCACGGAGATCCCACGTGGTAAAGCCCGCGGTGGGAACCTCCAGCAGGCTGGTCGCCACACGATCTTGTCCGTGCACCATCCGCGCCATAAGTTCCGCGCCCCAACGCGAAGCATCCTCTGCCGCATGGATGCGCAGCCCCGCGCGGCCTTCCAGCGGCAGAATGCTAGGCAACGGTTCCTCGGCAGTCCCGACAACTCCGCTGAAACTGCCGCGTTTCTCTCCCGCAACCTGCACGCTCGGGCTCCCGAAGCGGGCTTGCGTGGTGGCGAAATCGCCGTTGCGTGTGCGATCGCGACCGTCGACGTAGCTGACCGTGGCGAACGATGTCAACTTGGGGCTCAGGTCGTACTCGCCCCAGGCCTCGCCGCCGACAAAGGTCGCCAAGTCGGTGTTGACGTACTTCAGTTGCTCCTGCACGACCGATCCATCCGGTGGACCACGCACAATGCCCAGGTTTTCGAACGTGATGTAGTCCCAGGCCCAGGCGTGGAAGGCCCCGATCCGCCCGCGGAACGGACCGCCGTCATACTTCAGACCGAGGTCCAGCTGGCACAGGCGTTCGTGTTTGAGTTGCGGGTCCCCCGTGACTGTGTTTACACCATTTTGCAGCACGAACATGAAGGTTTGGGCCGCATACATTTCGGTCAGGCAAGGTGGTCGCTCCGCGTAGCCAGCCGCGAGTTCGGCGGTCCAGCAGTTGTTGATGTCATACTGTCCCGTGGCGTACAACGCCCAGAGTCCAAACGTCCGATCGAAGTCCTTCGTCCCCAGAATATCCGCCAACGAGATGGGTTGCTGCGGCGTGGAAGCCGTGCCGAGCGACTTCAGCGTCGCGGGATCCGCGATCAGATTGGCCGGGATGAAGTCGATGCGTCCGCCCGCGGTGATCCGCAAGTCGTCGCGGAGTGGAACGGCGTACTCCAGGAACGCGCCCGGATTGACGGACTCCGAGGCCGGAATCGGTGAGTTGGCATCTGTCCAAATGTTGAACCCTCGGCGTCCGCTCGTGAGCTCGGTGACGGTTTGTTGCAGGTATCGGAGGTCGACGCCCGTGGTGAGTTGCTCGCTGTCCGGACCGCCCCAAGTGGTCGCCAGCCGAAACCCTGTCGACTGGGAATCGACGTTGGTGAATCCCACGAAATTGAGAAAGTCGTAGATCGGGAACTGCCGCCGCTTGCCAGGGCGCTGGGCGCTGCCGTCAAACCGGGTACGGTTGTACCAAGCGACTAGGCTCAACCGGTCAAACTCGGGTTGGTCCTCCAAGCGGTACTCGATCTCGTACCCGTTGGTCCCCAGCACATCGATATCGAAAGCCTGCCCTGGCAGTTCGACACCCGTTTGGTCGAGACGCAGATAACGAAACTCCAGATGGCTGTCGGAATTGAAGTCCCGGCCCAAGGCCAGATCCACATCGCCGGAATTGTAGCTGGACGGGATGCCGATCTCGTTGCCCGCCAGGTAATCGTTGCCGGTCCGGTGTCCATAACCGGCGCGGAATCCCCAGTCGTCGGCTCCGCCCCACAACATCTGGCGACCGTACCACTGTTGCCCGTTGGACTTGAAATCCAGACTGGTAGATCCATGCATCTGGAATCCTTCGTCGTACCGCGGAGAGTTAAGCAATTGGAAGTCGACGTGCGAGAAGTCCGGTCCGTAGCGAGCGGCATACGGACCCTTGATCGTCACCACGTCACTGACGATCCGCGAATCGATCTTGCTGAGCATGGTGTCCAGATCAAGTCGAGCCGGGACCCAGTAGGAGCCGGAGCCCGCCAGACGCCCCACGCGACTGCCTCGAATGCGAGGATCCGTGATGATCGGATTCCGGTTCTGCACGCCCAGTCCGAGTTGCGAGTTCGACTTGCCCAGCAGGTTTCCGGCATCGGTCGTGCTGCGCGTCGCGGCTTCCAGACCCAGGACCACATCCGAACCCACCCCGACGGCAAACCTGCGCCGGTCGGAGGCGAGCAGCGCCGGACCCACCAGTCCGCCTCCGAACAGGGCCGCGGAGAGTTCGGACGCAGCGGCCGGCACGGGGGTCTCGGCGGGTTGGGTGCGGGGCACCACGCGCGGCGACTGTTCCTGAAACGATACGGACCAGTGAAACCAGCCGTCGGCTTCCGGCGGTAAGTCGTCCGCCTCAGCGGATTCCTGATCGAGATCGACATCCGTGCCAAGATCGACATCCGTAAGCCGGATGGAGACCCCCTCCTGGCCCCGTGCCGTAGCGACCGCGACGCACAGCCAAAGGATTAAGTGGGCAAGTCTCCACGGTTTGTTGCGCACGGTTGGCTTTACCTATCCACGAAACTGGCCTCGTTAGAATCGCTATTATCGTTACCATCGGCCCCCCGACAGCCCAACTTTAGCCCGCTCCCCAAAATCGGCCCCAGCCCCGACCATGGTTGCCCGCACGTAGGGTGCATCAAGCGAAGCGCCGATGCACCTAGTTTGACTGCCTGACATCGCTCATGGCCGGTGACGCTGGTTCGTTTCCCCCCTTTACAGATTGTCCCACTTTTAAGCTGCCATTTCTTCCAGACTTACGTCACTTTGCGGCTGGTTGATTGGGGTCGGCCGTGCCTTCGCGATGGTCAATCCGTTATGTACCAGCACCAGCAGGCCAAGTTGCGTGCGGGCGCGG
>JAPLNJ010000798.1 GCA_026692885.1 Planctomycetota bacterium | reverse complement strand
TCTGAGCCGGTGTGGGCAACGGAGCACCGGCGATGGACACCGGCCAGTGCGTGGCATCGGTCAGACCGCTGCCGTCGTCGAACTCGAAAACCACGGCGCGGTGGGAGCCGTCCGAGACCAGGAACTGGTCGCCGTCCACCGGGAACGCCACGGCCGAGACATCGATGGCGATCGGCAGTTGGCGGTAGGGCCTCAGCCCGCCACCCAACGTCACCGCCAGGGCGCCCTGCACTTCGACGACGCCGTTAGCACGCTGTTGAACAACGAGCCCCGTCAGGGTTCCGTCGTCAATCTTCTTCTGGACAGCTGCCACAATCCGCCGCGCGAGAATCTCGGCCGTCTCGCCCTCGTAGTAGTCGACTGCGGGCGCCGGCGCTGTGCTGCCCCCCGCGAGATCGAACGTGAACGTGACGGAGTGGCCAGCACCATCGGTGATTTGGAACGTTCCTTGGTCCGAAATCAGCGCCGCGGTAGCATCCCCTGGCACCTCGAACACAAACGGCATCTGGGCCAACACGGTCAAGACGTCGCCCGGCACGATCGTGGTCGCCCCGGCGATGCGCAGCAGGCTATTGTCGAGCAGGAACGCGGTGATGCCAGCTAACTTTCCTGCCGGCGTGGGCATGTCTGACGACACGGCGTCTTGCACCGCCTGGACCACACTGCGGGTGATGACCTCGGAGCTGTCGTTCGTGGTGTAGACGATCTGATTCACCCCCGCTGGCCCGTTCTCCACGAAGGTAAACGTGACCGAGTGGCCAACGCCGTCGGTGACCGTGAAGGTCTTGTCCAGGCTGGCCCGGACGTGCCACCCGTCGGGGACCTGGAACGTGGACATCGGCAGGTGCGTCAGGGACAAAGCCGGCGCTTCAGTCAAGTCCACGAACGCGCCCGCGTCATCGCCGTCCGCCGCCAGCGTCGGCTGGCCGTCGGCTTCCGTATCCAGCCGGCTGCCCAGCCGCAGCGTGACGTTCTGTAATTGCACGTGGCGCGCGCCATCGCTGGCCAGCAGCGTGCGGAAATCGTCGGCGACGGCCGCGTCATCCGGCAGGTCGCCAAAGTCAAAGCCGGCCGCCCCCAAGATAATCGTGAAGCGGGTCGAGCCGTCGGGTTGGTTGGCCTGCAGGAACTTGCCGGCCCGGTCGCGAATGCCGGCCACAAACTCGGCTCGGATCGCACCGACCGTGATCGCCGTGACCGCTTGTGCGGGATCCGGGCTGACCGGATCGAGCGCCGCACCGTCAAGGAAAACCGTCTTGCCACCCCGCACCGTGGCCGTCGCCCCGAAAGCGGCAAAGCCCGTATTGTTGATGGCGTTGAGGATGGTCCCCGCCATGTTTTCGGCGGTGAACGACGCCCAAGGAACGTACGGCAAGGGCACGGCTCCGCCGACCACGCCCGCCACCAACAGACCACTGGTCTGGGTCTGGAATGTGTACTCCGGCGTTTCATTCAGCCGGATGACGCCCCGACCCAGGTATACGGGCTGGAGCGCCAACGATGCCGTATTGCGAATCGCGGTCACCATCGCGTTGGCCACGGCATCCCCACCGCTGGCGACGCCAAACCCGACCTGGATGTACGCCGGGTTGAAGACCGCGTCGTTATTGAACTCGAACATGGCCTGGGCGCCGGCCCGTGTGATGCTAAACGTCTGCCCATCGGTGATGCCGCTCCGCACGACGCCGCCGAGATTAGGGGTACCGGTCGTATCCACGACTACGCCCGGCCTGGCGGTGAATTGGATGATCCCACCACCCAGATCAGTGATGGTCATGTTGGGGAATTGGGCGGCAATCGCATTCAGCAGCAACACCGCCAATTCGCTCTGTGTTTCCGTCCCATTGGGTAGGACTGGGATGTAATAGGGGCGTGTGGGGCCGCTCCGATTCAGATCGAACTGGAACGTCACGGCGGTCGTCCCGTCGTCGATCAGAAACGTTTCGTTGTCGAGGATGTCCTGCACTCCGCGGGCCGGCACCTGCAGCTGGCAGATATCGTCCGGCAGGACCACCGTCAGCGACTGGGAGACCCCCGGGCTGCCGGTCTGCCACAGGCGGCTGGCCGTAGTGTCCAACACGTAACTCGCCAGGTTCGAGGTCGGTAGCTCGCGGAGATTGATGAACCCGTTCCCCAGCTGCACGGTACTCCCCAACTGCGGCACGGCGCTGCGGATGGATTCGGCCGTGAGTTCGGCCATCTGCGTGTTGGTCAGAGAATAGTCCAGGGGGATCACGACGTGGGTGCCCGTCGGACTGGACAGAATGCCGTCCGCGTCGTATTCAAAGGTCACGGTCTGTGCGGTCCCGGCCACCGTATACGTCAGCGTGAACGTGTCGCCGTCGGCGACGCCGCCCGCGAGATTCGTCTGGGTCAACTGACTGTTGGAGGTCACGTCCAGGGTATGCCGAGCCTGGCTGCCGAGATGGACCGCAGTCCCCAGGTACTGGGGCGCCAGTCCCAGAATCCGGTCCGACAACAACGCCTGGTAGATGGCCCGGGCCACGTCCTCGGCGGTGTCATCGTTCTGATACGGAACGACGGTGTGGGCGGGATTGCTGGTGCCGTTGTTATCGAACTCGAAGATCACCGCCAACGTCACCGTGTCCAGCGGATCCAGCGTGGTCAGGTCAAGCACGGTGGAGGTGATCGTAAAGGTGTCGCCATCCGTGATTCGCGCGGCATCGACCGCTTGAATCTCGAAGGTCTGCGGCACCCAGATCGTGTACCCACTCTCATACTCGAACGTCACGGCATTGCCGGCCGCATCATGGATCACGAACTGACCCCCGTCGCTGACCGCCCCGCCATCCGGCGCGGTCAGCACGTACCGGTCGCGATTGTTCAGCGTCACCACGTAGGTCCGGTTGCCCTCCCAGATCTTCGACTTGGGCGTCAGCTTCAGAATCTGATTGGTGCCGTCGTAGCCCTGAGTGTAATCGTAACTGCGCGGGTCGAGGTCGTCGCTGGGATCCGCCGGGTTATCCGGCTTCACCTGCGTCGACTCGTATAGCAACAGGCCATCTTGCGTGATCGAAACCCCGGCCGGCGTGACCGTGGCCGGATCGACCCCGGTACCCTCCACGGGCCGTGGGTCGCCGGGACCGTCGATCAGTTGGACCGTGAATTGGTCGAATTGCCGGTTGTCAATCCGCTGCACCACAGTGGCCGTCGCCGCCACGTCCCACGAGTCGCCATCCACCGGATCGCTCAGCTTGGCCGAGGGGGCGTCGACATCGATCCGCTCTACGGCACCGCGATCTTTGAAGACCTTGCTGCCGCCGCCCAAGGGGTCGGTGTTGGGATCGTCGTCACGCAGCTGGCCATAGACGTCGCGGTCCGGCGCCACAATCGCCGAAGCAGGAATTCCCAGCGGACTCTTGACGCTCTGGACAAAGACCCCCCGATCTTCCAAGCGGTGTAGCGAACTGTCGATGGCATTAACACCGGGCTGCAGGTAGAAATTCCCCACAGTCGGGTCGACGAACAGCGTCTGGGGATTGGTACTGGCGGACACGAAGGCGAAGGAGCCTGTCGTCCCGTTGTTGGTGTTGCCTTGGAACAGATTGTGGCCCACCTCGGTGGGGACAGCGCCGGCGCTGGCCTGGATGTCGACGCCCAGTGCCGTACCGGACACGATGTTGTTCAGGATCGTGGGGCTGGCGCCGTTCGCCACGAGGATGCCGGTGCCGGTGGGGTTCATGCCGCCGAAAATCGTGTTGTTGAAAATCCGCCCGAAAGGCACCGGACCTTGGGGGTTGATACCGGCGTCGCCGCGGAAACTGATCCCCGCTGCGCCCGAGAAGGCGATGATGTTGTTCTCGATCACCACCCCCGCCGCAAGACGATCCGTGTTCGGATTCACAAAGTTGATGGGCGCCCCCGGATGCGGCATGTCGCTGGTCGTGACGCCGTTGAATTGCACCGCCCGCTGCCCGGCGACCACGCTGATACCCGCCGTCAGACTATTCGTAATCGTGTTCGAATCGATGACGACTTGGCCCTGATCGCGATGGCGATTCTGGTCGCCGCTGAGATCGTAACTGTCCAATCCGTCGCCGATGACCTGCAGCGTGTCGCGGACGCTGGCAAAACCATCGGCAAAAGCCGTGATCGTCACGGTACGGATGCCGTCCGAGACTAGTTCGTCGACCGGATTGATACTGAACTCGGCACTGAGGCCGCCCGCGGGGATGGTGATGAACGGGCGCACGGTCGCCTCGCTGAGATCGCTGCTGTTCAGGTACACGATCAGATCACGCGCCAGGGCTCGCGAGAGATACACGGTCCCGGTCAGCGAGTTGGCGTCAGCGCTTTCCGACATGCTGTCAATGACGGAAGTGCCAATGCCGAAGAACCGTGAGGTGGCACGGCCGACGACCAGCCGTAGAGCCGATGTCTCGTTGTCCAGCACATCCAGGACCGTGCTGATCGGCGTGTAAAGCCGCGCTTGCCCGGCCGTCGAAGGCGTCACGATCACGGTTTGCGTCTCATCCACCTGGAAGTCGTCGACGCCGCTCAGCGTCCGGAAGGCCGTGGTCGTGAAAGCCGGCAGAGTAAACGTGTTCGTCGCAAACCTAGCTTCCGTCAAGTCGCTGACCGCGAGTGTCCCGGTCACGGCCCCGACGCTGTCGCTGCGCGTGAGCGTGATGGTCGTGGATCCATATTGCTCGTTGATGCTGGGGGAAGATCCGTTAGCCAGGGTGTCGACAGCAACCGCCGTCCCACCGCTGCCCGACGCC
>JAPLNJ010000797.1 GCA_026692885.1 Planctomycetota bacterium | reverse complement strand
GGCCTCCTGGGAAGGCCTTCCGCGCCACTAATTCTCCCCAGTACCGTGCCGCTTCCTCGATTTCCTGGATTTTCCGTTCCGTGAGCTTCTTGCTCGACCCCTTCCGTCCCTCCTTGAACTTCCACGCGGTGAACGAACCCGATTTCGGGACAGCATGATATCCGACCGATGCTATCACTGCAAACCCGTTCCTGCGCCCAACTTCGTGTCGGACGCAACTTCGTCTTGACGTGAACTCCGACAGATGTCACGATCGCCGAGCTGTCCTTTCCGATTCAATTGGTCGCAGGGAGATCGTGATGAAGACACCTGGGCTGTTGTCGTTACTCGCGCTACTTGTTCTGCCCGGCTTCACCGCTGCTCAGGATAGCCAAACGGTTCCGCCACCACCCTCGGCCGAGGAACCGACCGACGCGGCGGCCGAAGTCCCGGAATTGCTTCCGCCGGGAAAGACCGGCAGTACTCCAGGCGAGAAGAGCCGCATTCGTGTTTACCAGCCGGCGCAGCTCCCGGCGCCGATCTCAGCTCCGGTCCCAGCCCAGATTCCTGAACAGATCCCTGTCCAGATCCCGCCGCAGATCCGCCTCCCGGCGCATCCCGTGTCGGTGGTGGATGCAGTTGTCCTGACACATAACCGCGTCAGCGATGAGGTTCTCGTCCAGCTCGTCCGGCAATACGGCAGCGAGCGGCCGCTGACGCCGAACGACCTCGTGACGCTGCACAACGAAGGTGTGAGCCAGGCGGTCATGTTGGCGATGCAGCAATGCCCCGCTCCGGTCGTTTCGACTCCCCCGCCCGTCAGGCTTCCGCAGCCCTTCCTGCCGCCGCCCATCTCTGCGCGGCCGCTGATCATTCAGGAGTATCGCTATCTCGCGCCGCCCCCGGTTCGATTCTACTACCCTGCTCCGTATCGACCCCACCATGGACCACACTGGGGAGTCTCGATTTACGGCCACTAGCACCAAACGGTTTTCGGGGTCGTCGGTGTCAAACATGGGGTTTTTCGGTTTCGCAGAGACGGATCGCCAGCTGGGGGCAGACGTACAGATTTCAGTTTTCGCGGGCAACAGGCTTTCCCTAGGCTTGGGCACACGACCGCGAAAACTGAAATCTGTACGTCTGACCCCTTGTCTCACGCCCCGTCTCTGCTGAACCGTTAAGTCTCATGCTTTGCTCGCAGGGGCCAAAACATCGTTTGGTGCTAGCTCGGATTTCGCCGTAGACTTGTCCAGGCGACTGCGATAAACTTCGCGGCCAAAACTGCCGCCCTCGGGAGACAGACGCTTGAAGCCGCAAACCATCCGAATCGTCGACGCCTGGGTGGGGGCGCCGCTGTGCTGGATCCTGACCCTTGTCCGTCGCGTCCTGGATGGGCTCCGTCGCCCGCCCGCTAATCCGCCTCCGCCCAAGAAAATCATCTTCATCAAGCTCGTCGAGTTGGGGGCCAATGTCCAAGCCTATGCGGCCGTCCGCCGGGCGATCGAAATGGTGGGGCGGGCCAACGTCTATTTTTGGATCTTTGCCGAGAGCCGTCCGATCCTCGAACTGCTCGACTTGGTCCCCCGCGAAAACCTCCTGACCGTCCGCTCCCAGGGGTTCGGGCGTTTCGCCGCTGACCTGCTGAGAACCTTGTGGCTGGTCCGTCGGCTGCACATCGACGCGGTGGTCGACCTGGAGTTTTTCGCCCGAGCCTCGGCGCTCCTGGCCTTCCTCAGCGGTGCCCGGCGCCGCGTGGGGCTGCACCGTTTTACCTGTGCCGGCCCGTACCGCGGCGACTTGATGACTCACCGCGTGCAGCACAATCCCTACACGCACGTGAGCGTCTACTTCTACCTGCTGGTCGAGGCGCTCGGCGCGCCCGCCGATGAATTGCCGCTCCCCAAACGCCACTTGCCCAAGCAAGCCTTGGCACCCCTTTGCTTCCAACCCACCGCCGACGAGATCTGCCGAGTGCAGACGCGACTGGACCAGGCGGCCGGCTTGGCCGTCAAACGCCCGATCGTGCTATTGAATCCCAACGCCAGCGACATCGTGCCGCTGCGGAAATGGCCCACGGAGCGATTCGCCGAGGTCGGGCAGCGTCTGCTGGCCCGCTATTCCGAGTTGACGATTATCGTCACCGGTTCGCCCTCGGAGCAGGACGCCGCCGAGCTCTTCGTCCGCCAGATCGACTCGCGCCGCGCCGTGAGCATGGCCGGTCAGACCCTGCTCCGCGAGCTGCTGATCCTGTACGGCCTGGCCGACGTGTTGGTCACCAACGACAGCGGCCCCGGCCAATTCGCGGCCCTGACGGACATCGACTCCCTGGTGCTGTTCGGCCCGGAAACGCCGCAGCTGTGGGGACCGCTCGGCCCGCGGGCGCACGTCCTCTGGGCGGGCCTGGCGTGCAGTCCCTGCATCAATCCGTTCAATTTCCGCTTCTCGCCCTGCCGTCAACCGCTCTGCATGACCGAAATCACCGTCGACCAAGTCGTCGAGGCTGTCGACCAGATTCTCGAACGCCGCCTGCGGGAGCCTTCCCGGCCCGCCTAACGAGCAGCCGTAGGACGGTTCTTCAAACTGTCCAGGCCGGCCTAGTGTATCGTCAAAGCTTAATCTTGGGGTGGCCAATGCGGTGGCGTAAGCTTCCAGCTTGCG
>JAPLNJ010000796.1 GCA_026692885.1 Planctomycetota bacterium | reverse complement strand
TTGGCTGCGTTGGGCCGCGCGGACCGGGTCCTGGCCGTATCGCGTTTTACCACAGTCCATTCCCTCGACGACTTCCGCCGGTACGGCATCGAGACCCGGACCTGCGATCTGGCCGATCGTCAGCAGTTGGCCGCGTTGCCCGACTGGCCGAACGTGTTCTTTCTGGCGGGTGCCAAGTTCGGCACGGCGGCCAGTCCCGTCATGCTGGAGCAGATGAATGTGGTCGTGCCCCAATTGGTAGCGGAACGTTACCGCTCGGCGCGAATCGTCGCGTTGTCGACCGGCTGTGTGTATTCATTCGTAGCCCCAGCCAGCGGCGGGTCCACCGAAAACGACGCCACGGAACCGGTGGGCGATTACGCCTGGTCGTGTCTGGGACGCGAGCAAGCATTCACGGTCGCCGCGCGCCGCTACGGGAGTAAGGTGGCCTTGATCCGGCTGAACTACTCGACCGAATTCCGCTACGGCGTGCTGGTGGACATCTGTGGCAAAGTGCTTCGCGGCGAACCGGTGAACGTGTCCATGGGCCATGTCAACGTCATTTGGCAGCGCGATGCGATCGCCCAGATCATCCGCACGCTGCCCTTGGCGAGCAGGGGGCCGTTGATTCTGAATGTCACCGGCGACGCGGTCCTGTCGGTGCGCGACTTGGCTCACGAATTCGGGCGGATGCTGGATCTGCCGGTGCAGTTCGAAGGCGCCGAGGCCCCGACTGGCTGGCTGTCCAATTCCTCGCAGGCCCAGCAATTGTTCGGGAAGCCGCCGACGCCATTGACGGACATGCTGCGCTGGACCGCAGCGTGGTTACGGGCAGGAGGCGCGACGTACGGGAAACCCACAGGCTTCGAGAAACGCGATGGCAAGTACTAACTCGATACCGTTGGCGACGGCGGCCCTGCGCACGCATCTGCTGGCCGGGCACGTCATTCCGGCGATGCCGCTGGCTTTGGACGAACAACGCCGCTGGTCGCCACGGCATCAGCAGGCCTTGGTGCGTTACTACTGCGACGCCGGGGCGGGCGGTCTGGCCGTCGGGGTGCATTCGACGCAGTTCGCCATCCGCGAACCGCAGCACGGGCTGTTCGGACCGGTGTTGGAGTTGGTGGCCCGGACGCTCGATCACCAGCTGGCCACCAATGGTCGCTCCTTCGCCAAGATCGCGGGCCTGTGTTGGCGGACGGCTCAGGCCCTGCAGGAGGCGGAGTTCGCGCGTGGGGCTGGCTACGACGCGGGCTTGCTGAGCCTGGCCGCATTCCGAGACGCAAGCGACGACCAGCTGTTGACGCATGTCCGGGCGGTGGCCGAAGTGCTGCCCGTGTTCGGCTTCTATCTGCAACCGGCGGTGGGTGGGCGGGTGCTGAGCTACGGCTTCTGGCGCCGCTTCGCGGAAATTGACCAGGTCGTGGCCATCAAGATTGCGCCGTTCAATCGCTACCAGACCTGGGACGTGGTCCGCGCGGTCATTGATGCGGGCCGGGACGACATCGCGCTGTACACCGGCAACGACGACAATATCCTCGTCGACCTGCTGACGCCGTGGGAGCACGCCGGCCAGCGCCGGTTCATCGTCGGGGGGCTGCTGGGACAGTTCGGCGTCTGGACGGAACGAGCCGTGGAACTGTTGACCGACATCCGCCACGAGCGGGGTCAGGACGCCCTTGCAGCGCATTGGTTGACGCGCAATGCGGCCCTGACAGACGCCAATGCGGCGATCTTCGACGCCGCCCACAACTACGCCGGCTGCTTGCCCGGCATTCACGAGGTGCTCCGTCGGCAGGGATTGCTGCCGACGAACTACTGTCTCGATCCGCGCGAGACGCTCTCGCCCGGACAGGCCGACGAACTGACCCGGGTCACGAACGCCTACCCCTGGCTCGTCGACGACGCCTGGGTGGCCGCCCGTCGGTGGGATTGGCTGGAACCGAGCGGATCTTAGGACGACGAAAGGAATAACGGTCAGATCTTCAATGTGGTCATCACGCTCCGAGAGACGATATGTTGTCACAGCGAAGCGTGACGACTCCTATTCCAGTATTCTTGCGACACTTGTTCCTTCG
>JAPLNJ010000795.1 GCA_026692885.1 Planctomycetota bacterium | reverse complement strand
AGGACCAGCAAATCAATAAGTGTCGGGTCTTCAAAGTAGTCATCACGCTCCGCCGTGATGACATGTCGTCACGGCGGAGCGTGACGACTACGATACTTGCGACACTTATTGATTCGCCGGTCCTAACGCGAGGTGGGCTCGTGATAGCAAGCCTTATCGCCGAATCCGAATCCGGCCTCGCGTGACCGTCGCGATGGAGCTAGGGGTCGGGTGTTCAGAAATTAATTTTTTGCGGAGAGGGTGCTACCCATCGTCAACGGCGATTGACCGCAAAGAAATGAATTTCTGAACACCCGACCCCGGATTGACGAGCGAGACCGGGAACTTATTTCGGCCCACGTTGCTACCTGACCTTGGGCCCGGCGGCCCGGTAGAACGTGACGGTGGCGCCCATCTCGGGTTTCAGATAGACACCTTCTTCCTCGGCCGGCACCACGACCTTAACGCGTACGGGAATGGCGGCCTTGGCCCGATCGGCGATAGGCATCAGTCGCGACACGAAGCCTTGGTAGACGCGGTCGCGAAACGCGTCGGCTCGGAGCTCGCATCTCTGGCCCACGAACACGTTGGCGATGTCACGTTCCTGGATGACCACTTCCACCTCCAAGTCCGACAAGTCGGCCATTTCGCAGATGCTGTAGGACCCGTTGAAAGCAATCGGGTTGACGATGTTTCCCACCTCGGCGGCTTTCTTTAGGATCGTGCCGGTAAGGGGAGCGCGAATCGTGCAGTTGTCCAGCTTCCACCGGGCCTTAGTCAGGTCCGCCTCGGCCAGCTTCAACTGAGCCTTGGCTTGCTCCCACTCCGCTTCGGCGAGTTGCTTCCGTTCTTCCCGCTCGCCCTCTTTGATCAAATCCAAGACGTTTTCCAGACGTCGCTTGCGTTGCCTCAGGGCCAGATACTTGCTTTGGCTCACCTCCAGATCTTGATCGGTCACAATGTTTCCTCGGTCGTGCAGGTCCGTGTAACGCTTGAACTCACTCTCCTGCTGCGCCAGTTGGGCCGTGGTCTCCTCCAATTCCGCTTCCGCCTGCCGAATCTCCTGGGGCCGGAACTTCTGCTTGGACTCGGCCACGCGCGCCGCGGCCTGATCGACGGTGGCCTTCGCGACTTCAACCGCCGCTAGGCTGTGATCGCGGTCGGCCTCGTATTCGGTCTTCTCCAACTCGGCGATGACCTCGCCTCGCTTGAACAGTTTGCCCTCCAACGGCTCCCACGGCCCCGGCGGCGTTCCCGTTTGATTCTGGTCGCCCAGCCGGACGTTGCCCAGTTGCACGATCATGCCGCTGACCTTCGGACTTACGAGAATCGTGTGCGTGGCGATGATGTAGCCCTTGGACTCCAACGCGATGTCCCCCCGCGTTCCCTTGGCTGGACTGCGAGTTAGGGGCGGAGTCTCATTGGCCACCGCCGGTTCCTGGTTCGCCTCGGCAGACACGCCAGTCGTATTCTGTGCTTTGTCGTCAGCCGCGGGGCGGGCGTAGACGACATAGGCGAACCAACCGCAGAGCACGGTCAGGATCACGCACACGCCCCATGCCAGCCAACCGCTGCGGGCCCGGCCGGATTCCGCGGGCGGCAGACGCAACGACCGGACGCGATCGCCTAATTCTGCTCTACCCGCAGCACCCTCTGTATCAGTTAAAACCATGTTCGTGGTCCCTGGAGCCTCAGCTTGGGTTAGGACGATTGTTCCACCCCGTCCCCAGGATTATATTTGATCGACCACGGTTGTGACCAGATCGTCAGAAGCGCCGAATTTTGTAGGTCAGCCTATCCAGGCTGACGGGTAGTTCGCGTCAGGCTGGAAAGCCTGACCTACTTGGCTACGGTCGGTCACAGGGCCTTTCCTTAACCTCCGAATCAAACCGGGACCACCATGAAGACCTGCTGTTCTGCTCGCGTCGGGCGTCTCGCCTTTGTCCTCCTCGGCTTCGCCATGCTGGCGGCACTCCAGCGGCCTGTGCGGGCCGTCGACTTCGATCTCGCCAAATTGGTTGCAATTCCAGCGAAAATGCAGGAATTTGTCGATCAGCAGCATTTGGCCGGCGCCGTCACGGTGGTCGGCACGCGCGACGGTATTGTCAGCTGCGAGGCCGTCGGTAGTCAGAATCTGGAAGGCCCGCAGCCGATGGCTAAGAACAGTCTGTTCCGCATCGCGTCGATGACGAAGCCGATCACGGCCTTTGGCGTCATGCTCCTGGTGGACGAGGGGAAGCTCTCGGTCGACGACGCGGTGCAGAAATATCTGCCGGAATTCCGGGGGCAGCTGCTGTTGGCCAGCCGCACGCCCGAGCTGGTCACGCTGAAGAAACCGTCTCGGCCGATTACGATCCGGGACTTGCTGACCCACACGTCGGGCCTGCCGGGGTTCCCGGAAGGCTTAGCGGATCTGTATGCCGCGCGGAACCGGACCTTGGCCGAGGGCGTGTTGGCCGTCTCCCAGCAGCCGCTGCAGTTCGAACCCGGCAGCAAGTGGGCGTACTGTAACACGGGCATCGACACGCTGGGACGCATCATCGAGGTAGTCTCCGGCCAGGCGTACGAAGCGTTCCTGAAGCAGCGCGTGTTCGATCCGCTGGGGATGACAGACACCACCTTCTATCCGAGCGCCGAACAGTTGCCACGCGTCGCCATGACGTATGACCGCAAGGATGGCAAGCTCGTGGCCGCTGGAGGGCATATCATCGGACCGACCGCCGGCGCCAAGTATCCGATCCCCGCGGGCGGGCTCTACTCGACCGGAGCGGACCTAGCCAAACTGTACCAGCTGATGCTCGGCCGGGGCGTCTTAGCTGACCGACGGATTCTCTCGGAGCACAGCGTCGCCACGATGACCACCGTGCAAACGGCCGACTTGCCGTGTGGCTTTGTCCCGGGCATGAGTTTTGGGTTTGGCTGGGCGGTGGTCAAGCAGCCGGAAGGCGTGACGGGTATGCTGTCGTCGGGCACCTTCGGCCACGGCGGCGCGTTCGGCACGCAAGGCTGGATCGAACCGCAGCGGGGCGTGTTCTATATCCTGCTGATCCAGCGTGTCGGCCTGCCGAACGGCGATGCCTCGGACATGCGCCGCGAGTTTCAATCGCTCGCCGCGGCCGCGATCAAACCGTGAGACACAGCCGAAAAGCAACTCCCTCGGCCCGGTACTCCGGGGAGAGGGTTGGGGGGGGCCGCGCGAAGCTGGGCGGAAACAGTGGCCAGGGTCAGTCGTTCAAATTTCAGTTTTTGCGGCGGCGAGACTCTCCACCCTCGTTGCCCAGAGGCCGCAAAAACTGAAAATTGAAGGACTGACCCATGTCTGCGGGCGGAACAAAAGTGGAACAAACTCTGGTCTGCCTCGCGACACTGTCTTACGCGGCCCAGGGTTGGAGTGAAGGACGAAAGTACAAATGCCGAAGTTCTTTTCGGCCGGTGCTGAGCCAAATCGGGAGACCATCGAAGTGTTCGACCTTGCGACGCGTCCGTCCGAGCAGCTGCTTATCGACGCCCTGCCGTCTGCCGATGCCGCACGAGTGCTGTGCACGTCGTTGGGTCGAGCTCAGTTCGCAGCGGCGGTAGCGTCTCGGTTTGAGACGACCCAGGTCTGTTGCCACTTCCTCGATCTGTACCAGGCGCAGCAATCGCAGCAGAGCTGCCTTGGCGTGTCGAACCTCGACATCATCTGCCAGGCCGATCTCCCCGTGGCGGAATTCGACCTGGTCGCATTTCCGCTCACTGCGCAGGGTGACGCCGAACTGACGCGAGACTGGCTGCAAGCGGGACATCAGTCGCTGCGCCTCGGCGGATCGTTGTGGGCCTCCACGGACAATCCGACGGATCGCTGGCTGCAGGCGGAATTAACCAGGCTGTTCGACAAGGTGACTCGCGACCGGGCGGACAGCGGCGTGTTGTATCGAGCCGTCAAGACGGGGCCGCTGAAGAAGGTCAAGAACCTCGCCTGCCAGTTTGCCTTCCGAGATCGCGGGCAATTGCTACAGGTTGTGAGCCGACCAGGCGTGTTCAGCCACCGGCGCATCGACACCGGTGCTCGGGCCTTGATCGAGGGGATGGAGGTTCGTCCCGGCAATCGCGTGCTCGATCTGGGCTGCGGATCGGGCGTCGTTTCGCTCGCCGCGGCAGTGCGTGCCGAGGACGTGCAGGTGTTGGCCATCGACAGCAATCCACGAGCGGTCCAGTGCACCGAACGCGGGGCGGCACTCAACGGCCTGTCAAACATCCGCGTCGCTCTGGATGCCGACGCAGCTGGCGACGCACCCGGCTGTTATGATCTGGCCCTGGCCAATCCGCCCTATTTCTCCCGGTATCGTATTGCTGAGATTTTTCTCAACGGCGCCGCGCGAGCTCTGAAGCCTGGCGGCACCGTGATCGTCGTCACGAAGGACGCCGATTGGTACTGCGAGGCCATGACCACGGAGTTCTTGGACGTCGAGGTGGCCGCAGCTCGCGGCTATTTCCTGGTCAGCGGCCGCAGGTAGAAGCACGCCCGATCCGTCCTACGAGTCAGACACCAAGACGTGAAGAAAAGGTGACACCGTTCTCCCACTAACCCGTGCCACCAGTATGTGGCCGTCCAGGATGGCGAAATCGTCGACTTCGACACCGATGACATTGCCCTCATTCAACGCGTTCATGCCCGGTTCGGCGATGTGCCGATTCATGTGGGGCTGGTCACCGACCGGCCGTCACTGTTACGCATTCCGCACTATCACGAACACCAACCGGTCGACGGTCCATGATCCGGTAGTAACGCCCACGAAATAACTTCCCCGTTTGTTCTGGGGGTGTCGCGAATACCGGCCGCAACTGGTGAATGCCCCCGGCTTGCGCCTCGTCATTATACACATCGTTTTCGGCGGCGATTGGGGCAGCCACATAGCAGTTTGAGTTTTCGCCCCGATAGGGGCAGCCACATGACAGCCCAGGGCAGAGCGGAGCGGCGTTAGCCGCGTAGCGCCGCCCTGGGTTAGGGGAGTATCAGGAACGCCAGCCCTGAAGGGGCGAAACAAGCCAGCGTAGCACAACCGCGCCACAATCCTCTGTCAAGAACTACGTCCATCTTGTTTGAAGACGAACGATACGTGTG
>JAPLNJ010000794.1 GCA_026692885.1 Planctomycetota bacterium | reverse complement strand
AGAATTCAAAATTGGCGGACAAACCACTCCGACTTGGCAAAGTCGTCAAACCGCCAATTTTGAATTCTGTACGTCTGAGCCCTCGCGGCAAGCCCGGTCCAGGCGACAACGTTAGACCTCATTCTTGACACTCCCACCGTCAAGAACCCTTTGGTGCTAGTGCCGGTTCCAGTGCGTCGTCAAGGCTTAATCTTGGGGTGACCGATGCGGTGGCGTAAACTCCCAGCTTGCGTTTGACGCGATGAAGCGAAAGGCAAGCAGGATGCTTACCCCACTTCTGATCGGAACGTTGCGCATCGCAACCCGCAGCATCAGCGAGGAAGAGCGGCGTTTCCTCGCTGACGCTGCAGACTACGATGATCCGCTGCTAGAGTTTTCCGCAATGTTCCGATCAAGGCGGCTGCCCGTTAAGTGGTCAGGGGCGGGGTCGAACCGCCGACACACGGATTTTCAGTCCGTTGCTCTACCAACTGAGCTACCTGACCCAAAACCTCAAGATTGCCAAAAAGACAGGTGACTTATTGGGTTTCCCTGCTTCGTCCTGTTGTTGGAAACTATCGGATTGACAACCGTTAGCCTGTTTTTCCACCAACGGCAACCGCCCACGTCAACGAACGGTCGTCTGTGACAACCACCTGCACCCGTTACAGTCCAGGTGACCGTCTTGGCAAAGTCTACTCTATCCTCTGGCGGCCGAAAAGGCACCGTCCGGAAACCGCATCCGGATTTTCCCCCACTGCTGTGAACATCTTGCGGTTGTCCAAGTCCTGAATTTTTCTCGTTCCGACGCTCTGCGTCGGAACGCAAGCCACGGACGCTCTGCGTCTTTGGGCCGACGGCGCGGAGAGGCTGTGAAAAATCGTAGGGCCAAGTACCCGCGGCCCACCGTCGCAAGCAAGGCCGTTTCCTTGGAATTGGTGGGCCGCGAGTACTTGGCCCACCCTACCGCGAATCGTGTTCGCACATTTTTTCACAGCCTCGGAGCATGGGAACGAGAGAAGTAGTCGCGTTGATCTTGCTGAACGATGCCGCGATAATCTTTGAACCTGGCGACGACGCACAAACGACCCCACGCAGCGGCGATCACGAATTGAATTGGGAGGGTGCCATCATGAATCCGATGACGAGCGGTCGACTCAAATGCCTGTGTCCCTGCCTGTTCCTGATGGGACTGTTCGAGACACTGCCGATCGCGGCCGAGGCTGCGGAGGCGGAATTCACGATCGAAGCTCGGGACTTCGACGGCAGCAATGCCCGGGTGAGCCTCACCGGCCAGCCTTATGCCGACGGGCCGTCTTGCATCTGGAACGGGGGCGAGTTGCCGAATTGGGCGGAGTACGAGATCGAGTTCCCCGTCACCGCCGACTACACGCTGTCTGCCTTGTACGCAGCGGCACAGGCTCGCCCAGTCGAGATCAGTCTCGATGGGAAAAAGATTTGTACCGGTTTCAAGGGGGTCACGGGCGACTGGAATACCAAGTCGGCCAAGTGGGAGCAGCAAGGCACGCTGCCCATCACCTGCGGCACCCACACCGTCAGGCTCCAGTGCGACGGCCCGTTTCCCCACATCTGCGGGCTACGACTGCAGTCGTCCGTGCCGTTTCCCGAAGGTTGGAAACTGCCGCGGCCCAGCCCGGAGCAGCGGGCCGAACGGGTGCGGCTCAGCGCCCACCGGGCCCAACTCAGGGCGAAAATCGCGGCGCTGGAAAGCATCGACCTGGAAGCCGTGCGGCTGGCCATTGAGGACATGGAACAGGAGTTTCCGGGCCGGTACGACGGGATGCCCCACCGACAGACTTTGGCCCAGTTCGACCGCGGCCGCGCGGTCCTGCTGAAGTCGCTGGCCGACGGTAAACAGGAAGAGACCGAATCGGTCGAAAAACTCTTGGCCGGCATCCGTGCCGCGTTGCTGGCGAATCCCTTGCTCGATGCCGACAAACTGCTGGTCGTGCGTCGCAGGTTCGGCGGCGCCGGGGCACGACACGTCACCGGGGCAGACGCTGGTTTCGTGCCCGCCAATTATCTGAACCAGACCGCGATGTCCCGCGGCAATTGGGACAACGAGATCGCAATTGTTTCCGGCCTCCGCAGCCAGCCGCGAATCGACCGATTGTACAAACCGTCAGGCGGCCAGATCCTGCGTGACATGCGTCTCGACTTCCCCGCCGATCGCATGTCGTTTTCGAGTATCGATGCCAACGGTCGTTGGGCCATCTACGAAATTCGCAGCGATGGCAGCAGCCTGAAACAGTTGACTCCCACCGACTATCCCGATCTGGACTTTTTCGATGCCTGCTACTTGCCCGACGGCCGTATCGTGCTCTGTTCCACAGGCAACTATTTCGGTCTGCCGTGTCTCGATGGCAATGGACAAATCGCCAGCCTGTATCTCTTGGACCCGGCGACCAAGGCCCTGCGGCAACTGACGTTCGATCAGGACAGCGACAACGACCCGACGGTGTTGAACGACGGGCGAGTCCTGTTTCAACGCTGGGAGTACAGCGATATTCCGCATTACTTCTCGCGCCGCCGGTTTGGCATGAATCCCGACGGCACCGGGCAAGTGGCGCTGTACGGCAGCAATTCCTGGTTCCCCACGGCGTTCCGCTTTGCCAAGCCGGTCCCCGATCATCCGACTCGGCTGGTGGGCATCATCAGCGGCCATCATGATTTCGGCGACTGCGGACGCATGGCGATTCTCGATCCGGGGCTGGCCGGCACCTATCCGTTCCGCTATCGCCCGACGTCGAAGGAATGGGGCGTCGAAGGCGAGCCGATCGCGGTGACGCCGGACGTTCTGCCGGCCGAGCAGACCGGTTTCCTGCAACTGATTCCCGGCCGCGGCAAGACGGTGGCCGGCACGGTCTGCGATGCCATCATCGGGCATCTGTACCGCAAAGAGCGGCCGGCGCTCACCACGCATCCGTATCCGCTCAGCAGCAAGTACTTCCTGGTGTCGATGAAACCCACCCCGCAGAGCCTGTGGGGAATCTACTTGGTGGACGTCTTCGACAATGCGACGCTGGTCGTGGAAATCGAAGAGGCGGCGCTGTTCGAGCCGCAGCTGCTGCTGGCCCGCCCGCGGCCGCCCGTGATCCCCGATCGGGTCAAGCCCGGATGCCGAACGGCCGAGGTCCACATTGCCGACATCTACAGCGGGCCAGGCTTGCCGGGCGTGCCGCGAGGTACGGTGAAGAGCCTGCGGGTCTTCTCCTACCACTTCGGCTACAATGCCAAGGCTGGGTTTCCCCTGGTCGGCACGCAGGCCGGTTGGGACATGAAGCGGGTGCTCGGCACGGCCTCGGTCGAGCCCGATGGTTCGGCCTATTTCCAAATCCCGGCCAACACGCCGATCTCGATCCAGCCGTTGGACGGCGAAGGCCGAGCCGTGCAGCTGATGCGCAGTTGGTTCGTGGGCATGCCCGGCGAACAAATCTCCTGCGTTGGTTGTCACGAGGATCGCCGGGCGACGCTGCCGACAAAACGCAGCTTGGCGCATAGACGCCGGCCTCAGCCGCTGGAGCCTTGGTATGGTTCCCCGCGGCCGTTTGCCTTCGCGCACGAGGTCTTCCCCGTCCTGGAGCAGTATTGCATCGGCTGTCACGACAAGCCGCCGACGGTCGGCCCCCGCAGTAACCCGTGCTTCAAAGATCCCGACACCGCCTACAACACGCTCCATCCTTACGTCCATCGGCCGGGCGTGGAAAGCGACATGGCCCTGCTGACTCCGATGGAGTACCACGCCTCGACCAGTGTGCTGATCCAGATGTTGGAGAAGGGACATCACGGAGTGAAACTAACCGGGATGAGCCGCGAAGCGCGCGAGCGGCTCACCTGTTGGATTGACCTGAATGTGCCGCGTGCCGGCAATTGGAATCCACCACGGTTCCAGAACTTCGATCAACGGCAACGCCGCTGCGAGTTGGCCAAGACGCTGGCCAACAACGACGACGATCCGGAGGCCGAATATCAGGCAGCGGCGGAGGCGTTCAAGCAACGAACGCCGATCCCGTTCAACGCTCCTCCGCCGGAAAACCCTGTCCCCTCCGACGGTTTGAAAGCCACCGGTTTTCCCTTGACCGTGGCCGAAGCGAGCCGGCTGCAACAGGCCCACTCCGCGGGAGCACAGCAAGTCATCGACTTGGCCGCCGGGGTCAAGCTGACCCTGGCCTGGATTCCCCCCGGTGAGTTCGTGATGGGCCGCCTGGAGGGCGCCCCGGACGAACGGCCTCGTTGCGTGGTGCGCGTCAGCCAGCCGTTCTGGATGGCCGTCACCGAAGTGACCAACGGCCAATATGCCTTGTTCGATCCGCAGCATGATACGCGGTATATCGACATGCACTCGCTGGATCGAGTCGTTCCGGGCTATATCGCCAATCACCCCGATCAACCGGTGGCTCGCGTTTCCTGGTCGGAAGCCGTCCGCTTCTGCGAGTGGATGAGTCGGAAGACGGGGCTCAAGGTGACGCTGCCCACCGAGGCTCAATGGGAATGGGCGGCCCGCGCGGGCAGCGAGTCCCAGTTCTTCTACGGCACGCTGGAGACCGACTTCGGCCGGTTCGCCAATTTGGCCGACCAGGCTCTCCGCTGGTACAGCATGGGCTACGATGGCCCCAGCGCCTTGCAGCGGCGTCATCCCTATCCGCCGGAGATGAACTTCCCGCTGCACGATGAGCGTTTCCGCGACATGTGGTTCGTGGTGGACTATGTCGGTCAGACCGAGGCCAACGCCTGGGGACTGAAGGACATGGTGGGCAACGTCAGCGAGTGGACTCGCAGCAGCTATCGGCCCTATCCCTACCGCGACGACGACGGCCGGAACGACGGAGCCAGCCCCGAGCGCAAGGTGGCCCGCGGCGGTTCCTGGGCCGACCGGCCGGCCGACGCCGGTTCTGCTGTGCGTCGTGTCTACCAGCCGTGGCAGAGCGTCTACGACGTGGGCTTCCGAGTGATCGTGGAAGCCGCAACCACGGGAGGCCAAGTCACGCTCCGCACGGAGAAAGCGACGCCGCGATGACGCGGCGAGCCTCACTCACAGAATAGCGACCCAAAGTAGCCTGGCTCTCCGGAGAGCCAGGCTTCGAAGATGTGTGCACCGTACGCGTATGAGACCCATGCACAGCAATCCAGCACCTCCGCCTCGCCCAATCCAATTCTATAGCTGTTGATGAGAGGCCCGCCATGCACGCAGTCAGGAACGACCGAGCAGTAACTTCGGCATTTGCATCGCCGCCCCGCACCCCAACCAGCTGCCCGGAGTACCGGGAGCCTGCTGAAAAAGGGGGACAGGCACCCTACGGCTTGCGACAGTATCCGACTGCAAGCACAAGATATCGGGAGCCAGTCCCCCTTTTTCAGCAGGCTCACAGGGGCGAGGGAGCCATTTCTTGGCCGCGTCTAAGTCTCCTTCTGCTCCTCGTCGCGTTCGCACTCACCAGCACTGTTTGCGCCGAGGGCCCGGTGGCCGCCAAGCCGAACATCCTGCTGTTCCTGGTGGACGACATGGGTTGGCAGGACACCAGCGTGTCGTTCCACACCACGCCCACGCCGCTAAACCGCAAGTACCACACGCCGAACATGGAGCGGCTGGCCGCGGCCGGCATGAAGTTCACGCAGGCCTACGCCTGTTCGGTGCGTTCGCCCACGCGCGTCAGTCTGCTGACGGGGATGAACGCGGCGCGGCATCGCGTCACCAACTGGACACTGCACAAGAACGCTGGGCCGGACGCCAGGCACGACACCCTGGAGTTCCCCGCCTGGAACGTCAACGGCATTTGCCCCACGCCGGGCCTGGAACGGACGGTGCGGGCGACACCGCTGCCGGAGTTGCTGCGTCGCGCCGGCTATCGCACGATTCATATCGGCAAGGCGCACTTCGGCGCTCTGGACACGCCGGGCGCTGACCCCAAGAACCTGGGTTTCGATGTGAACGTGGCCGGCCACGCGGCGGGCGGCCCCGGGAGCTACCTGGGCGAGCAGAACTTCAGCGCGGCGTGGCGCCAAGGCGAGCGGGTGTGGGACGTGCCGGGGTTGAACAAGTATCACGGCACCGAGACGTTTCTGACCGAGGCGCTGACGGTCGAGGCGAAACTGGCGATGGACCAGGCTGTCGCGGACGGCAAGCCATTCTTCCTGTACATGGCGCACTACGCCGTTCACGTCCCGTTTGCGAGGGACAAACGCTACTACCAGAAGTATGGCGACGCCGGCCTCGACGACACCGAGGCGATGTACGCAGGGCTGGTCGAAGGCATGGACAAGAGCCTGGGCGACCTGTTGGACAATCTCCAGCGCCACGGCATCGACAGGAACACCATCATCCTGTTCATGTCGGACAATGGCGGGTTATCGGCGCACGGCCGCGGCGGCCAGCCGCACACGCACAACTCGCCACTCTCCAGCGGCAAAGGGTCGGCACGCGAAGGCGGCGTACGCGTGCCGATGCTGGTGAGTTGGCCGGGTGTGGTGGCGCCAAAGTCGGTGTGCGACCTCTATCTGATCATCGAGGACTTCTTCCCGACGATCCTGGAGCTGACCGGCGTGACGGACCGGCAGGGGATTGTCCAGACGGTGGACGGCGTCAGCTTCGTTCCGCTGTTACAGCAGACGCCGGGCTATCCGGAGAACCGCACGCTCGTCTGGCATTATCCGAACAACTGGGGCCCGAAAGGTCCCGGTATCGGGGCGTCGAGTTCCATCCGCAAGGGCAATTGGAAGCTGATCTATTATCACGCGGACCGGCGCTGCGAGCTTTTCAATCTGCGCGAGGACCTGAGCGAAACACGGAACCTGGCGACGGAGCAGCCTGAACGTCGGGACGCGTTGGCGAGTGAACTGCGGGCGTATCTGCAGAAGGTGGACGCGCAGATGCCAACCGACAAACGCACCGGGCAGGTGGTGCCGCTACCGGGTGAGTGAGAAGCAAGCGGACAGAAATCAGGTAGCAACGTGAGCTGAAATACTTCCCGGTTTCGGCGATACACCTGGTCCGCCGCAGAGTCGGCCGGTGGTTCCCCCCCTGGACCTACCAGCACGGCGGCACAAAGCAGGCGAGAGGCGGGACGCTCTGACCGACTTACGTCGGCAGCTTCCAACCCCGGTTCTTTCCGGGCTCATAGGTGAGAGGCGGGACACTCCGACCGACTCACGTCGGCGGCTTCCAACCCCGTTGCTTTCCGGGCTCATAGGTGAGAGGCGGGACGCTCCGACCGACTCACGTCGGCGGCTTCCGATGGGAAGAAGGCGTCTCAGAGCAGTGGTCGCGGCGTTACGTCCCCGAATCGACCTGGAATGAAGCGCAGGCATTCCTGGCAGCCAGCCGCAAACGCAGAAAGCGGATACGAGTCAGCATCTTCGTCGTGTTGCTGCTCACATTGCTGCCTAGCACCGCTTTGCTTGGGGTGAGGATTTGGGCAACAGATAAGGCAAAACCAGAATTAGAACAATTAAATCGGGCCAGCCTGAGCGACGCCGTCATGTTGCTGGACGGTCCTTTGAGCTCGGCGGACGCCGCGCGCTTGGCCAGCCTCTTGCTGACGGACATGGAGAGAGAAACCGATCCGTACGAACTCAGCCGCCAAAGCTCGTCCCTAGCGGCATTGGCCGGGCAGTTGAAAGCCTCGGACGCCGTTCCGCTGACGTACCGCCTTGTCGACGCGATGGAGAAGGAAATCAATCCGGACCGACTCAGCCGGCTGAGCTACTCCCTGGCCGCTCTGACCCGGCGGTTAGAACCGATAGAATCCGGGCGATTGGCGGCGCGCGGGGCCGACCGCCTTGGCGCGGCGATGGAGCGGGAGACCAATCCGGACCGACTCAGCCACCTGGGCGATTCCCTGACTGCGCTGGCCGGGCGTTTGGAACCGGCAGAAGCCGCGCGGCTGGCGGAGCGGGGCGCAGAACGTCTGGTCACGGCGATAGAGAAGGAAACCGACGCGGACCGACTCAGCCGCTTGAGCTACTCCCTGGCGGCGCTGGCCGGGCGGTTGCAACTGGCGGACGCCGCGCCGTTGGCGGGGCGGGGTGCAGAACGTCTGGCCATGGCGATGGAGAAGGAAACCGATGCGTCCCGACTCAGCCGCCTGAGCTACTCCCTGGCGGCGCTGGCATGGCGTTTGGAGCCGAGGGCTCACCAGACGCGGTTGTTCACCTTGTCGTACCTGTTGCGGAACGCAATTCCCGGCCCACCGCACGATGGCGAGGAAGAAGGCGAATTGCGAAGACTTGTCGCGGCCTTGCTCCAGCCGCTGAGCAAAGAGGAACTAAGTGAGGTGCTGAAGGGGCCGTCTTGCGTGGGGGAGGCGCAGAAGTTGGTACTGTCGGAACTGGAACAAAAGCTGTCGGAGGAGTTCAAGCGGCCGATCGCGTTCGGCGGCGACCTGGGGAAATTTGTCGAGCAGGCCCGGTCGCTGGGGATCACCAACCACGCCACCCCCGCCGACCGGCCCCGCCTCGAAGACGTGCGGAAGGAACTCGCCGACCTCCGCCAAGCCGCAGCGTCCAAACCGTGAGGCGGCCGGGGCACAAAACGACAGCCCTTCCCGCTCGGTCAGCGGCTCTGGCAGAATAATGTACGGCAGAATGATGTTCCTTGGGTGCACTCGCTCCTCCTCCATCATTCTGCCACTAATCATTCTGCCAAAATTCCTCGTCGGCCGTTGGCCTGGGCCGGCATACGGTCGTCCTTTCGGGACTGCCGTCCAGTACAATACGGCCTCGCCGGTTGTCTTCGGCCGACGGTACGCGGAGCCAACCTTCCAAATCGCAACACCCCCAGGAGCCTCGCCATGAGTGCGCCAAGATAAGCTGCTGCAAATCAGCCGGACAATCCGGCCTGGCCAAAGGCTAACCACCGGGTCAGAACAGAACTTTGCACGTAAGGAGGTAACGAATTACGCGAAGCCAGAGGGATGGCGAATGATCGG
>JAPLNJ010000793.1 GCA_026692885.1 Planctomycetota bacterium | reverse complement strand
TTCTGCCCGCGAAAACTGAAATCTGTACGTCTGACCCCTTGTCTCACGCCGAGTCTCTGCGGAACCGTTAAGTCCCATGCTTTGCGCGCAGGGGCCAAAATATCGTTTGGTACTAACCGCCCGCGGCCAAGCGGGCGCAGGACTCGGTCTCCAGATCCTTGAGCGTTCGCCCGAGGCGTTTCCTGCCGGTCGTGGGAATGCGTTTCTCGGCGTCAGCGTCGGCGGCTGTGTCTTGACGCAGGAACTCCAATAACCGAGGGCTGATTTCGTCCGAGTTGTCCGGCGCGCCAATGGTCTCGATGGCGTCCGAGACGCCGAGAAGAATCGATTGCTTTACGCCTTCGCGGATGCTAGTGAACAGATTGAAACTCATCGAACTTCACTCCCTTGAAACGAAAGTTGCCTCTCCCTGCCGCCTCATTTCCACGGGAGATTAGCGGCTTGGCGGTCTGGTGTCCAGAGAAGTTCGACGGGGAAACCTGGGGGAGTCTGGGGGGTTGCGCGCCGTCTGGCTCTTCCCGATTGGCCTTGATCATAACATTGCGAAATGCGAGCAGTGTCGTGATTGCCCCCGAGAAGATCCCTACGTAAGTCGGTGGGAGTGTTCCCGCCCTGTGCCTAACCCGGAGCCCCATATCCGACCGGCCCGACTCGCCAGCTGCCCGCCGCCGGAGGCGGCAGGCAGCCGGCGAGTCGGGAGCTTCTCGGACGGGACCAGCTAGCAGTGCCGACATTTCGCAGTGTTACGATCAACGCCCGGGAGCGAGACAACGTTGTGTGCGACGGAATGGCACAAGGATGGATTCATGACTGCGAAACACGAGGCCAGCCGCCGCGATTTTCTGACCGGCCGAGCCGCTCTGGAGGCGATCCGCGGCTTGGCGGACCACGCTGAGTCGCCGCCGCCCAAGTCGCCGCTCGAGTTGGACCGCGAAGCCAATACTCCGTCGTTCTTGGTCGAGATCAGCCGGCCGGCCATGGCGGTCGAGTTCCAGATCTTCCTGAATGCCGGGCAGCCGCCGAGCGGACCGGAAGTCGCGTTGCAAGCATTGGATTTGGTGGACGCTCTGGAGGACCAGTTGTCCGTCTACCGAGAACACAGCGAAGTCAGTCAAATCAATCGGCGCGCGTCGCTGGAACCGGTCGCCGTGGAGCCGCGTCTGTTCGGATTGCTCCAACAATCGCTGGCCATCTACGCGGCCACCACGGGTGCGTTCGACATCACGAGCGGGCCGTTGTCCAAGGTCTGGGGCTTTTTTCGTCGCCAGGGCCGCTTTCCCCAGGAAGCCGACATCCGCGAGGCACTGGAGCGAGTGGGCAGCCAGTGGCTGACGCTAGACCGCGAGCGTACGACCGTGCAATTTCTCAAGCTGGGCATCGAAATCAACTTCCACGCAATCGGCAAGGGCTACTCGCTCGACCGTGCCGCCGAACTGCTGCGACAGGCGGGCATTGAGGATTATCTGATCCACGGCGGGCAAAGCAGCATCTTGGCCAGCGGTTCTCGCGCCGGGGCCAGCGAGGAGCGTAGGGGTTGGTGGGTGGCGTTGCGGCATCCGCTACGAGCGGAACAGCAACTCGGCGAGATTCGACTCCAAGATCGAGCCTTGGGAACGTCCGGTTCAGGCGTCCAATTCTTCTATCATCAGGGACGCCGCTTCGGCCACATCCTCGACCCGCGGACCGGCTGGCCCTCGGAGGGAGTGCTCTCGGCTACCGTCCTGGCCCCGACCGCCGCCGAGGCCGACGCCCTGGCCACGGCGTTCACCATCTGGGAACCCGAGCAGACGGCTGAATTCTGCCGCCAGCGAGAGGACGTGGCGGCGATTCTTGTCTGTCCCGGCGAACGCGCCGGCAGTCTGTCGCTGCACACCTTGGGCATGAGTGACACCGATTGGCGGGTCCGGCTCTGACGCCGCCCTCGGGCGCAATTCCGGGAGGGCGAGGCTCCCGCCGAGCCGCTCGCGGCTCGG
>JAPLNJ010000792.1 GCA_026692885.1 Planctomycetota bacterium | reverse complement strand
GGGACGAGCAGGTCTTCGCTCCACGGGAACGAGAACCCGGATTGCATCAACGCCTGCTGACCATCCGTGGCGACGATCTTGCCCTCGCTGCTGCGGAATTGGATGCAGCTCAGAGCGGCCCGCGTCGGGTTCGGGTCCGTGGACGCTGAGGCTTCCCGCAACGCCGTCCAAAGGTCCGGTTCGTTGGTGGCGAAGGACGACGGCAGCGACGGAAACGGCGGGAGTGTGTCGTCGGGGGTTGAAGCATCAAAGTCCCGGACCACCGGGACCCGCTTGTCAGTCCACGACGCTGTAACTTTATCGGGAACGCTGAAGTCGAGTTGAACCGGATCAGGCTTGCCGCCTTCGCAGGCAGCGAGCAGGTCCAGCGGCAGCAGCACTTGCACGGGGCCGCCCTGGTGGGCAGCCTGATACTCGACGGCGGCGCAACCGGACATGGCCCGGATACGCAACGTGTCTTGGTCGGCCAGGAACAAGGCCCGGCGGCCGTAGCCACCGTATGCCTTGCCGATTCCGGCCCGGCGAAACACGGCCCGCAGTTGACGGGCCAGGGAACGAGTGATCGTGATCAAAGCGGGAACTCCTGAGATAGAAAGCAAAACCGGCACGACCCGCTTGCAGGCGTGTCATGCCGGTCTGTGGGTGGCAACAAACGCGGACGCACGTGAGGCAGATACCAGTGGCGACTACTCGCCATCCACCGGCGGAATCTCCAGGGCGTCACGTTCCAACTGCGTGGGCGTGCTCCCCAGCAGCGTGTTCACCTTGGACCACAAGGTCTTCAACTGCGACGGACTGCTCGCGAGCCAGACGGTATCCAGGAGATCTTCCTGTTCCTGCCGCAAACGCAGGATCTCCCGGCCCCTGTCGCACTCACCCAGCAGTTCGTCTTCGTGGACCTTCTGACGTTTGGCCACCGCCGACTTGACCTCTTCGTCGCGGCGGTAGCCGTAGCAGGTATCTTCGAGGTCGTCGACGGGCACGCCCCGCACGTGGGCCAGCATCGCCTTGAGCACCTGCTGCGAGCGTTTCTCCAGCTGCTCCTTCTGGCGTTCGATGTCGTCCAGCTCGCCTTGCCAGTCGGCCAAGCCCAGCGACTGTAACGCCCGCTGCCGTGCATCGCGGTGGACGCGGTCCATCAGGTTGGGTTCTGCCGCCAGCAGCGTCTCAACCTTCTTTTCGATCCGGCGGGAGATGCGGTCTTTCCAGTGCTCTTTTTCTGCGACGGTCAGTGACATATCGGGTATAGCTCCTTGGGAAAATCGGTTCTGGCGTTGAGCACGAGGTTGCCGTGGTGTCACTCGCGGTCTTACTCGGCCGCGGGATTCTGACGGTGGCGAGTCGGGCGGCGAGACTGTTCTTCCTGCATCTGTTCCCACTCCAACCACTGCGGCGGCACGTCGCTGGGTTCGGGATCGAAGTGGACTTCGCTCGGGTCGGCGATGCCGAATCCGAGACGGCGGATTTCGGGCAGGGATTCGCCGGTGGCCACAGCCACGGCGGTGTCGAGGTCACGTTGGGTCATTTACTGGGGACTCCTTGTTGTTGGCCACGAAAACAGCCACAGCCTCCGGCAGGAGGCTGCGGTGGGCGACTGGGTAAAATGGGCGGCTTGGCGACTGATCGAAAGCGACGATCGCCGAACTGGCACCGTCAAGAACCTCCCTGCGTTCTTGGCTTACGCCAGAATGAGCGCAGGGCTGCTGACCGGCTCTGGGGGCCGTGTTGGCCCAAGAAGCGTCTGACGCTTTTCCAGGCCCTTTTTTGGGGCTAGCTCGTCAGGACACGCCTTTTGGTAAGCTAGGTAAGATCCTGTCTGAGAACGAAACCGGCCTCAGGACCCCGGAGATACCAGCCAGCGGGATTCCAGCCAGTGCCGTTCGGCGCCCAGGGCTTGGCTGCGATGCGGGAGCCACGGCTGATGGTGAGCTGCCCGAGCGTGTGCAGGTCCAGGTCTTCGGTGTACACGCAACGGACGGTGCCGTCTGGGGTGATGACGAGTTGCATGGCGATCGTCCTCACTTGGGCCGGCGTAGGATGTTGCGCCGCGGCTTGTCCACCAGCAGCGTGTCGAGCACGTTCTCGACTTGCGACAATTCGTCCGCCACGTGCTGCCGGAGGCTTTGGTTATCCCGCAATGCCTGGGGCTCGACACCCCGAACCATCCGCTGGCACAGCTCGACGGTCTCGTCCAACTGTTCGTTGCTGTGGACATTCAGCTGTCGAAACCGCTGGAAGAACTCGGTGAGGTTGTTGACTGCCGAATCGCGAAAAGTTTTCGGCTTGCCATCGGTCTGGCCGGTCAACCGCTCCGTGAGGTGTGCGACCAGGTCCTGCAGTTCTTCCGTGAACGCCTGTTCGGCCAGTCGCACGGCTTCGTCGAAGCGGGCGGCGACCCGCTCGCATTCCTGTTGGTAGATCTCGGGGCTGAGCTGCTGCAAGTAGTCGGGCGGCTCCACCGAAGGATAGTTCCAGACGACCTGGAACAGCCCCAGCAAACTCATCGGGTAGTCGGCCGGGTTGTAGAGCGAGCCCAGCCGGTCGCGGGCCACGGACTTCAACTGGTCGTAGTGCCGGTCCAGTTGCGAGACGGCTTCTTCGAGTTCCAGCTTGAGTGTCTCCAGCTGGGTGTTGAACGTGTCGATCTGGTCCTGCCGGATCAGGCGGATGCCGGGTTCCGGGTAGGGCAGCGACATGGACTTCCACAACGAGACGATGCGGCCCTTGACGGCGGTGACGGCCTTGTACGCTTCGTGCTTGGTATCCAGCAGTTTCTTGCCGGCGGACAGGAAGGCACCTTCGGCACCGAACGTGTCGGCGGCCTGGGACTTCTGCTCCGCGGTCAGTGTCTTGCGGACACCAAACCAACTGAGCGACACACGCACGGCCGCCATCGTCGTACGCAGACGCTGCGACGGCGAAGTCGACGGACGGACAACGGGTTCTTCAAGCAGAGTAGTGGTCATAGGCTGTGGTCTCCTTGGCTGTGGGATGTTGCATAAGGCGTCATCAAGAAACAAGAACAGCCCCGCTGGCCGGATGACCGACGGGGCTTGGGGTGTCGGCTGTTGGCGGTGATGGGTCAGGCAGCGGCTGCATCACGGCGTCCAGCCGTGTCTTCAGCTCATCCAGATGTTCCGGCTTGCCGGTGACCTGGCCTCGTTTCACGATCAGGTCGATCCAGGACGCCAACTCGTGATCGCCGCAAATGATGGCTCCCGAAAGCATCTGCTGGACCTTGCCCACCGGAACGGGCAGCTTGGGGCGCCTTGCCCGACGTGCCTTCGGTTCCGTAACGCGTCGGGGCTTCGGCCTCAGCAATCGCTTCGGCCAGAACTCGATGGTCATGGATAGTCTCCAAGAAACAGAAAAACGCCGGCAGGCGATGCTTGAAGATCACTGTCGGCGTCGACGGATTGGTGATGGGTGCTTGTCGGCCTACGATCGGCACAGGATTTCAGGGAGGACGAATTCCGTACCGTCGCCGGCTACTCCGTGCAGCGCGCCGGCGTCGTTCCCCTCGGCATCCCGTGCCGGGTAGATGGTGGTGCCGTCATCCAGCACCAGGGCAACGCCGGTAAAGCTCCACATCTGTCGCCGGCACTCTTCGGGGGTGAAGTAACTGACCTCTACGATACGCCGGTTCAGCAACTGCTTGCGGGCGACGGCAGTGCAGGCTGCCATGAATCGCTGATGGCTCCTGCGGGCTGGTTGGTGTCGAGTAGGCATAATATGGTCTCCTTCGGTAGGTCTGGTTTGTATTCCCTGTTGCTCTTCTCTTTCGATCTGAAGAGTGTCACAATATTCAACCGTTGAAGGCGACTTCAACGCCCCTCACAGAACCGGACTTG
>JAPLNJ010000791.1 GCA_026692885.1 Planctomycetota bacterium | reverse complement strand
GACAACAACACGGTCCCCCACGATCTCCGCAGAAAAAAAGCTGCGCCGAGCTGTGGGTCACTCTGCGCCCACATCGCCCCAAGCCGCGTCTGTGGGTCACACCCGGACCGAAACCGCGGGCGATTCCCGTGCTGGTCCCACGTTGGCCGACTGCACGGAGAATGCAGTCTCTTGCCATCGCTAGAAGAGCAGAAAACCCTTGTCGCATCAAGACTTACTTCTTCCACAGGGCCGCGTTCGGTTACCGGCGTAGAGTGGCACTTGTTGAAGGAGCGGGGCAAGCGGGCACGGGCCCTGGTCCTGCTCAACCTGGACAGCTACC
The DNA here is from genome assembly GCA_026692885.1 of Planctomycetota bacterium. The sequence goes on along the minus strand of JAPLNJ010000791.1, from coordinate 7,119 downwards.
TGTCCAGTGGCGAGTGGAAAAGCGATCCGGCGTGGCAAATCGCGTCCCGGCTCGCCGCGGATTTCAGGGATTGGAAAACGGACGAGGCGAGATTCCGGCAGGAACTGAACAAGCCGATAGAGATCCTAGGGTAGACTGATCCGACAATCTTTTCTTCACGGAAAGCATCGAGGATGTGCGAAAATGTTCGTCAGGTGGTACCAGAAATACAGTGTCGAGGACGAAACGCTCGACGCTCAGCACAAGCGGCTGTTCGAGATCATGAACTCGCTCTACTCGGACACGCGAACCTGCCATCTGTCCCGTTCTGAGCTACGGGACGTCATCGAGAGTCTCGTGCAGTACGGGGACACGCACTTTCGTGCTGAAGAAGCGGCGATGCGGGCCTGTGGCTATCCGGACCTCATCGGTCACGCCGCCGAACATCGCCGGTATCGGCATGAGGTGCAGCGTCTGACGTACGCCCTTACCATTGACGAGAAGAACTCGCTGGATAAACTGGGAGACTTCCCCCACGATCTAAGGAACTTCCTCAAGGCTTGGTGGACAAAGCACATCGCCCACATGGACAGGGACTATATACCGTTCCTGCCTCACCGGAAGTAGGCCCGCCAGCCGGATGATGCCGACTAACCCCAGTACTTCCTGCTTACGGACGACCGGTTGCAGGCATTCGCCGCCGTGGTGTCCACCACGCCTGGCAAGATGCGATTCACCAACCATTCACGTCAAACAGCCAATCAGGAGTCATTGGACGATTCCGCAACCCAAAAATCCGGCCCATTCAGAAAACCGGGTTTCTTTGGGGGGCGAAAACTCGTGAGAACGTGCTTAGCGGATCAGGTTGACTGCTTCCTGCATCACTTCGTCGGAAACTCGAATTGTCCGGGAATTTACCTGAAATCCACGTTCAGCCGTGAGCAGTCGCGTAAATTCCAGACCCACGTCCACGTTCGATGCCTCCAGCGTGCCGTTCAGGATCGCTCCTCGGCCGCCTGTCCTCGGCGCGCCGATCAGGGGGATCCCCGAGTTCGGGCTGACGGAGTAGTAGTTGTTACCCTCGCCGTTCAAGCCTTGGTTGTTGGCGAATACCGCCAACGCGATCTGGGCCACGGGCGCTCGCTTGCCGTTGCTGAAAAGTCCCGTGATGGTCCCGTCGCGTTCGATGTCCACGTTGATGAGGCTGCCCGGCGCGGCTCCGTTCTGCGCCGAGGCCGCGACCGACTCGAAGCCGCCGAACTGTGTGAGGTTGCTATAGAGATTGGCTGTCCCTAAATCGAAATCGATGGTCATGTCCTTCGCGCCCTTCACGAAATTCGTAAGGGTGATCGTGTTATCCGCAGAAACACTGTCGAACGAACCGTCGTTGTTGAAGTGGATGCCGGTTACGGTGCCGTCGGACATCGTGGCCCGCGTCGGATCAATGGATGCGTTCATGTCCCATGTATTCATCGCCGTCTTCCGGAACGTCAGGGTCACCAGGTGGGACGTTCCCAGGGAGTCGTACACGTCGATGGCGGTTGAGACGGTGGGGCTGTACGACCCGTCCGGTTGGAGGACGGAGACCTGGGAGAGGGCATTGAGATTGCCGATCAGCGTGATCCTGTCCGTGACATTCCCTGGGATCTGAGTGCCATAAGGGATCTTGATATTCGCGTTGTTGGCTGCCTGGATCGGCGGGAACCCCTGAGCCGGGTCCCCCTCGCCGACCGCGCCCAGACGCTGCACGTGAAAGCCCGTACCGGTATCGACCAGGTATCCGGCTTCGTCGAGGGAAAAGGCGCCTGCCCGTGTGTAGAAATTCCGGATGCCGTCGCTCATCACGAAAAACCCGTCGTCTTGAATGGTCATGTCCAGAGGGTTGCCGGTCAGTTCCTGGACGCCGGCCTGAAAGTCGGTATCGATAGCCGAGATCCGTACGCCCAAACCGACCTGTTGGGGGTTGCTGCCGCCGAGCACCCCACTCGGTCCAGACGCGGACCGAATCTGATCCCACATCTGATCGGCGAACCGAACGCGTTGACTCTTGAACGCGGTAGTATTTATGTTGGCCAAGTTATTGGCAACCACATCGAGCATCTGCTGGTGGCTGCGCAGGCCGGCAGTGCCTGTCAACAAGGATCGAAGTGCCATCGTTTAGTTCCTCACTATCTGAAGTATCTGGGACGAATTACCAAGATGTGTAGGGGAATAGGCAAACGAGCTGGTTCCAGGGGCTCAAGCTGGGGTGGCGTCCTGCGCCGCCAGGCCCTGGATGTTGGCAATGGGAACCGAGATACCGTCCGTGGTGACCAACACCAATTTCCCGTTCTGGACGCTGACCCGCTCGACGACTTGCTGCTGGGACACCGATGAGCCATCGGCCTGAAAGGTAACCATTTTGCCGATCAGATTGGCACCCTCCGTAAGTTGTTGGAGTGCCAAAAGGTCGCTGAAACTGGTGTTCAATTGCTGCATTCCCTCCAATGTCGAGAATTGGGCCAACTGGGCCAGGAAGTCCTCGTTCTTGACGGGATCCAACGGATCCTGGTTCTTCAACTGCGTGACCAATAGCTGCAGGAATTGATCGCGTCCCATTTCGTTGCTTACGCTGGATACAGCCATGCTTTCCTACTCCTTGAATAAAGCCTTCTTCCTGTCAAACGAGCACATCAATCAACGCGGCAGGACGTGACCGCCGCTGCCAGACGACAAGCTGTTGATCCTGAACTGCATGTGTGTTGTCGTGCCACGGGTACGGCTGCAACTCGCGCTGCTGGGCCGTTCCCGGCGAGCCGCCCTGACCATACGAAACATCGAGACTGGCACACGAAACCCCAAGTTTGGCCAGCGACTCCCGAAGTTCATGAAGTTGGCCTTGCAGGATCTGCCCAGCTGCCTCGTTCGAAGCGATGAATTTCGCGGAGATCGTCCCGGCGGTGGCGGACAACTGAACTCGTACCGAACCCAGTTCCGGCGGCTCCAGACGCAGATGAAATACCGTGCGTCCCTCCGTACTCGTCACGTCCACCCAAGCCACGAGTCGCGTCGCCAACTGGTTGGCGACAGTGCGCACGGACGCGGACTCTCTGGAATCGAGCGTCGTCGTGTTGCCCATCGCCAGCATCGTCACGCCCCCTTCGCGGACCTCGGCTGATGAACGCTCCTGGCCCTGTTGGTGTCTCCACGGATCCTTGTTGATCGGGAACAAGCTGGCGAGTTCTCGCAGATCGGTTTTCGCGTCGCGGCCCAGGGACAGCATCGCGGGCGACAAGGTCTCCAAGACCGGCGAGGGCTCGGTACGATCCGGGCGTTGAAGCGGACGCCTGGGATTGCTTGCCATCGCTGTCGCACCGTCCCTTTCCGCCAAATCCGGCTGACCTGCACCCCACGCTCCCTCTGGCACAGCTAGTGAACAACCAGCTGGCGATTGACCATACGCATTGATCACCTGCGGAACGTCCCACCCGCCCTCGCCCTCGGACGCTTGGGCCATCCTGGGCTCGGCGGTTCCTAGCAACCCGCCCGCAATCGGGGACGTCAGGACCGTCGTGGGCTCCGCGGCTGCGGGCAACCCGTTCGCGTCATGGGAGGCCAGAACCGTCGCGGAATCGGTGGCTGCGGGCAACCCGACCGCGGTCTGAGACATCAGGACTGTCGTGAGCTCCGGAAGACGAAACGGATGTCTGTGGCGCCGCCTGCGTCCCCTGTTTCTCTGCCGTCATAGAAGGAACCGCCTCGTCCCGCCGCGAGTCGTCCCTGTCTACGCAAGGGTCGGGTTCTTCTCGTTTTGCTGTTCGGGCCTGATGACGCAAAATGGTTTCGAACGGGGCGGGCATTTCGCGCGTGGCGTTGTCCTGACGCGACACGCGGCACACAGTATCACTGCTGAGAGTCGTTTCCCTCAGCACCGTGGTGCCGTTCACGTTGACGTCGGGCAGTGAAAATGAGATCGCGTTCATGGTTGCGCCGTAGGTCCAATCAGTTCAGTGGTGACGTCGCGCGCGTAGCATCTCGCAGCCTCTTTGTACTTCCCCTGCTGCTCGTAGGCTTGCCCCATCAAAACCCACGCATGACTCACCGTGGGAGAGCGAGACTCTCGAAGTAGCTCGCAACACGCCGTCAAACAATCCTGCGGGCGATTATCTGCCAGGGCATACTCAGCCAGCTTTAGACGCGCCAACATCGTCCACCGGTCGGTTCCCGCTGTGGCCAGCGAGGACAACGGTGCGATTGCTGCCTTCCAGTCGCCGGACGAATACACATAATCGGCCAGGGCGTACTGAATCTCCCTCGCGATCGCCCCGCGGGGCTCATGCTCCAAGACTTCTGTATATACGATCGCCATCTCATCTGGCCAGTCGAGTTCTCGATACGCCCGGCCGATGACCAAGGCACCGGCCTCACCCAGCCACTGATAGTCATCCTTGAGGGCCATCATCGATTGGACCAGGAACTTCGCCTCGTCGGTTCGCTGATGCTTGTCTGTGAGTGTCTGGTAACGTGCATACGAAGCCAAGAAAGCGGCCGCATGGTGATAACGCGGCTGTACCAAGGCATCCAGGTGTTGCCGCAGCATTGCAACGATTCCCCGAGATTCCCCCAACAACAGGTGAGCCAACGCCTGATACAACACGGCCCTCGCCTCCAGTTCGCGGTTGGGTCGGACGTATCGAGTGGATAACACGTGACCAAACGCTGCAATCGCCTCGGGCAACTCACCCGCGTCCAGGTACGTGCGCCCGATTTGACAAGAAGCCAACGGTCCCAACGGATGATCAGGCGCACCGTCGGCCACAATGAACAACGATCGGCGTGCACTCTCCAAATCGCCTTGCAGACGCTGCGCCAGCGCCAAATTGTATGACGCCACCACGTTGAATGGGGAAGAAGTACTATCGCACACCAGCTGGTAATGAGCAACCGCCAATTCCAGGTTGTCCTGTCGCAACGCCAGATTCCCGAGTTCGAGACGAGCGTGGCGATGCCAGCGGTGGTCTGGAGTCTCCACCACCGCGTATTGCAGCACGTTGTGAGCCGTCCGGAGTCGATAGTCCCTCAACGCGGCGTCGCTCAACTCATCCGCTAACTTGATGTCCAGCGTTTTCCCTTCCAAGAGGTCACACACGAGTCCCCAACGCTCCGTGAGTCCAACCAGCAACAAGGTCAGGGACATGTTTTGCGTGGCGACCGTTGCCTTGTGTCCGGTCAATCGCCGACGAGCGGCTTTGGTCCAACGAATTCCGAGCTCGTCTGCCTTCGCCAATCGCTCCATCAACGTCACCACCTGTTCGCCCTGTACGAAAACCGTAACCACCGCACGGCCTACAGGGCCGACCGAGACTCGCACTTCCCGGTCCGGTGCATCGCTCAGTCGTTCCAGGCTGGGGGGATCGGCGTCAGGCTTGGGTTTTCCCCGCTCAGACGCCGCCAGAGGTGCGGGGGCGAGCGGCGAAATCCAATCCAACGCGTCCTCCACTAACCAGTCGAGCGCCGGGTGTTCGGGGCGGGCGTCGTCCAGCGCGGGCTGCCCGTCAGACTCAAATGCCTTCATCGACAGCGTCAGACCCAACAGATACCGCGCATCGGCCATCATCGGCTGGTTTTTCAATTCCCTCTGTTCGGAACGTAAGACCACGGGCCAGAGCAACGCTTCGGCCTCCTCGGTCTTCTGTAACTGGGTCAACACGCGCGCCTTCCCCACCTGCGCGCAGGCGGTAGCCAATGGATCAACACCGACCGCGATCTTCTGGTAGGCGGCCAACGACTCATCCCATCGCCCCAGACCTTCCAGACAGAGCGCGATACGATATTGCAGCCCCGGAGCGTTGGATATGTCACCTACGAGACCATTGAAAATAGTGAGGGCGCCCCGGTAGTTACCATCTCGCAAGCACCTGTCACCTTCTTTCCTGTCCCCATCGAGGAGCGGCGCCACAGGCACGTCCCCACTTGATGACGTCTGAAGACTTGTAGGAGCCGACGATTGCGGGAGGAACGGCCGCCAGGCCAGGCTGGCGATCACACCGACCAGCAAAGCACAAACCATAGCCCAGAAAAAGTGTTTGTCCTCGGCCGGCCGCTGAATCGGCAACGAGAACGTTCGGTCGGCAAATCGTGATCCCGCCGGAGACCAAGTACGTTCGGGTCGCGTTCCCCCCCGCCCTGTGGGCCGGAGAATGTCGCTCGCCCGGTCGGCGGCTCCCTGCAGCCCGTCGCGTTCCTGCACGTCGGAATCGGAATCTGTTCGGCCTGGACGGGACATAGACCATGGGTTCCGCGTTGATTTCTGCCGACACCGGTATTGACCACACTGCCTTTCTTACTATTATGGCGTAGCTTTACATCGTTGCAAGCGATCTGTCAGTTTTTGTTGGAAGCACGGCGTTCGGTCCGGGAGGAAGTATCATGCGGATCGGCCAAGGTGGCAAGGGTGGCCGGCCATCCGAAGCACAGTCATTCCGTTCCGTGCAGGGCCCCCTACCGGCGTCTTTCTCCCCCGCGGCGTCACCGCCGACACCAACGGAAGGAGCCGAACTGATAGGTCGTCTACGTTCCATTCCAGAGATACGGCCGGAGTTGATCCGTGACGTGGAACGGCGATTGATGGAAGGCGGTTTACTGACTCGGCAAGCGGCCGAACAGACGGCAGCAGCGATTTTGTCAGAGATTAGTGGTACGGTAGATTCTGAGCCGTAGCAGCAGGCATCTCGATGTGCATATCAGCTTTTGCGCCGTTTGGCGGGGTGCAAAGAAGGCCAATAGGAGAATTGGCAGTTGTTGTGGTAAGCTACGGGCCGTGGACGATTTGGGGAACGGAGTGCTCCAAGAAAGGGGCCTTGATCGTAACGTTGCGAAATGCAGTCGCTGCTAGATTATTGCAAAGGTATCCAGGTTTGGGTGTTCAATGGTGATTGCAGACCGTTGATGTAGGAGGCCCAAACCATGGATACTGCAGGTGATTGTACCGCGGGTGCCGGCGTCCGGGAATCAGCGGTTCCGCGGCGGCGGCCGTGACGGAGTTCGATCAACGAGATTCGGCCTGGACGTCGCCAAGTCAAATCGCACGCGAACTTCACGTGCCCGATAGCACCCTGCGGTATTGGCTCCGCCGTCGCTGGCGACACATGCACCACAGCC
>JAPLNJ010000790.1 GCA_026692885.1 Planctomycetota bacterium | reverse complement strand
GCCGCCGGAGGCGGCGGGCGGGATGCGGCGGAAGAAGTGAGGCGGTTGCGGACCCGTGGCGTGGTCCAGAAACCTCGCTCCACCGGGGCAAGCCCGGATGGGGGCGGAACAAAAACAGGACCATCCGTTTGACGCCCGACTTCCCAATTTTGCGCGAGCCACCCCAACCCTCTCCCCGGAGTACCGGGGCGAGGGAGTGGTTTTTCGACCGTCGCCGAGGAACTACTTGACGGGCTTCAGGGTGATGGCAGCCAGGTTGATGGGCTTCCAGGTCTTCGCGTCACGGGGACGGACTTTCACGACCTGTTCGCCGGCTTGCTTAATCTCGACTTGGCCGAGTTCCAGGGTTTTGAAATCGCCCCAGCCACCGGTCGTCGCGACTTTCCCGGTCAGCTGCTGGCCGGCGACTTCCAGGACGAACTCGGATTCGAGGTTGGTCGTCGAGCAACTGGCGCTCACCTTGTAAGTCCCGGGCTGAGCGAACTGCGCTTTCCACGACACCCACTCGTCGCCGCGATCCCAGAAACCAATGTTCGGCGTGTTGCCTTGTTGCTCAGTCTTGATCTGGTCGCCGTGCAACTCCGCTACGTCGGGTACCAGCATGAGGTTGCCTTGGGCATCTGCGCGAACCGGTTCGACGACGACCGGCACGACGATCGGCTTCAGGTCCGTGCCCGTGATCTTCAGCCCGACCGTATACTCCGACGGCTTCTGAGCGGGGAGCGTCACCACGAGCGCATCGGCCGTCTGCTTCCACTCGACTTTGCCGTTGTGGCCGAGCAGGCTCACGTCCGTGATGGTATTGCCGCTATCGCCCGCAGGCTTGGCGAGCGACTTAACCACAAGTTGCCCGTCCGTCGGCCAGCCCAGCGCCATGGCGTACAGCGTCGGGCCTTTGGTGGTGAAGCGAATGTCCTTCGCGCTGTACGCAAAATCCTCTCCGAAATGGCCGCCCTTCGCTTTGACCGCGCCTTCGCCATAGACCAGCCAGGGCCGAGTCCCGAAGATCGCTTCCCCGTGGACGGCATTCCACGTGGCCAACTGTTCGAGCATCAGCTCGACTTCCTCGTCCAGCGAACCGTCCGGGCGCTGCACGACATTCAACAGCAGGTTGCCATTCTTGCTGACGTTGTCCACCAGCATATGAATGACCCAGCTCACCGGACGGAATTTCCAGTTGCGGTTGTAATACCAGTCGCCGATCGAGGTGTCGGTCTGCCACGGATAGGGGTCGATCTTCGGCATGATGCCGCGTTCCAGGTCCTCGATCCACCGGCCCTCGGATTTCTGCTTGCAGTTGTAGACCACCTCGGCTTGGCCCTCGTGGCGGGCAGCACTGGAATTGTAGAGATGGGCGATCATGCTCCGCCCAACCTCGTTGCCGAAGGGCACGCCGCCGTCCGTGTACAGCAGGTCCGGCTGGTAGTTGTCCACCAGTTCCCGGATGCTGTTGTACCAGATCTGGTGCCACCGGGGATCGTTGCTGTACCAGCCCTTGTCATCCGGTTTGGCGGGGAAATGGTAGAGATCCTCGAACTTCGGATCCGCGCCGTCATAGAGCACGCCCGCCTTGGGGCCGGCCTTGTCCGCCCGGTGACTGCTCTGGAACCACGTGAAGCTGGCGCCCAGATGTTCCGAGACGCCAAAACGCAGGCCGTACTTCTTAGCGGCCTTCTGCCAGTCCCCGACCACGTCGCGTTTCGGACCCATAGCGGCGGCGTTCCACTTGTGGATTTTGGAATTCCACAGGAAGAAGTTGTCGTGATGCGAGCCCATGCTGACGAAGTAGCGGGCGCCGGCTTTCTTGTAGATCGCCATCAGCCGGTCGGGATCCCATTTCTCGGCTTTCCACAGCGGGATGATGTCCTTGTAGCCGAACTCCGAGGGATGCCCGTAATTCACCAGATGGTACTTGTAGTGGCCGTTACCCTCTTCATACATGCCGCGGGCGTACCAGTCGCCGTCCATGGGCACGGCTTGCGGACCCCAGTGGGCCCAGATGCCGAACTTAGCGTCGCGGAACCACTCGGGACACTTGTATTGCTTCAGCGAGTCCATATCGGGTTTGAATGGCCCGTCGGCGATGGGCAGCGTGCCTTCGTCGGCGGCCTGCGCCGACTGGAGCAAGCCCACGGCCAACCCGATGGCGATCGCCAGGGCGGTCACGATGACTGAATGCTTCTGAATCATGCGATGTCGTTCCTTTCAGTGAAGTTAGGAGTTTCCTGCAGCCCGCGGTGTCCGCAAGGGGGCCTCGATCGTAAGGTGGCGACACTAGCCCGACGCGCCAGCGAGCGTGTCCCGGACTTTGTTCAGGTATTCGCCCGAGATCTGGTTTCTCGCCAAGCCTTCGGCCAATTCACTGGCCTTGACGTCGGGTGAGCCTCAACCACTACTGCGGTGAACATCTTCACGCCTCTCTCGTTCCCACGCTCCGCGTGGGAACGCCAGTGTTTTGACGCTCCGCGTCGTCTGCCCAAGGACGCAGAGCGTCCGTGGCTCGCGTTCCGACGCAGAGCGTCGGAACGAGAAAAATTGAGGACTTGGACAACCGCAAGATGTTCACAGCAGTGACCTCAACCACCCTCGCTGGCACGTCGGGCTAGTGTGGATGGCTGCTAGTGCTTTGCGTCACCTTACGATCAAGGCCCCGCAAGGGACGCCCCGAAACGAAGAATATAGGAGCCGCAGAGGCAACTGTCCACTGGCTGCGGACATTGTGGGGATAAGCGTTACGTCGTCGAGACGCAAGTTCAAACACGCGATTTCCAGGATTCGGCGTTTCGCGGAGAAATCTGCGAGTGTAAATCACTTCGTACGACCATGTCTTCGATGCCCAAATCGCTGCCGTTCAGGCAGAGGGCGAATTCCACTCCGCAGACCGCCATCGACACCGCTTTGCTCGTGTTGTCGATGAACTTCCAGTACACAGCAAGGGACTTGGGCATCAGTTCCCGGTCTGGCGATCCTGAAGGCTTCAGAGCTTCCTCGTTGACGTGTTCGTTCATCATTCACGTGGATTGGCTCTTGTCATGGCGACCGGTGTACCCTCACAACGTCGGACGGTAGCGAGAGTAAAGGTCGCAAAAAGGGTTTATCTTCGGCACAGAGTCCGAACACACCAGACGGTCTCTTCACTTGGCCGCAGAAGAGCAGGGTTTGGTGGGGTTAGAGACGTGGCGGAAGTGCGGGTTCGCAACCAGGCGGATTCGGTCACCCGGCCCTGGCCGCCCTGCCCACCTTGATTTCCCAGTTTCCCCCGCTAGACTGGCTCCGATGAGCCGAAAAAGCAAATTCCTATCGGTCCGATCGGCGCCGCTGGCCGCGGGAGTGATGCCGAGCTGGCTGCCGATGTGATCGTCGATGACCTGCACCGCGGCGTTTGCCCTTTCTTGCCGCCCGACAGCCCGGCAACTTCACCCACAAACCTCCCAACCCATTGATTTGCCGGTTGCTCCGGTAGACTTCGTCCCGTTGGTCAAAAACAAAATCGGGTTTGCTTCGGAGTGCCGCAGACTGCTAGATTGACAGGGCTATACTCTCTGTACACGATCTGACCTGTTATCCGTCTTGAAGGAACGAGCCATTCAGGACTTTGGCCTGACGGAGAAGAACGCTGCCGGTATTGGGAAACTTCTCAATGTTCAGGCGGTGCTGCTCGTGAGTCTCACGGGATTTCAGGATGACAATGCAGGCCGATCGGAAGGGCAGGCTGGAACATCGGCGGTTTCGGTGTCTATCGGTGCACGTTTATTGGGTGTAGACAGCGCGAAGATATTGTGGACCGGCCGATGTAGACAAACAATCACAACACCAGATGTTTCAAAGCGGGTTCAGGCCGTTGTCTTGGCAGCCAAGCGTGTCGCGTCAGCGTTTCCAAAACGGCCTGCGGACGTTTCCCCGCCGGTCAGCAGCCCGCCCGGATTAGCACCAAGCAAGCCAGTGCCCCCGAGTGCTCTGCCGCCCACACTCACTAATTCAAGCGGCATGAAACTGGCGTTGATTCCGGCCGGTGAGTTTCTGATGGGTTCGCCGAACTCGGCTTCGGCTAACGTCGCTCAAGACGATGAGAAACCGCAGCATCGCGTGCGGATTACCAAGCCGTTCTACCTGGGCGTCTACGAAGTGACGCAGGCGGAATACCAGAAGGTCATGGGGAGCAACCCAAGCGGGTTCAAGACGTCGAACGGTTCGACGCCGGTAGAAATGGTGTCCTGGGACGACGCGGTGGCGTTCTGCCAACGGTTGTCGGAGACGGCCGAAGAGCGGACAGCCGGCCGGCGGTATCGCTTGCTGACCGAGGCGGAGTGGGAGTACGCCTGCCAGGCCGGCAGCACCACGATGTTCTCGTTTGGCAACTCGGCAGACAAATTGCGGAACTACGCTTGGTACAAGGCGAACTCTGATTCCAAGACGCATCCAGTTGGCCAGAAGAAGCCGAACGCCTGGGGCCTGTACGACATGCACGGCAACGTCTTGGAGTGGTGCGATGACTGGAAGGGCGGGTACGCGTCGGGTACAGTGGCCGACCCATCTGGACCTGTGTCGGGCGTGGTTCGGGTCAACCGGGGTGGGGCCTTCGGCAACAGCACGATGGGCTCCCGGTCGGCGCTCCGGTCCTCGCACCCGCCGGAGTCCCGGTTGCAACACATAGGCTTCCGCTTGGCCCTAAGTCCGTCTGGTGGGTAGTCCGGTGCAAGCGAGTAAACCGCCTGCGGCCCACGGAGTGCTCATAGCGTTTGGTGACACCCATAAGGCGAGCGGCAGGAAATAACTTGCCCAACTTACTGTAGGATGGTCTTCCAAGACCGTCCCGATCGGCCTGGA
>JAPLNJ010000789.1 GCA_026692885.1 Planctomycetota bacterium | reverse complement strand
CCTTACGATCAAGGCCAGACCAAGCGAAAGGAATGACCCGTGCCCAAGTTCTACGTCGAATCCGGACCCATCCGACTGATCTTTGACGCGCAAGACGGGGCACATGCTCGCGGATCATTGTGCAGACTGGGCCGTGCCAGTGCCCATTGTAGGAAGTCGATACACTCGCGACCAGTCATGGCGCCCACCGTCTTCTACGGCCGTCCTGCCACGGCTTGCACACCGGGAAGCACGGACGTCAGCAGCACGACCACGGGACAAATGCGTCCTGGGTTCTACCGGATCGGTCCTCGTTCTGGCGTGTACTCCTCGTCGTCGTGCACGACGTTTTCGAACTGCCGGGTTTGTCGGCCCCGATCGACAATCGGCGCGCGGACAGCGTGAAAGTGATTCTTGTAGACCAGCGTGTCCGAGGCCCGCACGCTGATCCCCACGCCCACGGCCGACAGGCCGACCCAGTTATCCTGGATGACGTTGGCCAGCATGCGCGGCGGCCCGTCCAGGCCGGTGCCCGGTTGCTTGCCCAGGTCCATCGGAATGACGTTGATCCCAGCCAGTAGATTGCTCCAACCGCCGCCCCAACGCCAGTTGCTGCCGTACTGGGCACCGCTGAAGGGAACCGTGCGGAGGATCTCGTTGCCGATCACGCGATTGCCGAAGTTCGCCCAAGGTAGTGCAGGCTGATCGGTCTGTGGCAGCCGCCCGCCGGCCCCCACCACGATCCCGCCGCCATCCGACACCCGGCAGTCGCGGATGAGGTTAAAGAAGTCGGGGGCCGTCTCATGAGCGCCAGCGTCGGCTGCCTGGCGATCGTCGTGGGTCATCACCACCTGGAGATAGCCCCGCCCGCCGCCGACCACCTCGCAGTCCAGTGATCCGGCAGGCGGCACGTCAGGTACCGCTGGCTGCCGGTCGATAGCCGCGGCGTGGCGTGCCCCATCTTCCAGCGATTCCGAGCGAAAACCGCCATCGGCAGTGCCCAGACAGAACGCTTTGATCTTGGTCGCCTTGGCATCGAGTCCTTCCCCGCAGACGACGATTACTTCGCCGTTGCAGGCTGGCTCCGTGACCGTGCCGATCTCCGACGCGGCTACGCCACTGAATATCGTGCCAAACGCTAACACACTCGGAATCAGGACGCACACGTGGGACTTCATCGTTACCTCTTTGACTGCTGATGGAATGTAGGTGGGCGCAGTGCAGGCGTGGGTCCCCTGCCTCGGGGTGATTTGGCTCTCCCAGTCCGCAAACTCTTTCGCTACAAAAAGTTCGGTGCGCGGGGGGTACTTTCTCTCCTTGGTCGGCTTTGGTAAGGTGGTCATCGTAAGGCTGGACGTATTTCGTGAACCCTTATAGAGGGGATTGCATGCCCAGCCTAGACGAATACCTCCACATCACGGAGGCGGCGAAGTACGTGGGCGTCTGCATCAACACGCTGCGCAACTGGGAGGCTGACGGAAAGCTGTGGGTCCACCGGAACCCGCTGAACCGTTACCGATTGTACAAAGTCAGCGACTTGGACGCTCTGCTCCGGCTGATCGAGCAATCGGGCACAAGACCGAAACGCAAGCCCCGGTAATCCCTCACCCCAAACCGACCGGCATCGACTTCGTCACCGTTATGAGCACAACCGCCATCCATCCCGGAAGCATCGTTCAGGGGCCGACCCTGCCCGAACCCATTGAGGTTCTGGCTACGGTCCCGATGGGCGACTCGCTGAAGGTTATCGGCCGCGGGATGCAGACGGGGATGACGCATGACCCGGTGCTGAGCCCGGAGCAACTTGCCCAGTTGACCGTCTCCGCTGAACGCGAGCCCTTCGACGGCGATGCCCGTCTGTTCCGCATCGGGGTGGAGGCCCACCGGCTTGGGTTGGCCTATGAGTACGACCCCTACTTCTCGCTCTCGATCGCCCGCGTCGATCCGTTGCCACACCAGTTGGAGGCGGTCTACGGCTATTTCCTGCGACTGCCCCGCATCCGATTCCTGCTGGCGGATGATCCCGGCGCGGGCAAGACCATCATGGCCGGGCTGACTCTCAAGGAACTCAAGGCCCGCGGCCTGGTCAAGCGGACATTGATCGTGGCCCCCGCGAACCTGACCTTCCAGTGGCAGCGGGAAATGGCCGATAAGTTCCGCGAGAAGTTCCAGCTCATCACCGGCGGTCTGCTGCGGGCCAACTACGGTCAGAATCCTTGGCAGGACTACGATCAGGCGATCACCTCCGTGTCCTGGGCCTCGCTCGTCGATGACGCTCGGGAAAGCCTTCTGCGGTCGCGCTGGGACTTGATCATTGTGGACGAGGCCCACAAGATGAGCGCCCGGAGCGAGGAGCACAAGACCTACGCCTACCGCCTGGGCGAGTCGCTCTCGCAGATGACCGATCACTTCCTGCTGATGACGGCCACGCCGCACAAAGGCGATCCCGAACACTTCCGCCGATTCCTGGCACTCCTTGACGCCGATGTCTACGGCAGTATCCAGAGTCTTCAGGAGGCGATGCGGCGGCAGGAAGCCCCGTTCTACCTGCGGCGGACCAAGGAAGCCCTGGTCAGCTTCCCCGATCCCGAGACGGGCGAGGTCCGCAAGCTGTTCACCAAACGCGACGTCCGCACGGCCGCCTTTGATCTGGGCGGCGACGAACTCGATTTCTACGACGAACTGACCCGCTACGTCGAAGATCAGTCCATCGCGGCGGCCCAGGAAGAATCGGCGCGTAGCCGGGCAGTCGGATTCACGATGGCGATGCTCCAGCGCCGCATGGCGTCGTCGATCTACGCCGTGCGGCGGACCTTGCAGCGGATGCGAGATCGCCGGCAGAAGATCCTGGACGATCCCGATGCGTACCGCCGCGAGCAGATCGACCGCCGCCTTCCCGACGATTTCGACGACCTGACCGAAGAAGAGCAGCAGGAGATCATCGCCCAACTGGAAGACGCGGTGTTGTCGGTCGATCCGGCCGTGCTCCGTGACGACATCGCCCGCCTGGAACGGCTCATCGATCAAGCCCAAACCCTCGAAGCCCGCGAGATCGAGACCAAGCTGAACAAGCTGCACGAAGTCCTGACCACCGAGGGCATCTTCAGCGATCCCAAGATGAAGCTGCTGGTGTTCACCGAACACAAGGACACCCTGGACTATCTGGTCGGCGATGGCCGGGACCAGCGCCCGCTGGGCAAGCTCCGCGAGTGGGGGCTGATGGTCGCGCAGATCCACGGTGGGATGAAGATCGGCGATCGCGATATGCCGGGGACCCGCATCTGCGCGGAACGGGAGTTCAAGGAGGCAGCCCAGGTGCTCGTGGCTACCGAGGCGGCCGGCGAAGGCATCAACCTTCAGTTCTGCTGGATGTTGATCAACTTCGACATCCCTTGGAACCCGGTCCGCTTGGAGCAGCGGGTCGGCCGCATCCACCGCTACGGCCAGGAACACGACTGCTTGGTCATCAACTTCGTGGCGCAGAACACCCGCGAAGGTCGCGTCCTGCAAAAGCTGCTCGACCGACTGGCCGAAATCCGCAAGGACCTCGGCACCGATCAAGTCTTCGACGTGGTCGGCGAGGTTTTCCCGTCCAACCTGCTGGAACAGTTGTTGCGGAAGATGTACGCTCGGCAGACTGACGAACGGCAGATTCAGGACCGCATCGTTCGGGACGTCAGCCCCGAGCGATTTCGGGCCATTACCGAATCGGCGCTGGAGGGCTTGGCGCGCAAGTCACTCAACCTCTCGGCCATCGTCGGCCGGTCGGCTGAGGCCAAGGAACGGCGGCTGGTTCCCGAAGTCGTCGAAGGGTTTTTCGTGGAGGCCGCCCCCGAGACCGGCCTGCATCCCCGGTCGATCGGCAAAGATACCCACACCTACCGCATCGGCAAGGTCCCGCGGAATCTGGTTTCGGTCGGCGACCAGCAAGAACACCGCTTTGGACGCCTTGGCAGAGAGTACGGCACTGTAGCCTTTGCCAAGACTGCGCTCGCCAAGGACCCGACGCTGGAATGGGTCACACCGGGGCATCCGCTCTTCGAGGCTGTTCGCAGTGACGTACTTGCTCGCACCGAAAGCCAGTTGCGGCGCGGTGCGGTTTTCTACGACCTGAACCACGCCGCGCCAGGGCTATTGGACATCTTCGCCGCTTCCATCAAGGACGGTCACGGCAACACGCTTCACCGCAGACTGTTCGCCGTCGAAACCAACGGCGCGGGACAAATGGTTGTCCATGAGCCGACCGTGTTGCACGAGATCGTTCCGGCCCCGATCAGTACGCCCGTACCCGACGACGTTCCCGCGGTGCCGCACCGCCAGGCCATCGAGCAGTTCCTCTACCAGCGGACGCTCCAGCCTTGGGGCATCAAGGCGGCTGCCGACCGCATCCAGGAGGTCGAGCGGGTCGCCAAGCACGTCGAAATCAGCCTCAACGCCCTGATTGACCGGCAGCAAGTACAGCTTGGCGATCTGCTCAATCGGCACGTCGATGGTCAGACCGTTCAGGGCCTGACCGGTCTGATCTCCCAGGCCGAACAGCACCTCGACGAACTGAACAACCGACTGGAGCGCCGGCGTCGGGAGTTGGAGCTGGAGCGGCACTGTGCGGTGGCCGACATCAAGCATCTGGGCCGGGCCTGGGTCCTGCCGCACCCCGAACGCAACAATCCCCAGATCGCGCCGATGGTCCGCGACGATGAGATCGAACGGATCGCCGTGGAGGCCGCGATCGCCCACGAGCGGGCACGAGGCTGGGAAGTCGAAAGCGTCGAATCCGAAAACCGCGGCTTCGATCTGATCTCCCGCCGGCCCGATTCCGCCGACCCCAAGATGTCTGTCGAGGTGCGGTTCATCGAGGTCAAGGGCCGAGCGGGCGTTGGTGCCGTCGCCCTGACCAAGCACGAATACGACACGGCGGTCCGTCTCGGGACCGACTATTGGCTGTACGCGGTCTTCAACTGCGCGGGCACGCCGCAGTTGCACGACGTTCAAGATCCGTCTCGGCTGGGTTGGAAACCGATTGTCACCGTAGAGCACTACCAGGTCAGTGCGGAAACCATTTTCACCGCAGAGGGCGGGGAGGGACGCAGAGCATGAATCCGAATGAGGTGAGCGGACAGGTCGTTGATGCGGCGATGAAGGTACACACGGTGCTAGGACCCGGATTGCTGGAGTCGGCTTACGAGGGGTGTCTCGCCTACGAGCTTCGTAAACGGGGATTGAAGGTCGGCACGCAAGTCGGTCTGCCGGTGGTGTACGAGGGCGTGAACATCGACGTCGGCTACCGGATCGACCTCCTGGTGGAAGACTTGGTGATCGCGGAGCTGAAAGCCGTGGACGCGCTCGCCCCCATCCATCAAGCCCAACTCCTGACCTATCTCAAGCTGAGTGGCAAACGGCTGGGGCTGTTAATCAACTTCAACGTTGTTCACCTCAAGGACGGCATCAAGCGGATGGTCAACAACCTTTGAGACTCACCGCAGAGGGCGCGGAGTAGCGCAGAGAAAGAGAGCATTGAATGTCGTCAATCGAATCGCACACCGCGAGAAAACAAAAACCTCTTCTGCGAACCTCTGCGTCCTCTGCGGTGAGCTATCCAAAACGCCTGATTGAGGTGGACCTCCCGATCGCCCGCATCTCCGCGCACTCGCGGCGGGAGAAGTCGATCCGGCATGGGCACATCTCGACGCTGCACATCTGGTGGGCGCGGCGGCCGTTGGCGGCGTGCCGGGCCGTGATCTGCGCGGCGCTGTGGCCGGACCCGGCCGATCCGAACTGCCCGCAGGCGTTCCGGGACGCCGCGGCGCGCCAGATCATGGATTTCGCCCACCGGGCAGACAGGGATATGAAGCTGCTGGCAACTTCGTCGGAGGAGGGCAAGGCCCGTTGGGCGGCGCTGGTGAGAAGGGGGTTCACCGCAGAGGACGCAAAGAGCGCAGAGGGAGGCAAAAATGGGGAAATGACCTCCTCTGCGTCCCTCCGCGTCCTCCGCGGTGCGCTACTGGACTTCATCGCCGATTTCGCCAACTGGGACAACTCGACGAGTCAGCCGTACCTGGAGACCTGCCGAGCGCTGACTCAGGCCGCCCACGAAGCGCTGGGCGGCGAGCCCGGCACGCGGCCCCTTGTGGTCGATCCGTTCGCCGGCGGCGGCTCGATTCCGCTGGAAGCCCTGCGCGTGGGTGCGGATGCCTTCGCCTCGGACCTCAACCCCGTCGCCGTTCTCTTGAACAAGGTCGTACTGGAATACATTCCCAAGTACGGACAACGCCTTGCAGAGGAGGTTCGCAAGTGGGGCCACTGGATCAAGGAGCAGGCCGAGAAGGAACTCGCCGAGTTCTACCCCAAAGACCCAGACGGCGCGACGCCGATGGCGTACCTGTGGGCACGGACCATTCAGTGTGAAGGCCCCGGCTGCGGCGCCGCGGTCCCGTTGATTAGGTCATTGTGGCTGGCGAAGAAGACCAACCGTTCGATCGCTCTGCAACTTGTTCCAAATCCAAAGGCCAAGCGAGTCGATTTCCACATTGTCGCAAAGCAGCAAGGCCGGTGGGTGGATCAGGACGACCCAAAATCTGAAATCTCGAATCCCGCCTTCGATGGCACGGTGAAACGCGGTTCGGCAACCTGCCCCTGCTGTGGCTACACGACGCCGGTTGCTCGCGTCCGCGAACAATTCAAGGCCCGTCATGGGGGAGCTAATGATGCGAGCCTCATGTGCGTCGTAACGACAAGAACCGCTGAACCAGGTCGATGGTATCGGTTACCGACGGAGCGTGATTTCGAGGCTCTGCGTAAAGCCGCCGCCGAGTTAGAGAGGAGAAAGGCGAACCATGAGGGGAAACTGAGTCTGGTCCCGGACGAGACGATCTCTCTCAACGAGATTCGTCGAATCAGTGTTCCTATCTACGGTATGGTATGCTGGGGTGATCTTTTCGCCACCCGTCAGGCGTTGGCTCTGGTAACACTCGCCCGACTGATTCGCGAATTGCCCTACAATGATGGATCGCTGCCTTCTCGCAGAAGAGAGACTGAAGACCGCGAGCAGGGTGGCCTTCACGAGGCAATTCAGTCACTGCTGTACCTGCACACCGGAAAACAGGCGGACTTGGCAAATGCATTGTGCCGATGGGAGCCCATTGCCGAGTGCCCGCGGCAGCTCTTCGCACGGCAAGCGGTTGGTATGGTTTGGGATTTCGCAGAAGGCGTTGTTACAGGCGAATCGAGTGGAGCATTTAGTGTCTTTGTGGAACGTCTGGATAAAGTCCTGCGTGAAGTTGGAGCCGACTGGTCTGTCGGACATATCGAACAAGCATCGGCCTCACGTCATCCCCTGCCGGATGATTCCGCGGCAGCACTGGTCACTGATCCGCCGTACTACGACGCTGTTCCATACGCACACCTATCGGATTTCTTCTACGTCTGGATGCGGCGAATGCTAACAGACGCCCATCCTTCGTTCTTTCGTGGGGATGCTGTTCCCAAGGATGACGAGATAGTCGTTGACCGGCCGCATCAGCTTAGCCAGTCCAAGAAGGACATTTCCTTCTACGAACGCGAACTGAGCGGTGCCTTTGCAGAAGCCCGACGAGTTATTGCGCCGGATGGAATTGGAACGATTGTGTTCGCCAGCAAGACGACGGCGAGCTGGGAGGCGATCCTGAAGGCGGTGATCGACGCGGGGTGGACCATCACAGGTTCCTGGCCGATTGACACGGAGATGGAGAATCGGGTAGCCGCTCACGGTCAGGCACGTCTTGCTTCCTCCGTCCATCTTGTATGTCGTCCGCGAGAGCATTCAGATGCCTCGGTTCGCACCGATGCTATCGGCGAATGGCGTGACGTACTGACCGAGTTGCCTGCCAGGATTCACGAGTGGATGCCCCGCCTTGCGCAAGAAGGCGTCGTCGGTGCGGACGCCATCTTCGCCTGCCTGGGACCGGCACTCGAAGTCTTCAGCCGCTACAGCCGCGTCGAGAAGGCCAATGGCGAACAGGCTACGCTCCGGGAGTACCTGGAATACGTCTGGGCGGCCGTCTCGACCGAGGCTCTTTCGTTGATCTTCGAGGATGCCGATGCCGCTGGTCTGGAACCCGACGCCCGCCTGACGGCCATGTGGCTCTGGACGTTGGGAGGATCGAAGGAGCCTACCGCAGGGGACGCAGAGAGCGCAGAGGAAGAAGATTTGGACGACGAGACTCTGCGTTCCTCCGCGTCCTCTGCGGTGAAATCCGGGTATGTCCTTGAGTTTGACGCCGCCCGGAAGATTGCCCAAGGACTCGGCATCCACTTGGACAAGAGCGAGTCGATCGTTGAGGTCAAGGGCGACAAGGCCCGACTGCTCCCTGTTTCCGAGCGGACACCGCACCTCTTCGGCAAGGACTCGGGGGCTGCGCCCACTGGCCGAGGCAAGAAGAAGTCAAAGCAGAAGCAACTGACGTTCTTCGAGGAACTCGACGAGGCCCATGTCGCCGAGGCTGGGTGGGGAGAACTGAAAGGGCCACCACCGGGCAGCACGGTACTTGACCGGCTGCACCAGGCGATGATCCTCTTCGCCGCCGGCCGGGGCGAGCTGCTCAAGCGATTCTTGACCGAAGAAGGCGTCGGCACCGACGCCCGCTTCTGGACACTGGCCCAGTCCTTCTCGGCTCTTTACCCCCGTGGGACCGACGAGAAACGCTGGGTGGATGGGGTGCTGGCGAGGAAAAAGGGCCTGGGGCTGTGAGAGGGGAGATTTGACAAAAAGATTGATGACAAAGAAATAAGAGACACGTTCGGCGTCATCTTTTTGTCATCAATTTTTTTGTCAGCCTACGGAAGGAGGAAGCAGATGATTTGGCAAGCAAACGAAGTGCGACGGCTGGCCGATCTTGTGCCCTTTGAGGCTCAAGAATGGATTTGCGCCGCAAGTCATTAGAATTGCAGAAGTTCCAATGGTAGGAAGGTCCTTTTTTGGAGAAACGCTATGGGCGAACAGAAACTCCTGGAACGGATCACCTTCGATCCGCAGATCTTCGGCGGCAAGGCCATCATTCGGGGCCGAAGGCTGGCGGTCGAACACGTCCTGGGAATGATGGCGGCCGGGGACACCGTGGAAACGATCCTCGAAGGATATCCGTGGTTGGAAGGCGACGACGTTCGGGCCTGCCTGGTGTACGCCCGGCGCGTCGTAGGCCATGAGCGGATGGAACCCTTGCTGATCGGGTCCCCGGTATGACAATCCTCTTGGGTGCATAGGAGAACAGCGATGAACTGGGAAGATCGAATCAGCATTGACCCGGCCGTGTTGGTCGGGAAGCCGGTCATCAAGAACACGCGACTGGCGGTCGAGTTCATTGTCGAGCTGCTGGCCAATGGCTGGACGGAACAGCAGATCATCGACAACTACCCCGGAATCACGCGTGAGGATATTTCTGCGTGCCTGCATTACGCGGGCAGGATTCTGAAATCCGAGCACGTATATCTGACGGCGGTGGAAACATGAGACTGCTTGCCAACGAGAACTTTCCACTGGTCGCCGTGACTGCCTTGCGCGACGCCGGCCACGACGTCCTGTGGGCTCGTACAGACATGCCGGGCGACACCGACACGCAGATCCTGCAACGCGCCCAGGCCGAAGATCGACTGGTGATCACCTTCGATAAGGACTTCGGCGAAATGGCCTTTCGCTTCGGCCTGCCGGCAATGTGCGGCGTCCTGCTGTTCCGGTTCACCCTGCGGTCACCGCACTACGTGCGAAAACGCGTCGTGCATGCGATCGAGAGTCGTGAGAACTGGGGAGGCTGTTTCGCGGTCATCGAGGAAGACCGGATTCGTGTTCGCCCGTTGCCGCCCACGTAATGCTGTTGAAGGGAATCCCTGTTCCTGCCCGGCATCTTCCTGTCCGACGGAGAGAATCATCCATATGGTAAACTTGAAACCTTGGTATCAAGTCGTCACTCCCCGCGAGGACCTGCGCGAAAATCGCCCGCTGGACGCCTCGGAGTTCGCGGTTCACCTCGATCACATCCACCAGAAGCGGGCAAACGTCCATCGGGATTACCTGGACCCCGAGCGGTTCTTCGACCGGACGTATCTCACGAGCAGCTTGCTGGACTTGGCGGCCGAGACCGCGCGGCGTCTCTCGGGCATCCAGGTCGAGACGTCCGCCGTGTTCAATATGGCCACACAGTTCGGCGGGGGCAAGTCGCACTCGCTGACCACCGTCTATCATCTGGCGCAGAGCGGCGACAAGGCCAGGAACTGGAATGGCGTAGACAGGATTCTTAAAAAGGCTGGTGTCAACAAGATCCCCACGGCCGACGTGGCGGTGTTCGTCGGCACCGAGTTCGACGTGCTCAAAGGCCGCGGCGGGGACGGTGAGCCGCTGCGCAAGACCCCGTGGGGCGAGATCGCCTGGCAGCTTGGCGGACCGAAGGCTTTCGAGGCCGTACGGGAACATGACGAGCGAGAGATCAGCCCCGCCGGTGACGTGATTCGCAAGATGCTGCCGGACGGCCCGGTGCTGATCCTGGTGGACGAGTTGCTCAACTACATGAGCCGCGGTCGCAAGTTAGGATTGGCCGACCAACTCTACAGCTTTCTGCACAACCTCACCGGGGAAATCTGCGCGCGGAACAACGCCGTGCTGTGCGTCTCGATCCCGTCGTCCACCGATATCGAGATGAACGTCGATGACCGGCGGGACTACGAGTCGCTCAAGCAGATGCTCAACCGCGTGGGCAAGGCGATCTTCATGTCGGTGGACCAGGAGATTTCCGAGATCATCCGCCGCCGGCTGTTTGAGTGGCACGGGATGCCCGACGAAGGACGCAAGACGGCGTCGGCCTATGCGGAATGGGCGGTCGAACATGCCCAGGAGCTATCGGGAATCACGGCTGATACTGCCCATGAACAGTTCCAGGCGGCGTACCCCTTCCACCCGTCCGTCCTCTCTGTGTTCCAGCGGAAATGGCAGAGCCTGCCCCGGTTCCAGCGGACCCGGGGCGTGCTGCGGATGCTGGCGCTGTGGGTGGCCCACGCCTACCAGGAACAGCACCGCAAGGCGGCCCGGGAGCCGTTGATCACCCTTGGGCTGGCACCGTTCGAGAACCAGCACTTCCGCGCCGCACTTTTCGAGCAGCTTGGTTCCTCCGAGTTGGAGATTCCCGTCACCACGGACATTGTGGGCCGGTCCGACGCTCACGCCGCCCGTTTGGACAAGGAGGCCGCCGAGTCGATCCGCAAGGCTCAGTTGCACCGCAAGATCGCCACCACCATCTTCTTCGAGTCCAACGGCGGCATGTCGCAGTCGAAGGCCGAGGCATCGCTCCCGGAAATCCGCACCGGCGTCAGCGGCCCAGACCTGAATCCCGCCGACGTGGACAACGTGTTGGAGGGATTGGCCGGCTCCTGCTTCTACCTGAACTGGGAGCGGAATCGTTATCGCTTCGGCTTAGCGCCCAACCTGAACCAGATCCTTGTGACGCGGCGAGGAGCCGTCGAGGACAAGCGGATCGAGGAACGGATCAAGAAGGATACGGAGGCTCTTTTCCAGCCGGGCAGCAAGGAACTGGATCGGCGTTTCTGGCCCACGCGGAGCAACGACGTGCCCAATCGCGCCGTGTTGACGATGGTGGTCCTGGGCCAGGACACTCCCGCAGAGGCCCGTACATCGCTCCAAATGATGGAGGCGATCGTGCGGGATTGCGGCGCGTCGGGCCGCACGTACAAATCGGCTCTGATCTTCGCCGCACCGGACGGCACCACCAACGTCCGCGATGCCACCCGGAACGCCTTGGCCTGGGAAGACATCGACGACGACGAGGAGACCAAGAAGCGGATCGACGAATCACAGCTCAAGCTGCTCGCGCGAAACCTGGATGGCGCTCGGCGGGCGCTCAAGGAAGACCTGTTCCGCGCGTATCGGCACATCTACCTGCTCGACAAGAACAACGCCCTGCGGCACATCGACCTGGGGCAAATCACGTCCAGCGCCACCACGCCCAGCGATGGCATCGTCGGCCTTTACCTGCGGGAGCTTCGCCGCAACGACGAGATCACCGAGGGCGTCAGTCCGCTGAAGCTGGTCAAGTATTGGCCTCCGGCGATGACCGAGTGGTCCACGGCCGGTGTGCGAGACGCCTTCTATTCTTCCCCGCAACTTCCCCGCCTGCTCAATACGAACATCATCAAGCGGGCGATCTGCGACGGCGTGACTCAGGGACTCCTGGGCTACGCGACCAAGGACGCCCGCGGGAACCTCAAGATCCAGAAGCTCCGGGAAAGCCTGTTCGACACCGAGGTCGAGCTTTCCGAGGACGTCTACATCCTGAAGGCTGAGGACGCCCAGAAGCTGCTGGAACCACCCCGCTTGGCCCGGCTGGTGATTCGGCCGGAGCAGGCGACCATCAAGGTCGGCGAGCGGGCGGAGTTCTCGATCTCGGCGCAGGACCAGTACAGCCAGCCCTTCGCCGCCCCCGCCGTACAGTGGTTAGCCAAGGGTGGCACGGTCACGTCCGAGGGAGTGTTGACAGCCGGAGAAACCGGCGGCGTCTACAGCGTCCACGCCCAAGCCGGCAGCCTGGAGGCGATCGCCGAGGTCCGGATTACAACGAAACAGGATGAGGGCGACGGCAAGGGCGGTGGAACGAAACCGCAGGGCAAGCGGCTGGTCAGTTGGCGAGGGACCGTCCCGCCACAGAAGTGGATGAACTTCTACACCAAGGTCCTGACCCGTTTTTCCTCCACGCCAGGGCTGAAGCTCGAAGTCTCCTTCCAGGTCCCCCTCGACCCCGACCAGGCCGACGCCAAAGCCAACGAAGCGCGGTCCGGGCTGAAGGAACTGGGATTGGGAGAAGATGTAAACATGACGTGATGCAAACGGCAGCATCGCACGCTGTACGGAGAGGCCGACAAAGTCTGAACCAAGAAGGATGTGAATCGCGAGCATGGGCGCTGATGCAGTTGGCCACAGTCTATTGGTTTGTTGTACAAAGTGACGTCCCGGCTCGATCGGGAGAAGATGTGGCCGGCTGAGACGATCGCCGAATGCGAGAGTGATGGAAGAATCGGAGCCAAGTCATGGCAAAACTTTGGAAACGAGTGTTGCGTCTTTTGGGCTTGATCGCAGTCACGGTAGTCGTCCGAGGGCCCAGCCTGGCCGCGGACCAGCCTACGACTGACTTTCCGCCGGAGTTGGTCGAGTTCGTCCCGTACGGGAGTGCTCCATTGCTGGCCGGCACCGGCCAAGACACATGGGATCGGAAGATCCGCGAGCGCGGCTATATCCTGCGGGAGGGCGACGCCTGGCATCTGTGGTACACCGGCTACAACGAGGCCCGCTCCGATAGCCGCTTCCTCGGCTATGCAACCTCCGGCGACGGACTGCACTGGACTCGTTGGCCAGGCAATCCGCTGACCACGCAGGGCTGGGTCGAAGACATGCAGGTGGTCAAGCAGGGCGACACCTACTACATGTTCGCCGAGGGCCGTGACGACATCGCCCATTTGCTGACCTCCAAGGATCGGCTCCACTGGCAAGAGCAAGGGAACTTCGACATCCGTTACGTCAACGGCCAGCGATTGACACCCGGTCCCTACGGCACGCCGGTGGGCTGGTTCGAGAACAATGTCTGGTACCTGTTCTACGAGCGGCATGATGCCGCGGTGTGGCTGGCCCGCTCCACCGACTTGAAGGTCTGGACGAACGTGCAGGACGAGCCGGTACTCCGCCCTGGTCCCGATGACTACGATCGCCGGGCGATCGCCTTGGATCAGGTCATCAAGTACCACGGCCGATATTACGGCTACTATCACGCCTTGCCGGCCAACGGGGCGTGGAACACCTGCGTGGCTGTGTCCGATGATCTGATTCACTGGCGGAAGTATCCGCGGAATCCGATTGTCGAGGGTGACAAGTCTAGCGGCATCGTCGTCGATGACGGGCAGCAATACCGGCTCTACACGATGCACCCGGACGTGCGGGTCTACTTCCCGCGAGGGGAAGCAGACAAATCGCCAACGACAAAGTAAATGCTGGGTTCCGGCTGGGACATCAGCGGGGTCATGGTGAAGACGACCAAGGGCTGGCGCCTACTGGAGGTGTGGAATGTCTCGCCGTAAACAGAAACAATGATTCTGACAAGTGACGGGGCACCGCCGTGGACTACCAGGTTGCTTCGAACCCGTACCCAGGGCGTCGCTCTGCGGGTGTCGCCGCGACGCTGGGCTGATTTGTTTTGGCCCCTGCGGGGCGAGAACACCTGGAACATCCACCGTCTTTGCCGCCCAACTTCCGTAAACAATACCTGCCCGATTGCTTTCATCCGCCAACTCCAACTTTGCATCACCCTAGCCCGACCCTCGAAAGTAAAATCATCGTGATGTGTTTTCGATAACCGATCGCCAGGAGATCCACCATGCCCCGTAAAGCAAAATCCGCAGCCGAAGCCACCGCACCCTCAGCCCCGGCCGAACAACCCCAGGTCCGCAAGAGCGAACAGGTCCGGCAAGCGTGGCGTGCACATCCCCGCATGGAGCCCAAGGAGATCACGGCGTTGCTGCAGGCTCAGGGCTTGGACGTGACCTCGGCCTACGTGAGCGGCATCAAGTTCCAGATGAACCAGAAGAAGGGCAAGAAGCAGACGAAGGCCGCTGCGGCACCTCCAGTCGTCGCACAAAAAGCCGCTCCCGCCCTGCCCAAGGACGCCGTGTCGCTGGGCCTGCTGCAGAAGGCGAAGAAGCTGGCCGCACAGTTCGGCAGCCTCAAGGAAGCCAAGCAGGCGATTGACGCGTTGAGTCAGTTGATGGATTGAGCGAGGAGCGGCGGGAATCCGGGACGGAGGGCAATCTCGGTGTCGATCGAGAGTCTGTGCGAAAGCTGCCGCAACGTGCGGTAGGTCATTTCGGGAACGGTCAACGTTGATCGTAACACTGCGAAATACCGTCACTGCTAGCTGGTTCCGTCCGAGAAGCTCCCGACGTAAGTCGGTCAGAGCAGTCA
>JAPLNJ010000788.1 GCA_026692885.1 Planctomycetota bacterium | reverse complement strand
TCTGCCATCGCCTGAACCTCGTCCCGCCCCTGCTCTCCGCACCCCGCAACCAGAAAAACAGCCCTTCCTGAACCAGCCCCGCCGCAACCCCTGCTCTCCGAAATCCGCGAAAACGGCCCCCGCCAAATCCGCGTCCGGCAGCCCTGAAAGGGCGAAACAAATCGGTTCCTCTCACGCGCATCGTTCGTCAGATGGGCCAAGGCTTGTTTCGCCCCTTCAGGGCTGGCGTTCCTGATACTCCCCTAACCCAGGGCGGCGCTACGCGGCTAACGCCGCTCCGCTCTGGGCTGTTATGTGGCTGCCCCTATCGGGGGAAAACTTCGGTATATCGACGAGGGCTTGCTCGGGGGATCCTTCCGTTTCTTGCTACCCACACGCGGATCCCACACCCGCCTCGCCCGCCTCGCCCGCGGCGGCGATGCCGCCGCGGGCGAGGCGGGGGAGGAAGGGGAGGAAGGGGCGAGTTGGGCCGCCTGGTGTAGCGAGAAACGTGAGCCTCCGGCCTTGATCATAACGTTGCGCAAAACGCTAGCAGCAGGAGGTCAGGGTGGCTGGGGCAGAGTGCAGCGATGCCCCAGAAACCGGGTACTGGGGCTTCGCTTAGGCTCAGCCGCCAGCCACCCGGGCTGCTGGCCCTGACGGCTGTGCGCAACCTAACGATCAAGGCCTGAGCCTCCACGGGGCGAGCCCGTGGCATCTAAGTCGCAGAACCGGAACCTTCGGCCAGCGATCAACGGCTGGCTTGTTGGAATGAGGAAGTTATTTCGTGAGCGTTGCTAGCGGTAACTCTGAACGACGGGCTTCCGCTATCGTGCAGCTGGCGACTGCGTGGGCAACAGCATCTCCACGGCGTTCTTGCGGAGTTCTCGGTTGCTAATGGACTGGGAGGGCGAGGCTCCTGCCGAGCCGGAGTGGGCCGTCAGAGACGGCCCGCAGCTCCGCAGGAGCGTCGCCCTCCCAATCCTCGGTCTCTCGTTTTCCATTGGCAACGTGGGACTCAATAAGCAGTTCACCCGACCCGGGCGGCGGATGTTACGGCGCGACCTTGCGATACGTGACCAACATACTCCCGGGCGCCGTACCAATTTCGATGGGTAGTCGTGCGAGTTCGGTGCCCGTCAGCACTCGCTTGTCCTTGGTTTCGTAGGATTCCCGCCACTCGACTTCGTAGCGAGTCTCGGCAGCCAGGCCCCGCAGCTGGACGTCGGCCCGGACGTACGGACTCTGCGGCCGACGGAGAATCACGGCAAAACCTCGGCCCAATTCCGGCCGGTCAAACTGCCAGCCGCACCAAACCTGCTCGCTGGTATTGATGTCGAACAGCGGATAGTAGTTGCCTGCGTACAACGGACGCAGTTCCTTCAGCTCGTTCAGCGCACGTTGGGTCAGCTCCGCCGAATAGTCCTTGGCCCGCAGGTCCGGGCAGAGGGACACGCCCATCGTCGCGGCGCTGCGGAAGGTATAGGGATCCAGCCCCCAGACCCCACCGGTGTGCTGCGGGACGTACAGACTCAGGCCCGCGACCTGCACCTGGTCCCACACCGGCCAGGCTTTGAAGCCTACACACGGCGTGTCGCTCCGCCACAGCGGATAACTGCGGCTGACCGTCTCCAAGTCGATGCGTCGGCCACCGCTGGCGCAGTTGTCGATCGTCAGCCCGGGTTGCCGCCGCACGAGTTCGTCCCAAAATTCGTACAGCCCGGTGACGTGCCGGATTTCGGTGATGCCCTGCCGGTCGGGCGCATCGGCGGCCTGCCAGAATCTCAGCGGGTCGATATTGAAATCCTGGCGCAAGACGTCGACGCCCCACTCCTGAAAAGATTTCGACACGTGATCGGCCAGCCACATGCGCGCAGCAGGATCGCCAAGGTTCAGCAAGCCATCTCCCGCCCCGGCGTGCAGCACCCACTCGGGATGTTCCTTGGCCAGCCGGCTGTTCGGGTTCACACGTTCGGGTTCCAGCCACAGTACGAACTTCATCCCCGCGCGATGGGCCGCCTCGCCGAGCGGGCGGAGACCACGCGGGAACTGCTTCGGTCCGGGCACCCAGCTGCCGACGCCGTTGGGCCAACCGCCTTCGAACCAGCCTGCGTCCAGCCAGTAACATTCCATGCCGGTTCGGGCCGTGCGCGCGATCCAGTCCAACTGGTTCTCTTCATTGACTCCGTTGCCTTCCTGGAAACTGAACCAGGAGTTCCAAGTAGTCGGTGCGACGGCCACCTCGCCGTTTCGCCGCGGCAGGTAATGCGCGGTCAGCAGCCGCCGGAACAGGTTGTGCCCACGCAGGTGATCCTGACCCTGCCACATCACCAGCAGGATACGCGGCGTGCGGACGGTCTCGCCCGGCTGCAGCTTGAAGTGGGTCGTCTGTTGCCCGGCCTGCAGTTGGAGTTGGCTCGGCGACGCGCGGTGCAGGCGCAGGGCCCATTGACCGGACCAGCCCACCGCGCCCGCGAGGCCGCCCTGGGGCCACTGCAGGTTGAAGAACGGCAGCACGCCATCCGACGACCTGCCGCCGTTGGGGGCCAACTGGATATCCGCGCCGGCCACGACCGGCTTGGTGAGGGGCTGGAAGTCCGTGGACTGGCACGTGCTGCCCTGCGAATGATGGAGGACGACGTCGCTACCGTTGGGCACCGCAACCCGCACATCCAGTGGGCGGATGTCCTGGAGGATCGGTGTGTCGGCAGTGCCCGAATTGCGGAAATGGAGCACCCATTCGGCAGCTGAGAAGTCCGCCAACAGCGTGGCCTCGCACACGACCTGCAGCCCTGTGTCTGGGTCGGTGTACGTGATGGTATGCCGCTCTCTGCCGTCCGTCGCGGCGGTCGATTTGGCCTGCCGTTTCCAAGACGCAAGGAACTCGGAGGACGGCTTGTCGGCGTAGACAAACGAGAACGGCAGGTCCCCTGACAAGCCCACGGCTCCGGTCAACGGCAATTGATCCAGCCAGACCCGCTGGCCGTCCGCCAGGGTGACGGCGGCGTCCGCCCAGTTGGCGTGGTCCGAACTCGGACCGTCGCCGCTGTCCAGGACGCGCAGGGTGAACTCGGTAGCGCCGTTCAACTCGA
Source organism: Planctomycetota bacterium (assembly GCA_026692885.1). The sequence goes on along the minus strand of JAPLNJ010000788.1, from coordinate 28,338 downwards.
CGCTCACAGGAACCGGCGGCGAGTCTACACGGCAGACGTCGGACTTGAACGCCTCTTTGCCGGCCACCTCGACGACAAACACCACACTGCCCGGCCAGCCCCGATCGACGCCGACATCGGCCTGCAACTTTTGGCCCGGCTTCGGCAGACGCACGACGATCTCGCTGACGGCGTGCGTCCCCAGTCCGTGCTCGTAGCGTTTCTCCCCGATCTGCAGCGGACCGAGTCGGGAGGACTTGCCCAGCCCCAGCGTATCGTAGTCCTGCCGGCGCAATTCCAGTCCGGGCTGCGGCTGGACAGGCGTCGTCCGGCCGAGTAAGGCTCGCTCGGCCCAGTCGCGAGCAGCCTGGTTCGCATCGGCCGCGGCTGGGACCGTTGACAGGACCAGGGTCGTCAACAGCAGCACGCTTAGGAACGGCCGAAAAACAGATCCCTCGCCCAGGTACTCCGGGGAGAGGGCTGGGGTGAGGGGTGGAAAGGCAAATGCCGAAGTTATTTCTCGGCCGTTCCTTGCTAATCGGTCATGCATCATGGTAGACGCCTCCCTGGCGGTGACAGAACAACAGGAATGATACCCATACGAGCCCGACGCGCCAGTTTTGAAGTTGCGCATTTCCCGCAATTCCTACGCCGACGGCGTTACGTCTCATAGCCCAGGGTTGCGCAGCTACCCTGGGTTCGGTCGCCGGAGTTCCCGCCGCTACCCCAACGGGGTTGCGTCACGGTGTGCTCACCTCGCGACGAAACCCCGTTGGGGTAGGGGACCGCGCCGCGGGGTCCCGTGACCCAGGGTAGCCGCTGCGCGGCAACCCTGGGCTATGTGACGTAACCGCTTCGCGGTATTCCATACCGCACCACGCCAAGATGCGCAACTTCAAAACTATCAGCAGCCCAACCGATCGCAAGACCCTGGCGATGGCTTCTCTCGCTCCCGCGTTCTGACGTTGCACGGCCGACCATCACTTCTCCATTTTCCCTGACGCCACCCATTTTTCGAGGGGGCCGAGCGGTTCGCCGACGCTGCCGTCCGCGGAGGCGAGCACCTGGATCGTCGTGTTGGTGACGCCGGGCAGCTCGATGACCAAGTTGCTCACGCCCGGGTTCTGCTTCTGCGGCTCGGGCGGATTGGCGGAGACAACCTTGAACTTGCCGTCGCTGGGCGCGGCGATCGCGAGCTGCATCTGGACCTTACCGCTGCGGAGCGTTGCGGATCGTCCATCCGCGGCAATCTGCACTTTCGCGGCGGTGTGGAAGTTCCAGGTCACCGTCACGGGCGACTTGGCGGCGACCTCGTCGATGATGGCCACCCGCCGGCCGTCCAGCAATGCGATGCCGCGCTGCCACTTGGCGAGTTTCTTGCCGTACGCGGCGGTGACGTCGGCGACCGCATAGGTTTTCGCGGGATCGGTGTGGAAGGCGATCAGGGGCGCCTTGGCGGCGGGGTCCTGGTTGTCGTCGTCGATAGTCAGTGTGTTGTGGCCTTCGGTGCGGAGGCGATAGTAGCTCCAGCGTTGCTTGCCGAAGTAGCCCGGCAGGTTGTATTCGTCGCCGCCCAGGTCCAACGCCCAGCGCTGACCGAGGGCGTCGAAGTTGAAGGTGCCCAGGTCCAGGTGCGAGTGGTTGGCCCGGTTGTCGCCGCCCTTGAAGCCGACCCAGAACGCGTTGGGATCGGTCCATGACGAGCGGAATAGCGCCACGTCCACACCCCGGTAGACCGCAGCCGTCGGTTGCCCTGCCTGCGGCCAAGTCGCGCGGCCATCCCAGAACAACAGGTGGAAGATCGAGCCGCGATCGGTTCGCGACCGCTCGTGGGCCGCGTACAGCGGCCGATCCAGTGCCCGGGCCATCCACATCATCGGAAAGCTCGTTCCGCCCCTGTCCCCCGCGTCCGCGTAGTTAAAGGTGCGGTCGATCGGGCTGATAAAGTGCATGCGGAAGTAGCCGGTGTCGGCGTAGCCGGGGGTCTGCTTGAGGCCGAAGTCCGTCCCCAGGGCCGTCTGCAGGGCAGCCTGGTAGAAGCAGGTGTAGTGGGTGGTGTAGCCCCAGTAGCCGGGCCCCTCGGCCCAGCCGCCATCGGGCCCGAAGGAGGCCATCGCTCGGGGGATCGAGTCCTTCGCGTACTGGATCACGCGGGCCGAGAGCGCCGGGTCTTCGTCGGCGATCGCCATCGCCCCGATGGTCATCCCGCCATTACAGACCTGATTCCAGTTATGAATCGCCTTGGCCCACCAGCGGTCGCCCTGGTAGACCTTGAGGCCTTCCTTGAGTCCCAGCTTCACGATCGCCTGGTGGATAGTCTGCTGCTCCTGAGGTGTGAGTACATCGAACAGCCAGTCATAGCCGATTCCCAGCGCGGCGGTCATCTCCGCGGTGTCGAGAAAGTGCTTGGGGTTCCAGTCCTCGAACGCGGCCGCGGTCAACATTTCCCGGATCGCCCGTTGAGCGAAACGCTGATCGCCGTCCAGGCGGTACAGGCCGGCCAGCGTCGACACGCGGTGCAGGCAGGTGCGGCTCTTGTCCAACAGACGCGGGCCGATCAGCACGTGCTCGATCGGCTTGGCGTCGAGCAGCTTCTCGGCCTCCCGGACCAGCTGGTCGTGCCATGTCTTCGCCAGCGGATCGGATGCGATGGCCTGCTTCACGGCCGCCAAGTCGCTGTCGAGCACCAGCAGTCGAGGGTGCCCCTTGCGGAGATTCGCCAGGACAGCCGCCTCGTCGCCCCTAGCGATCGGGGCGAACGCGTGGAATAGGATGAACACAAGCAGAGTCAGACGGGTAGTCATGGTGATGCTCCCAGGAGTGTGCGGCGAGACCGATCGGAATTTTGATCTACCGCCATTCCGGGTGCAACTATCTGAGCTAGCACCAAACGGTTTTCGGGGTTGTCGGTGTCAAGCATGGGGTTTTACGGTTTCGCAGAGACGGACCGCCAGCTGGGGTCAGACGTACAGATTTCAGTTTTCGCGGGCAGAAGGCTTTCCCTAGGCTTGGGCACACGACCGCGAAAACAGAAATCTGTACGTCTGACCCCTTGTCTCACGCCCCATCTCTGCTGAACCGTTAAGTCTCATGCTCTGCGCGCAGCGTTTGGTGCTAGGAGTCTGTCCGAGTATTGTCAGCTTGCACAAGATGCTGTAGGGTTAGCGTCGCTAGCAGCTACATTCCTCTGATCAAGGCAGTGATTGGAAAGCAGACTACACACGGAGATCGACATGAAGAACACGATGATCTGGCTGACGATGATCTGGCTGGGCCTGGCCTTGGCGTTTGTGCCCAGGGCCTATGCGGAAACGACGGAGTGGACCCCGGAACGGGAAAAGGAGTCGGTATTCACCGGGCGAAAACTGGAGGTCTTCAAGCACGGGAGCAAAGAGGCCTGGGGCTATGCGGCGCCCCAACGGGACACATTCCTGGTGCTCCATCCGCAGCAGGCGCGTCCGCACGCCCCGCTGTACGTCGTCCTGCATTCCGCCGGGCATGACGTCCACTCCTGCTTGTCCTGCACGACCACGGTTGGCAATCACGACATCTACCATGCACCGGTGGATTTCTACGCCTTGTACCTTGATTGCCGAGCCAACCAGGGCGACTGGTGGTGGGGGATCGAGAAATACAAAGGGCCGGATGTCTGTCCGACGGAAAAACGGGTGATCGACACGGTGAAATGGGTGATCAAGCAATACGGCCTCGACGAGAACCGTGTCTACTTGTGCGGGAACTCGATGGGCGGCAGCGGCACCCTGGGCATCGGCATGCGCCACGGGGATGTCTTCGCCGCCATCAAGGCGAATGTCCCCGCCAAGGTCGAACACGTTTCCAGCCGGATGTACTTCCCGCCGCAGACGGTGCCCGCGGGCGTCACCCTCCCGGAACCTCCGATCGTGATCGACTATTCCGCTCAGAACGACTCGTGGTCCCAAGGCCACGAGGCCTTCGCCCAGGCCATGCACGACCGGAAATACGCCCTCCTCTTGTACTGGGGCCCGTTCGGCCATGCGAACAACCACGAAAAGATCATGCAGGTCAACGACCTGATCAATTCCTTCGACTGGCTGAGCATCAAGAAGAACGAGGCCTATCCGGTGTTCACCAACGCCTCGACGAACGATCCGCTGCCGTGGCCGGATCAGCTCGCCGATAAGAAGTCGGGCCAGGTCAACGCCTTCTTCCGGTGGAAGAACCTGGGTGACACGCAGGAAACGGTCGAGATGTCGCTCTTCCTGTCCAAGGCCTCGGAACTCAAGACGACGTTCAACATCCCGGCGGAAGCGCGGGCGGACGTCAGCTTGCGCAGGCTGCAGAGGCTACGAGTCACCCCGGGCGAAGCGGTACGCTGGACGTTCGGTGCGGCCAGCGGACAGGTCCAGGCCGACACCGCGGGATGCCTTACCGTTCCGGGGCTAAAGATCACCGCGGAACCGGCCACGCTGAGCGTCAGGAAAGGGAAGTAGGGCAGCTGCGTCTGGCCGCTGTGCTCCACGATGAGCGGCGTCGCCCAGGTGTTGTCTTCATCGCGATTCTGTTTCCAAAGCGTCGCGCCGGTTGTGGCGTCGAGCGATTCGATGGTGGATTGCTCTTGGTTGTCGCGGACGAGCAGGATCGCACTGAATCATCCGGGCTAGAACTCCCATTCGCGGATGGCGCGAAGACCCACCCGCAAGGGCACCATTGTGGCCAGCAAGCTCAGCAGAATGCTCGACGCAGTTCCTCCGACCAGCCAAAGATCGAGCCAGCGCCCGAGGAAGTGACGAGAGGAGTAAAGTCCGAAATCGCTGTGGGCGTAGTCGCCGACATACAGATGGTACGGTAACACCATCAGGACTACGATCAGCACGGTGTACACCGTACTGACGATCAGATTCACCGTGCCCCCGAATCCCGCCGCGATGTGCGACGGCAATTGCTCCCGCAGACTCGGCAGCTTGGCCCCCAACCCGACGGCGATGCCCGAGAGTCCCAGACAAAGCAGCAGGCACGCGACCTGATGAACCGACACCAGCAGCGGCCCGACTCCGAACAACAAGTCGCTGAGTAGGATCAGCCCCGCGTAGGAAATGGTTGTTCCGCCGGCCGAGAACAGGAACTTGCTCCACAGGATCGTCTCTCGACGCAGCGGCAACAGGCCGAGAATCCAGAACCGCGAGCGTTCCAGGCTGATCATCGGGAAGATGAACCACGCGGTGAACGTGGACAGCAACAGCCCCACCACGGCCACGTTCAGCAAGCTGAGCATGTTGACCCAACCCGCGTAGGATGCATCGTGGCTGAAACGCCGCACGTTGAGCAGATAGAGTCCTTGCAGTCCGAAGAAGATCAGGATCTGGCTCCACTGCACCGGGTCACGGCAGAACAGCCGGACATCCTTGATAATCAAGAGACGCGTGGGTGCAGGCAGGGAGGCCGTCAGCCATGAGACTGCGCGATCGAGCCAGGCCACTCGGACGCGACGACGCCCGCTGGAGCGTCCCTGGAGGGCACTGTACGCCGAACGGAGCGTGGCCCCGGCAATCCACGTCGCCAACTGCTGAAGCAACAACGCGTTGGAGATCAGCAAGGCCAGAAACAACACGCTCTCGATCCCTTCGCCTTCGGCCGCGTCCAGGAGACCGGAACTGAGCCACCAACTGGGCAGCCAGCGGTGTTCGGTAAACCGCAGCCGATCCAGGACGCTCAGAAACCAATCCGGCGTGAGCAGATCACGCTGAAAGCCGGTGATCAGGGGCCAGCCGACCCACTGGATCAACGCCACGCCTCCTGCAAACAAGCTCGCGGCCAGCCAGCCGAGGCGATTGGGCAAGTGCCGCACGACGACCAAGCACACGATGGCGCTGAAGCCGACCGGAATGACCGAAAACGCGACCAGGAAGGGCACCAACATGACGAAGTAGTACCAGGGCGAATGGGCGACCAGCCCATAGGCCAGGAGCATCGGGCTGCCCAACAACAGGAAGCCCCAACCGGCCAGGAAGACCGCCTCCTGGAACTTGTGCAGGAAGACGCGTTCGATGCGCGCGGGCAAGGTCAACAAAAAGGCCACCTCGCGATTCCGAAACAGAGACCCGAAGAGGATGATTCCGGAGGAGAAGGCCAGCATGGCCATCAGGGTGACGAAGAACATGCCGAAGATCACCCGCATGGTCGGGGCGTACAGGTCGCGTGGCAGCGTACTCCGCATGAAGACGAAGCCTGCGTGGAACAGCACGAACAGGCCGAACCACAGCAGGCTCATCAACAACAAGATCAACGCCAGACGAAACCGAGCGACCGCAAATGCTTGCCGAATCAGCGTGCGGACCAGCCGCAATCGCATGCGCCAAAAGGCCTCGGCCTCCGCCCGGGCCTGCAACAAGCGGCCCAGCGGCGCCGGCGGCGTGGACGGAGGTAGCTCCTGGACCAGTTCGGAGGATGGGTTCACCACGAATCACCTGTTACGGCCTTGATCGGAACGGATCGCAAAACGCGAGCAGCGGATCACCGTAACCCGAAGCGTAAGCGAGGATAACGCCGCTCTTCCTCGCTTACGCTTCGGGTTGCGATTGGTCCGTGAATAATCCGGGTTACGTCGACCCGCTTTCGTCCGTCTCCGCCGTCAGCCGCAGAAATAACTCCTCCAGGGTACTGGCTTGCAGCGTCAACTCCTGCCGGAGCTCCTCCCGCGTCCCCAGGAACTTCACGTGACCGCGGTCGATGATACCCACGCGATCCGCGATCTCTTCCGCCAGGGCCAACGTATGCGTCGACATGAACACGGTGCCTCCCGCGGCAGCTCGCTGCCGCAGCAGATCCTTGACCAGCCGAGCGCTTTTCGGGTCCAAACCGACCATCGGCTCGTCGATGACCAACACGGGTGGTTCGTGCAGCATGACTGCGGCGAAGACAGTGCGTTGCTTCATCCCGTGAGAGTACGTCTCGGTCAGATCATCCAGGAAATCCGACAGCCCGAATTGGTGCGACTGCCGCTGGATCGCCTCGTTACGCTGGGTTCGATCCAAGCCCCGCGTCTCGGCCACGAATTCCAGGAACTCCCGGCCGGAGAGCTTCTCGTAGAGAAACGCATTGTCGGGCACGTAGCCGATCAACCGCGTGGCCTCGCGGGTCTGCCGGACCGTGTCGAAGCCGCCGACGCGAACGCCCCCCTCAGTCGGCCGCAGCAAACCGACGAGCATTTTGATGGTGGTGGTCTTGCCCGCCCCGTTCGGTCCGAGAAAGGCGAACAACTGTCCGGCAGGGATCGAGAAACTCAATCCATCCACCGCCACCTTCGAGCCGTATTTCCGCGTGACGTTTTCGAATTCCAACATCGGCCTTCAGCGCGGCGTGAACCGCTGCATGGTCAGATGGAGTGCCTCGGCCTGCAAGGGCTTGGGGAGATGGGCGTCCATGCCCGCCGCAAAGCATCGCGCGACGTCGGGAATCGATGTCACCGCCACGACCGGGATGTGCCCGCCTTGCCAGCTTTCCCGCTGGCGAATGGCCGTGGTCGCTTCCAGGCCATTCATCACGGGCATCTCGACGTCCATCAGCACGAGGTCGAAGTTCTGACTCTCCAACGCCTCCACGGCTTCCTTCCCGTTGCTGGTGATTGTCACCGTGTGGCCTTGCTTCTGCAGCAAGGCGGTGGCGACCTTCTGATGTACGACGCTATCGTCCGCCAAGAGAATGCGGAGCGGGGTGAGCGACCAGGGACTATGTGTCGTGAGCATCATTGGGTTCTCCCCGATACTTCAGGTGGATGAAAGTGCGGAGGGCGGGGAATCTGCGGGGTCTGTCGGCGGGGTCTGTCTGCGGGCCTTGATGGTCTTGATCGGAACGTTGCGCACCGTAAGTGTGATGCGTCAGCGAGGAAAAGCGGCGTTTCCTGGCTGACGCTTCGCGCTTGCGTCGATCCGCTGCTAGCTTTCCGCGTAACGCCCTTATCAAGGCAGTTTGCGGCTCACCGCCCGCGGACCATTTTGCCGCGTAACGGGTCCGAGCTGAGGTCACAACCAGACGGCGAGCCACACATTAAACGCCGGACGCGGCCAAAAGGAAACGACAAAACTGCGAGAATTTCCCGGCACACGCCAAAAGTTCTTGCTCTGCCGAAACTTACAACAGGAACTTTTCATCCGGGCTAGCGGCCCAGAAACGTGCCGCCGGTCAGCTTGGCAACGGTGCGGAGGAAGGTCGAGAGATCCTGCTCGAAGTAGTTGCCCAGTCCGATGGTGTTGACGGGGACATTGGCGTGCTGCCGGCACAGGGCGTAGATCTGCTGGGCCATTTCGGGATTGAACTTGTTCGAGGCGGCGTACGTCGGCGCGCCGTCGGAGAACAGCACAATCGTATCCAGGTCGCGGTATCGGTAGGCCGTCTGCATCGCGGCCAGCGTATTGGTCCAGCCCTCCGGCTTGACGGACTTAAGGTATTGGAGCAAGCGAGTGCGATTGGTGTCGCCTTGCGGACCAGTGACCGAGAGCAAAGATCCATCGACCGGGAAGACGCTCACCTCCGACGAGAACACGATCAGCACGCACTGGTCGAATTCCAGATGCTGCAGCCAGGTGGCGGTGATCCGCGTGACCTCGTCCCAACGGCCGCCTTCGGTCATGCTGCCAGACGAGTCAAACACAATCGCAACTCGCTTAAGTTGGCCGTTGATGCCGACCAACTCCCGTTTGACCGTCTTCTCTTGGGACCGTCGCAGCAGCAGCTGATTCTGCGTCGATTTTAGCGTTTCCGCAGTGCTTGTCAGTTGGGTGTTAAGGACGCCCAGTTTGTTTTCCAGGGTCAGCTTGTACTCTTCCGCCCGCCCACGCCAGAGGTTCTTCCAGTAGTTGTTGTAGTACTCGTCGCTCTGCTTGGCCTTCAGTTCCGTTTCCGCCAGTTTTGCCAAGGCGGCTTGCACCTTCGCGTCCCACGCCGCGAGGTCGGTCTTGGCCTGTAGCTTGGCAGCCTCCGCCTGCTGCTTGAGGCTGGCGGTTTCGGCCGCGCTGGATTTCTCCAATTCGGCCATCTTCTGCTCGTCCAGGCCCAATTTCCGCTGCAACTCTTGGACGAGTTTGTCCAAGTCCGAGGCTTTCTTGTTCAACTCGTCGCGTGCCTGCTTCAGGCCGTCGACTTCCAGGAGCCGCTGTTTCAGCATGGCCGCCAAGTTGACGGACTCGGTCGCCAGGTCGTTCTTGGACTTGGTGAGAGATTCTTTCTCTTGCGCCAAGGACATTTTGTCCCGGCTGAGAGTCTCGGCGGCCGTCAGCAGATTGGTCCGCTCGACCTTCAAACCATTCAGGGCCTGGTTCAGGGCCTTGACGTCGTTCATCGCCGCCAGCAAATCCTTGTCCAGTTGCGTGCGAGCCGCTTCGATGGCGTTCTTTTCCTGCTTGGCCGTCGCCAGTTGCTGCTTGGTCGCCTCGAGCAACTGCTGGATCTCTTGCAGACGATTCTCGGTTTCCTCGAGCTCAGCGGTGGCCGCCTCCAGTTCGTCTCGCGTGTCCGAGAGATTCTTCGAGATATTCCGATTCTCTTTCGAACCCTTGATCACGTTCGCCTGCAGGAAAATCGCGACGCCGACCACCAGGACCACCGTGAACAGCGTGACGTCGTTGCTGGAGATCCACCCAGCCAATCCGGCTTCGCTGGAATGGGAAGTAGCTTTTTCCAGATTCATGGCCTAATCCCTGACTCATAAGATGGCGAAATTCGTTTAACCCGGAGCCAACGGCACCCCGAGTTTAGCCACCGCCGTCGACACCCGCAAGCGAGTGCCCGATGTCGTTCGTCAGTCCGACCCCTAGCCTTCGCCGCCGCTGCGAAACCCAGTAAGTCATTTCGCCCCACGTTCCCACAGAGTTGTTTCTTTACGGCCGCTAAGCGGCTGCTGTAAAGAAATGACTCCGCAGTTTCGTAGTAGAGCGGACTTCAGTCCGCTCGGGCGGAATGAATTCCGCTCTACGAATTTGTTTCTTTACGGCCGCTAACGATCGACCTTCACCCGTCGCCGTCCGCCGAACAGGCTGAACAACCCGCTTCGGGAATTCCTAGCGAGTTCCTCCTGATGGGTGAGCGCGACTTGTTCCAGAACCTCGCGCACCTGGTCCGGCAGGGCGGTGATGGCGTCGGCCACCGTGGCCGCTTGGGCGAGGCTGTGCGACAGACGTTCGATGTCGGTGCGTGCGGCGCTGAAATCCCGGATCAGGTCGACTGTCCCAGCAAAACGGGCCAGCGTCTCGTCCAGCTGCGTCAAACGCTGGGTGACCGGATCGAGCCCGCGGCCGATGAAGGTCGTCAGATGCCGCGCGGACTCCCGGAACTCGCCCACCGCTTCGTGCAGCGAATGCTGGCTGGGCGCCACCTCACCCTCGAAGGACTGGCGTAGCGCCGATGTCGTCTCAGCCAATTGATCGACGGACTGCCGCAAGGTATTTTGCACCCCGCCCATGTCCTGGGCCAGCCGGGCTTGCGACTTCATCGCGTTCTCGACGGCCTTGCCACCCTCGGCCAGCCCGGTAGTCGCGTCGTGCAGCTGACGCAAGGAACCGGACAGCGTCTCGATCTGGTGGCGATGCTGTTCGGTAGCTGGCGTGAAGCGGTGTTGGATCGTTTCGGCCATGTCTCGGCTGGAGGCGGTGAACAGGGCGATCGCGGACGCCGCTTCCGGCTCCAGAGCGGCGATGCGTTCGAGCGACTCGACCAGCTGCGTATGCAGACTATCCAGTCGTTCGAGCAACCCTTCGGACCGCCCGTTGAACTGCGTCATGGCGGCCAGGAAGCCTTCGTGTGCCGGAAGCACCTGCTTCTGCAGAGAACGATTGAGGGTCTTGAACGCATTGCTGTGGGCGTTCACCGTCTCCTGCAAATCGCCGCTGCTGACTTGCAACCTGGCCGTGCTCTCGCCGATGCGGGCCACGCCTTCGGCGAATGTTTCGATGGATGCCTGATGGCTCTTGGCCGCTTCGACGAACTCGTTCTCCACGGCAGCGCGGAAGGCGGCCACAGAAACATCCAAACCCGCCACGGCCCGCTGCCCGACGGGAATCAGCACCTGGAGTGTTTCCAGCGACGCCTGCAACGCGGTCGTCAACTGCTGGAGTGTGCTGGGCAGGCCCTGCAGGTTCGCGCCAAAGGCCGCGTAGCTCTGCTGGAACCCCGCCGAGGCCTGCTGGATGACTGACACACTTTCGCGGAGGTGGTTCGCGGTCACCTCCTGCTGCTCGGCGGCATGCGTCACCGACTTGGCCATCCGTTCAATCGCCGTGATCGCCTTGACCGTCGCGGCCTGCGTATCCAGCCCGACATGGCTCCAAATGGCCGCATCGAACCAGCCACGGGCCTCGTTCCGCACGACCTCGACCTCGTTGCCCGCGAAGTGCAGCAGCCATTGATTGATGAACGCCAACAGGGCTCCGGTGCCCACGCCAACCATCAGTGGGGTCACGGCGAGCAGGATTTCAGCCAACGACTGAGTTTCGCCTTTCGGGACTTTCAGGACCAGAAATCCCACGACGGTAATAATCACACCCAGCAGCGGCGCCATCACGCCGGCCCGCTGCAACAGTAGGTAGTACTTGTCGCTGGCGATGTGCGAGTCCAACTCCTTCAGCACATCGTCGCGGGTGTAGCTGCCTGGAGTGCGTGAATCGCGGGGAAAGTTGGCATCGACCCATTTGAGCCACGGGAGCCGATTGGCAAAACGCTCGATGTCGCGTCCATCCTCACCGCAATCCAGGGCCTTCAGCAGCTTGGTCAGCATGCCCGCGTGCCGCTTCATGCGGAAGTAGAACACGAAGCAGAGGCAGATCTGCATCAAGAAGAAAGCGAAGGCGATGGATAAGACATAGATCAGTTCGAGCGGAAGTATGAAAGAAAACAGCACGGTGGCACGTCGGAGGTTGGAGTCAAGGCTGTGGTGGGAAGGAACGCAACAAGCGATCCTCTAGTCTAGGTCCAAAAATTGTAATCAACCTTGCGGATTACGTAAGGTTTGCCGACGCGGGATTCCCCGTCAATCCGGCGAGTGCTCCGGAAGCTCTGAATCGGCAGTTTCCTGGCAACTGGCTTGACGATACGCACGTCTCAAAGATAGCATTATCGCCAAGTCCGGTGGATTTTAGGCAAACAGACGGAAATAATCTACCCTTCGCGGGACTGCGTCGCATTCACGTGGTCGTGTCTCTCCGAGACGCAAAACCCGGTCTCGGAGAGACCTGTCCACGTGGATCGGACAGATACCTGCCGTCCGCTTGCCGTGAACCCGTAGATGGAGCCAGCTAATGAGTACTTCGCGAATCCCTGCACCACGTATTTCCAGTCGACGCGAGTTCCTGCAAAAAGTCTCTACCGGCCTCGCCGCCGGCCTGGTCCTGAAGGGTCTGCCCGCGGCGGGGCTGGCCCAGGAGGCGGCGGGGCTGGCCCAGGAGGATGTCTGGAAGCTGCGGTTGTCTACGTCTTCGATCCATTACTTGCACTTGCCGATCGAGCAGGCCTGCCAGCGGATTGCCAAACTGGGCTACGAAGCGATCGACATCTGGTCGGCTCATGCCGGCTGTCCGCACTTGGATGATGTCGCCAAACGCTTGGGCGCCGAGGGACTGAAGCAGGTGCTGGAAGCCAATCGGCTGAAGTTGTTCGCCTTCTCGGTCTACGCCGGCGGCTATCCGAAGTACGCCGAATTACTGGGGCAGATGGGCGGCGGGGTGGCGATTCAAGGCAGCGCCGGCCCGTGTGCTCCCGCCGAACTGACCACCCGCATGCGCAGCTTTCTGGAGAGTCTGAAGCCCCAGGTCGAGTTGGCCGAGAAATACAATTCCTATCTGGCCATCGAGAATCACGGACATGCCTTGCTGGATTCCCTGGATTCATTCAAGGCGTTCGTGGAACTGAACCGTTCGCCCCGACTGGGACTCGCGTTGGCCCCGTATCATCTGCAGGCGGCCAAGGTCTCGGTCGAAGACACCATCGGTGTTTGCGGACAGCAGTTGTTCTTCTTCTACGCCTGGCAATTGGCCGACGGCGCGCAGCAACTGCCCGGCCACGGGCCGACCGATTTCAAACCGTGGGTCGCCGCTTTGGCGAAAGCCAAGTACCGCTGGTACGTGAATCCGTTCATGCATGGAGACATCGAACCGGACGCCATGTCCGAAGCCTTGGCGAAATCACGTGAGTATCTCCAACGTGGTTAACCCGCTCGCGGTTGAGATGGGGTCGTTTAGCCGCGACCGGATACCCGCTTGCGGGTGTGGGAGCGTGTCGAGTGGCCCGGCGTCACCTGGCGCACTCCCCGTTCGGTCCGTTCGGTCGCGGTTAAATGCAACGCTAATATTTTCAAGTCGATTCGAGGAGGAATGATCGATGAACTACCGTGGGGTGGCCAAAGGGGGAGTCGTGGGGTTGCTGATCGTCGTCGGATTCTGTGCCGGAAGTCTCGTGCTGCGAGGAGCTTTCGTGTCCGCGGCCCAGGCTGCCGAAAAGCTCCCGCCCTTGACGGTGGACAAGTCCGCGCCGTTGTTGTTGGGTGGCCCCGCGGAGAAACCTGGCGGCAAGGACAAGGATGCCACGTCGCTTAACCAAGCCTGTTATGTTTGCCACAACAACTACTCCGAAGAAGCGATGGTGACGGTGCACGCGAAAGAAAAAGTCGGTTGCGTGGACTGCCATGGTCTGTCGTTTGCGCATCGGGACGACGAAGACAACATCACCCCCCCGGACGTCATGTACCCCCTTGAGAAGATCGACGCCGCCTGTCAGAAATGTCATGAGACGCACGACGCCCCGGCGAAAAAGGTGCTGACGCGCTGGCAGGAACGCTGCCCTGCGAAACAGGACTTTGCCACGGTCGTCTGCACCGACTGTCATGGGCAGCATCGGTTGGACAAGCGGGTGGTGCGGTGGGACAAGAAAACGCGGGCGTTGGTCCTGAGCGCCAAGACCAAGCCGACCGCCGCCGCGGGTGCCACCGGTAGCACGGCGACCAAAGCCGAGAAATAGGGCTGAGAAGTAAGGCCAGCGGACGGAACGAGTGGACCCTCACTAGCCCACGACTTTTTCAGCAGGCTCCTCCAGCTTGCGGTTAAACAACAACGCGGAGGATGGTGCAAGATGCTTGCAGCGACCTGCTCTGAACTACTTTCGTTTGCCGAATGGATCCGTGCGACTGACCAGCACGCGGCCTACCACGTGCTGCTACTGGAGCGGGCCGACCGGGTCCTCAGCGGCGTCGAGGACCTGCCGGGAGCCCAACGTATCCACCTGGCCGACAAGCTCGAACGCTGGCGTTATCAGCACTTGCACGAGCATGCCGGCCAATTACTGCCGGAAGACGAAGCCTTCATCGACGCCTTGGATCTGGCTGCCAATCGCTTGTCCGGCCGGGAGGCAAGGTTGCCGCGGGCGACGCGCTGGGCGATCGGCGATCCGAAGTGGGATACGCGATCCATCCAAGAAACTGCGGCTCTAATGGACCCTCGCGTTCCGCTGGACCATGTCATCCGTCGCGCGACGGACTTGACGGACGAGCATTTCGGCGCGGTGGACACTGCGGCCGCGCTGGTTCCGCCGCGCCGCCGGATGTTGCTGTACGCTCCGTTGTATGTCTCCAGCGAGTGCGTCAATTTTTGCACCTACTGCGGGTTTCGCTACCCCCATCAGATCGCGCGGAAACACTTGACCGTGGACCAGGTGGTCGAGCAGCTGCAGATCCTGCGCGGCCGGAGCTTCCAGCACGTGCTGCTGGTCGGTGGCGAGTTCCCCAGTCGTACCACCACCGCGTACTACAAGGCGTTAATCGAAGCACTACGGCGCGAAGGTGCCGTGCCCTCGATCGAAATCGCCCCCCAGAGTACCGCCTCGTATGCGGAACTCGTGGAAGCTGGTGCCCACGGCCTGACCTTGTACCAGGAAACGTATGACGAGCAACTGTACGCGGAGTATCACGTGCGGGGTCCCAAGTCGTCGTACCATTGGCGGCTGGAGTCGCACGACCGGGCCGCCGAGGCGGGCGTGCCCCGTTTGGGCTTCGGCTTCTTGCTCGGCCTGGCCGACGCGCGCCGAGACCTGGTGGCCATGCTGCGACACGCCGCCTACCTGTCCGACCGTTTTCCAGACCGGACGCTGGCGTTTGGCCTGCCGCGAATCCACGAGACACCACCAGGGTTCCAGGTGGCGTACCCGGTAGCCGATGCGGATTTCGTACGGATGTATTGCCTGTTGCGCATTGCCTTTCCCCGCGCCGAACTGGTGCTCTCCACCCGCGAGCCTGTGGCCCTGCGCAATCGCCTGGCCAAAATCTGTATCACGCAGATGAGCGCTGGTAGCTCGACCGCGCCGGGTGGCTACCAGCGCGGCGCGGAAGGCCTGGGGGAGCAGTTTCCGGTGGTCGATCAACGCACGCCTGCCGAGGTGGTCGAGTGGCTGGAGGCCGAGGGCTTGCAGGCGGCGTGGACCCTAAAGCCGAGCGTGTAGGTCAGGCTCTCCAGCCTGACGCCTAAGGCGAGCAGCAGAAAATAGCTTACCCAACTTAATGTAGGATGGTCTTCCAAGACCGTCCCGATCGGCCTGGAAAGGCCGAACTACAGACTCACGGCACGCGGGCCAAGCCGACCAGACACATATCGTCCGTCTGGGGGCCCTTTCCGATGAAGTTGCGCACATCGGTGACGATCAGATTGCCCACCTCTCGCAAGTCACCCTGAAAACCCAGGAGATGTCCGCGCAATCGCTCGATACTGAACAGCTCACCAGCGACATTCATCGCTTCATTGATGCCGTCCGTGTACATGAACAAGGTCTCGCCAGGTTCCAGGACGATCGTGTGTTGTTCGTAGGGATATCCTTCCATGATCCCCACCGGCAGGCCCACGAACTCATTTCCTGGCTCGTCAAGGCTCCCGTTCTGACGCTTCCAAATCGGCGCCATGTGTCCGGCGTTCACAATGGTCGCCTGATGAGTGACAGGATCAAGCACGACCATGACCAAGGTCACAAATCGCTCGAGTTGCATGCTGCTCAGGTGGTCGTTCAGCTTCCTCAAGGCCGCCGCCGGTCGATCCTCGGAGGCCAGACAGAACTTGGCCTCAGCCGACAACTTGGCCATCAACATGGCGGCCGCAACACCGTGACCGACGACGTCGGCCACCACGATGGCGGTGCGGCCATCTGGCAAGGACACGTAATCGTAGTAGTCTCCGCCGATGTGATCGGCCGGTTCGTAGAACTCGTAGAATTCGTAACCCGCAAAATTCGGACGCGACTGCGGCAGTAGGGCCCGTTGGACTTCGTAGGCCAGTTCCAGATCCTGCTCGACCTCCTTTTGCCGCAGCGATTTCTCGTGCAACTGGGCATTGTCGATCTTGATCCCGGCCTGGATGGCGATGCTGGCCAGCACTTCCAGGTCTTCTTGCTGGAAGCGTTTCTTCTGATCCTGGGTATCCACCTGGATCACCCCCAAGGCGTTGCCTTCGGAATCCAGTAGAGGCGCACACATCACCGAACGGATGCGCAACTCGGCAATGCTCTGACTTATGTCCAGCCGCTTGTCCTGCGTCGCGTCGGCGGACAGGATCACCTGCTTGGAATCCATGACCTGTTTCACAATGGTCCGGCTGATGCGAATGGTGTCCTCGCCGCCGACCTTGCGGGTCTTGACCCACCGCGGCACGAGTTCGCCGTTGTCCGTCTTCAGGACGATGAATCCGCGATCTGCCTGCAGGAGAATCTTAAACAGGCTGTTGAGCACCTGGGGGAGTACCTCGTCCAGCGTGAGCGTCTTTCCCAGGCTCCGCGTGATCTCGATCAGGGCATTCCACTTGGCCTGCAGGCTGGCCGAGACCCGGATGCCGCCGTCGGGAGCGTTGTTCACCTCGACTTTCGACATGACGGTCGACTTGGAACCCGTCGAGTCGTCGTCGTCCACGATCACGGCATTCAGACTGGAGTCTTCGCTCTTTGGCTGACACCGCTCGGCCGCGTCAGACTTCTTGGCCGAGATCTTCGGCGCCGCCTCGTCCTGGAAGGCAAGCGTGACGTCGCACACCATCACGCGATCGCCGTCCCGCAGCGGATAAGTCTGTTCATCGATCTTGACGTCATTCAGGTACGTGCCGTTCCGACTGCCCAGGTCTTTGATGTAATAGACGTTCCCATCGCGCAGAATCTGAGCATGATGCCGACTGACCCGGTCGGCTTGCGGCAGCGCGATTTCGCAATCCGGGTGACGACCGACGGTCGCGGTCGGCCCCGACAGTTCATAGCGGTGTCCCACATCTGGTCCGTTGACCGTCCGAACATAAGCCATGGCAAGTCCCATTCGCAGAGCAAGTAGGCAGGCCCCTCTACGGGGTATTCCTCAGTGGCAAGATACGTCAGCAAGTCGCGATTCTACTAGATCTTCTGTACGATCGTCAACCAAGCCCGATGTCAGCGGCTGCGGGCTTGACCACCAGGGAGAAAACGCTTACTGTATTGCGTGTTCGTCCTTTTTTGCCCCGTAGCTCAATTGGTGGAGCGTCTGACTCTGGATCAGAAGGTTGTGTGTTCGAGTCACACCGGGGCTGCTTTCGCTTACAGTCGCATCGGCTTGCATAGAAACGCCTAACCCTGCAAACATCAAAGGGTTAGGCGTTTTGCTTTCTTGGGTCCTTTCCGTCGCTTCGTCGCATGGCGTTGCATGGATTCGTACCCAATCGCGTCCTGCGCGCTGCGCCACGCGCTGCGCCTCCTGACCTGCCAACGGGCAATTGCCATCGGTTCCAGTCGCCCGCAAGATGTCCGGGGCAGCCGCCATGATGTTCTGTAGCCGTTCAATCGCGTCCGATTCGCTGCCAGGAAATAAATGTCCGTAGGTATCCATCGTCAGCGTGATGGCCGAATGACGCATCACCGTCTGGATCACCTTGGGATGGACACCGGCTTGGGCCAGCCATGCCCCGCAAGTGTGCCGCAAGCTGTGGAAGTCCAGCACCTCGCCTTCGTGGTTCGTGCAGACCAGGAAGTCCGATTGTTCCCGTGCCATTCGGTCATCGCCAGCCACCGGCAGCCACTGCCGCCGGGCCTCTGCTAGATCACACCGCAGCATGTCCGCCGCCGCCTTGTCGTCGTTGGGTAGTGCGAACACCGGGGCCGTGGGGAGCTTACTGGTCACGTGGGCCTGCAACGCCACCGCCAGTTCGGTGCCGATGTACTGCCGGGCCGGCCGGCCGTTCTTTGTCGAACCGGCCTTGCACGTGATGAAAGGCTTGTCGGCGTCCAAGAACATTCGGCCGCGCGTCAGGCTGTGCAGTTCGCTGGACCGCAACCCGGTTGTGATGGCCGTTTCGTACAACATCGCTCGTTCGGCCCCAGTCATCCCGTGTCGGTCAGGGCCGCCGGCCGTGGCAGGCTTCAACCATGCCCACTCATCGGGCAACAACATCCGGCGTTCGCGCTTCCGGTCGG
Organism: Planctomycetota bacterium; assembly: GCA_026692885.1. The sequence goes on along the minus strand of JAPLNJ010000788.1, from coordinate 9,936 downwards.
TCTTGGGATCCGGCTTCCTGACCGAGGTCAACGGGTCCCGTGGCAACTTATGGCTCTGCGCTAGCCACTTGGTAAACCCCTTGATGGCCGTCAAGTTCGCTTGCACCGTCCGCGCCGATTTCTTCCTCGCCTTCAGGGCCTCAGCGAAGTGATTCACCCCGTCCGGCTTGATGTCCGCAGCCGTCGCAAACCCGGCCGCAGCGCAGACCGCCCGGATGTAGGACAACGTGCTAAACACGTGCTTGGCGTCGCATCCCGCCGCCTGCAGTTTGGCTTGGTAGTCTGCTGTGTGCGATTCAATTGACCGCCGCGATTCCTGCCCAATGGCGTCCAGCGTCGCGTCGATCAGGCCATCCCGCCGGGCCGCCGCGTCGGTTTCCAACTTCTCCCCGATGCGTTCGGCTGTCGCCTTGTCGGTTGTCTTGGCACACTTCGTTTTTCGTTTGCCGTTGGCGTCCGTCCAACTGACGTAGTAGTAGCCGTGCCGATTGCTCTTCCCACCGCGTTTGAATGCCGTAGCCATCGCCTGCCTGCCTTTCGTTGCGGGCCTGCCTGCCCCGTGATCACTGCGCCTTGCCCCTGGGTCGGATTTCCAGGTCGAAGAAATCAAACAGCTTGTCCGCCGTCCGGAGCGTCAGGTCACGCTCACCGTGGACGAACCGATGCAAGACGGGCTGAGCGATACCCGACCCTCGGACCACTTCGGCCACGGTTTCACGTTCGAGAATCTTCCGCCTCAGCAGGTCCGCTATCGTTTCCCGCTTGGTCGGCTTCCGTGTGCTCTTGCTCATCGTCCAGATACTCCTTGAAGGCTTCGCCCTTTCCCATAGGGTCCTAGTGGCCACCGTGAGTATACCAATCGGTAAAACCGAGTCCATACCCTTCGGTAAACTTCTTTCGGCTTTTCTACACAGACGACCGTCGGTGTGCAAGACGGGGCAGAATCCGGCGTCCACCCTGGGGACCGTCCGCCCGTGCTCGCCACCGCCTGCCACCATCAACCGGACCGCGTAGGATGCCATAGGACGCATCGGACCGCCGGACGGGTCAATGGTCATGCCGACCGCGCTGCGTTCATCCTGGGGCCTACTGTCCGTCGCCGATGCCAAACCATCCGGCGTCAACATCTCGGGCCGGCTTCAACTGTTCCGCCTTGGCCGCGTCGCTCATCGTCAACCGCTGCCGACTCGCCCAACCGCCGGGCCGGCGTGGGCAAAGCCACCACTCACCCGCGTGGTCAACAACCACCGTTGCCCGCAGCAAGGCATCCGAGTAAATCACCGGGGCCGGCGTGGGCCGTCGCCGTTCGTTGCCCTTGGCCGCCTGCAGGGTCCGCTTGAACCGCCGCAACTCAACGTCAGTCATCCAGGGTCGTTTGCCGCGTGTCATCTTATGGGGCCTTCCTGTACCGTTCTTGAATCCTCTGGGCCAGTTCCAGCAACACCGCAGACCGCGGGGACGGGGGCCTGCAGGTCGGGCAGTGCCGCCCGCCCACCGGGTCCTGCCAGATTTCCAAGCCACCGCAGACCGGGCAGGGCTGCAGGTCCACAACTTCGCAGCCGTCCAGGTCGGACCGCTGCCACCCTTGCCGCCCGTCCGGGCCTGTCACCTCCTGCCAGTCCGCCGCGTCGTGGTCGTCATCGGGCTGCAGGTCCTCGACCACCGGCGCCTCGACCACTGAGGGGACCGTCATCGGCTCCTGCGCCGTGGTCACCGAGGGAATCACCGGCCAGGGTGAAGCGCCAAAGATGAAGTCCAGGTCCAACATTTTCACACCCCTTCTAACCTCACTTCCGACATTCCGGCAAACTGCAACCCCTTACACCGTAAGCGTATTTGTCGGAACGTGCCCCGTGTTCCAACAAGCTTCCGACAATCCGTTGTTGGCTTGTCGGAACGATGTCGGAACGGAACCCCGCTTCCGACGTTACCCGTTTCCTCGCAACGTCTTACCCGTTGTCGGAATGTCGGAACGTGGAATCAGGGAACAGTTCTTCCATGTCCGGCATGATACCCCGACCGGTCGCCGCCTCATCGGGCTTTGCACCCGTCAGCTTCCACCGCGCCGGTTTACATCCCTTGTGTGGCTCGGTCTGTTCGACCACCCCAGCGCCCGCCAGTTCGACCAACCACCCGCGCACCGCGCGGTCCGTGAACTCAGACTTAACCACCCCGTGCGCGTCCGCCGTGGTGAACTCACCGCTGCTTGGCAAGTCGTTCAGCCGCTCCGCGAACCGTAGGGCAGAATCGGATAGGCCGCCGCCCAACTGCCGCGCGAACGGCTTGGCGAGTAGTCGCCGCGCTACTTGGTAGTCATCGACCGTCGCCACGATGTTCCCCGCCGCGTCCAACTGCCTTTGCCGTTGGTGAAGTAACGCCATCGATTGAATGACGGCCACCAACCGAGGGAAGGCGCGGCGTGCCTCTACCCGGTCGCTGGCGAACAAGTCCCCCAGTCGCTGCGCGAACGGGACCACCACCGGCCGTTGTTCCAACATGCGTTGCGCGGCGTGGTGTTTTCCCCTGATGCGTTCCGAGTCACCACCCATCGCCTGCCCGCTGAATTGTTCCGCCAGCCGCGCCACAACTCGCCGCGTCTGCTCTCGCCGGTCATCAGTCCCCAGCAGCAGACAGCGGTTCAAGTCCTCCTCAAAGATGGTTGTCAACGTCGTAGTTTCGACGTAGGCGATCGGCCCCTCCTGTTCGACAAGTTCTGTTTGCATCCGGCCGCCTTCCTTGATGGGCAGCAATTTGGACAACCGCCCGGATGACAGCATTTCGCGCAGCGCTCGGGTCGCCTCCGCGGTATCGTCGTTTTCCAGTCGGGACCGCTCGCCCGCAATCACGAACTTGTGCCGCAGGCTTCCGGGCTGCAGGTAGAAAAGTGCCTGGGGTGTCAATTGGGTCGCCATCAAGACCGCCTCGGGTGGGAACAGTCTGGCGACTCGTTCCACGATGTAGCTTTTTCCGCTGGACGTATGCCCCTGGACGATCGCAGCCGCTGGCGTGGGCAGTAATCGAGACACCCCGACCAGGTAGACCGTCCCGACAAGTTCCTGCTCGCCAGCCACACCAAGGGCGCCAATGTCGTCAACGACGTGGCGCAATAGGTAGGGGTCATCCAACATGCGGGATGCTTCCGCCTTGATGTCCGCTGGCGTCTTGTCCAGCAGTTCGGCCACTGTCGGTGCGTTAGGTAGGTCCGCGAGTATCTCCGGCGCGTCCCCCACTTGGGCCGCGAAGCCAACGAGGACCGTCCCCGCTGCCAACGCGTCGATGCCGGCGTGCCCCTCGCACAATTCGGACACGAACCGCGTCCGGTCCGCCTTCTTGGTCAAGGCCACGTCGTCAACGTAAATCGCATCCCCGTTCAATCGGGCCGTCACTGTCCACTTGCCGTTGCGCGGTTTGCGGTTGTAATCGAGTTCCAACCCCGCCGCTTCCCCCTGCCTTTCGTTTGTGCTCACCGCTTGGCCCTCCCTGCCTTTGACCGAACCGCCAGCCGCCGGACGGGGGCCGCGTCAATCACCGCTGCCAGGTCCTGGGGCGTCGCACCGCGTTGTAGCCATGCCCTTGCGTCCTTCATGCCCACCGGGGGCGTGATGACACGGACCGCCGGGCAGTATGCCACCAGTACCGCAGACAGGCTTTCGGCGCCGCGTTGTCCTGGGGCGTCGCCATCGGCCACGATGATCACCTCGGAGGGGCGCCGCTGCTTGACCAGTTCGACAAGCAATTTGACGCCACCCGTACAACTGGGGCGCCCTACCGCTGCCTGCCCAAGGTCCAGCATGGCCGCCGTGTCCGTGGGTCCCTCACAGACCGCCAGCCGGCCGCCGGCGTCCAGACCATCGGGCATGAATAGCCCTTCATGCCCACCCCTGACCGACAGCTTTTTGCCCGTCAGCAGCCGCAGCCGGATCCCCAGCACCGCCCCGCCGACGTTGCACATGGGAAATGTCCAAGCGTGATGTTCCTTCGACCACCCCACCCGCAGCCGCCGCAGGGATTCGACAGACAGACCGAGACAAACGGCCAGCCGCTGCAGGTCGGGAAAGTGGACCCTCGCGCAGCAGTCGGCCGCCAGCTTGGCGAAGTCAATCAGGTTGGCGCCCGATGCCTCGACCATCCGCACTGCCCGCCGGATGGTTTGGACCGGCTTCCAGTCATCATCCCGCAGCCGATGCAACCAGCCCGCTGCCCCAATCCGGATCGGCGATTCCATCCGGGCGCAGATAACCGCCGTGGGCGAGTCATCGGGACCCGTGTAGCTGCACCAAGTGTCTTTGCCGCAGACTTTGCAGGGGTTTCCCTTCCGTACTCGCTTCCATACGTTGCGTGTCATGGCGTGCCCCCTTTCGTCCGCAGGGCCAGCCAGTCGGCCAACTCACGAATGGGGATGATCACCCGGGCGCCGATCCTGACCACGGGGAAACCGGATGTCCGGTCAGCAATCAGCGTGTCGATGGTGCGCGCCGATACGCCAATCGCGTCCGCCGTCTCTTCACGGGTCAGGCCGATGCGTGGGACTGAGGCGGCGCCGGCCGTGGGCGTCGCCGTAGGGGTGAATGGGCTAGCCACGTGCCACCCCCTGACCGCCCCGCTTGGCGTCTTGGGTGTTCAGTTCGTGGCGCACTTGAGCAACTGCGTCCAGGTCGAATAGTCGCAGTGTACCCGCCCGGGCCGATGGCTTGATGTGGGGGCGCGTTGCAAGAACGTGCAACACGCGATGGAGGGGAACGCCCAGTTCGGCCGCAAGCCGTCCTGGGGTCCGCAACTGGGGCGTTGTGGAATTGGCCATCGTGAACATCTCCGAAAGGCGAGAAAACAAATCCTCTTTCCTTCCGTCAGATGTTCACGAAATCAGCCCGTGAACGGGGCCTTTCCTTGGGAAAACCGGGCTTTCCGCGTTCGCGAACATGCCGTGAACGTTCACGTTCGTTCGCGGGAATTCACTTTGTTGGTTCCCTTGTCTCGCTCTTGTTCCCTAATCAACTTGGCTAGTGTTTCGCCTTCCGCCTTTGTTGGCGTGGCATCCGCCATTTCCTTTGTCAGAGATACCGCCTTGGGTTTACGTCCTGTTTTTTTGGCATCGGCCACAGCCTGATAGGCTGGAAGCTTGTAGACGGTTCCCGCCCCGCAGCCGATCGCCTCCATCAGTTCGCGGGGGCCGGCTTGGGGATGTTTACGCAGATACTTGCGAGCTTCAACGTTGTGCTCTGCAACCGACTTGCGGACCCCACCCCTGCCCTGATTCCCGCCGGCCGCCGGTTCGTCGATGGCGACTCTCGCCAGTTCCCCCACGCCAGCCCTGGCGATGTCCTGCAATACGGTTGCCGCGTCGATGGCGTCGCCCCCTTTCCCAATTGCAGCGCGCACGTCCAAGGCCGCCGCGTACAGTCGTTTCAACAGATCGCAAACCGCTTCCCATTTTTCGCGGGGATCGGGAAGGTAGTTACTGAAGTCGGCTAGGTTATGGAGAATGACGCCCGCCGTTTGCCAGACTTCGTTGTACTGAGAGAAGTCTCGCCGATGCTGAAACTTGAGGATCTCGCGACGCAGGATCCGCGCGGCTTCAAAATGTCGGTTGCACCCGTCTCGAAATTCAGAATCGGGCAAAGTACCATCTGGCATGCCGCCCCGCCTTTCTGTCGGGCCGGCCGCGGGCGTCCGCGCGTCATCGGCCGCCGGGTTGAAACTAACCGAGTATGCGTCCAGGGTTCCAATCCACCTTTTCAGCGTTTGAATCACCGACTCCCGGTTGATCATCGGGGCCATTTGTTCATGAAATGGGGACCTTTCCAGATACCACTGTTCGTCATCCTCCCGGTGGGCTTCGATTGGGGGATGTAGACCAGCCGCGTTTGCTAGGTCCTTGATCGTGATGAGACAGGGACCGCAACCGCGAAGCGGGGACAGGTCGTCATTCGCCAAGAGGATGTTGTGCAGCGCCAATAGTTCTGCCCGTAGCCTAGTACACTTCTCGCGGTCGGTTGCCAGCTTGTACCACGCGGCGCGTACTTCATCGGGGGTCGGATGGGGCCACGACAGCGCCGAGCACATAGAGTCCTGCCCTTCCACCGGGGCGATTTGGACCGGCGCCGCAAAGGCAGGAAAACAGCCGTCCGCCCGGTTCGCTTGGCCGCCCCCGTAGGCCGTTTGCTGGGGCAGCGTGTCCGCCTCCGACTCGGCACCGCTGGCCGCCGCAGTTCTCTGCGCGGTAAGGGTTTGCCACCAGCCCCACAGATTGGGAGTCGATATGACCTTGAACGTGTCGAAGGGCGCCGGCTTTCCTACTGGAATCGGAACGGTTATCTCCTCGCCCCCGAACCGCTGCCTTCCACCCGGCAAGACGAAACTGGGCGTACCCATTGTGATGCGGTCAGCGCGTAGCATCCCTCCCAAGTCCAGATTGTGAATCGCCCACTCAGCAGAAAACGGATCATGCCCGCAACGTTCCAGATCCTTGGCCAAACGGGACGCAATCATTTCGGTCTGACCGTCGTCGCGTCGCATTGCCCGCGTCATCACATCGGGGATCGACCTCGCCGCCGCCTCGATCCGATCATCCGGCGGCTTCTGGCACGTCGGCGTCGTGTCGATTGCATCAGCCCGTAACCGAAACAGGGCCGCTTCCTTGGGCGTAGACATGAATCCTGCCTTTCTGACCGGGCCGGCCTGGGGCAGTCGTGGAAAGGCAGAACCACGTACTACCCCAAACCGCTTGGCCGGATCGGTTGCAACACGATACCGGCCGTCCCGATGTGTCAATGCCAAATCATCCTTTTGGCAACACAAAAGTATTTCGTTCCAGTTCCGGCGGTGTCGATGTCGATTCTACGGAGATAACGCCGCAAAACAGGAATACAAACATGGTCCCTCCAAGGGTGCTTGAACGTTTCACTGTCGTCGACCCCACTGGAAGCAGGACGCATGTTTTGAAGATCATGCGGGTAACCAAGGTGACTGACCATTCCGGCCCGCCGCTATACATCGACGCGCCGCCACCACTGTTTGTCACTGAAGACGGGCGGTCAGTGTATCAGCTAGACGACGAAGGACGCCTTTACCGCATCGCAAAAACGACCGTTGAACTAACGCGAATTGACGAGATGCCGTCGTGACGGTCTCCATTCCCGGACGTCCTCCGCTTGGATTTCGCAACCACCCATGTCCACCCAGAACGTTCCACTCGCGAACGTCTTTCGTCTCGCCGGGAATGGAATCGGGCAGACGGAATCACGCACCTCGAACACGGTTCCGTCATCAGGTGCCGGTAAACGTTCGTTCGCGCCTACCCAACCATCTGCCGCGATGAGAACTGCCGTCGTTTCATACATGGCGAAGCAAGCTCCGTTTCGCTGTTCTAGTCGCCGTGTGTCCGGGGATCAACCGGCCGCCCGATGTCTGCATTCTATCCGAAGTCAATCGTGTGCAGGGACCCCCCCTATGCTTGCATCAGGACCGCTGGGGGATCAGAATTCCTGCCAGTTGGTAGGATGAACGATTCTTGTTTTCAGGAGGGACTGACATGGCAACGGTCAAACGAGGCGGGGTTGTTACGCAAGTCGTGTTCGCACTCGTTGCAGTGTTGGCGTTTGGGGCTGCCGTGTTCTCTGTTGGCGCGGCGGCTCTTCGGGATTCGCAAGGTCATCGGTTCAAGGACGATAACGCGATGGGAGCAACGGCCAATGCGGTAGAGGATCTCCTCGGTAGGTGGTCGCCGCCGTACTTCGGTTATGCGCTGTTGGCCATTCTTATCGTCGCCGTTGACGGGTTGCAGTCGGCCGTGTTGAGTTTGCGGGACGGGCAGCGTCCACAGCCTGCCGTAGGCCCGACAGTACCACAGACAGTAAGCCCGAAAACGCCACAACCAGCCAATCCAAAAACACCACAGAAAGCCGGAGCCGTGCCGTTCTGCATGAAATGCGGTGTCGAGACGATTGCCGAAATCGAGATGGGCCACAACGTCTACCACTGCCCAAAATGCGGCAAGTCGCTCTGAACGAGGGGTATAGAAAGGGAAGGCCATGAACACCAAGCGTAGCGGTCCAGTTCCGTCATTTTCGATTCATTGCCCGACATGCGGCAATCCGATTCCCGCGCAGCCGGCGCAAGCTGGCCATGTGGTCGCGTGTCCCCAATGCAACGAATTGGTGAAGGTGCCTGAACCAAAAATGGGCGTGATTAAACAACCGCCTACCGCAAAGCAGGGCGGCACGGTGGGTGCGGATAGTTTCGCTAGGTCGCTCGGTCGATTCGCGCGTCATCATCCCCGCAAGGCCGCCTTGGGAATCGTACTCGGAACTATCGCGTTGATGCTGGTTTGTTCGCGCATGTCCCCTCGTAATAACGGCATAACGCGGCAGCCAGACGTAATTCCATCGTCAAACGAGCCGGAGAGACCTGCACAGAAGCCAGTGAATACTTATCCGGTCTACACTGCAACGTCAGAAGTCTTCTGCGCTACAGCCCCCGCGTTCCTGGACTCATCGCCGCTGATCGCACCGGCCAGGTTCTTGTTGATTGAACCGGGTACGAACCTCTTCATTGCTGGTTTCGGTGGATTGACCGGGAAAGCGTATTGGGAATTGCAGGCTGGGTGTCAAATTGAAGCTGGCGGCAGCTTTTCTGGAGGTAAGACGGTGTACGTCTACCAAGACCAGATGGGAAGATTCAAGAAATCAGAGATTACACGCTGACCGCCGTAGCAGTCACGAGGGCCATGTCGCGCCCGCTTGGCCATCACTCACCCCCGCTTCCGACTCGGCAGTGGTGCGACGCATTCCGCCGGGTCCAGGTCCTTGCCCTTTCGTGCCGCGGGGGACATGGCGAAGTCACGTTGGAACCGCCGGATTCGCTCCAAGGCTTTGTTTCGCTCGCCCATCGCAGGGTGCGGATACATCGCACCATTGGGGCCGGTCAGGTACTCGCCGCTGTCCGTCAGTGTTCGGTCGCAGTCGCTCAGTCGCTGCCAGCTCTCGGCGTAGACTTGCAGTGCGTCCCTGTCCAACGGCGTCAGCAGTCCCCGCGGTAAGAGCAGGGCCGCCGTTTCCTTCCACTTTCGCCATGCCACCCTGCCGCTCAGTTCCTTGGGCGGATCCCAATTTGCCGCCGCCCCCGTGGGTTGCTGTTGGAAAGTCGCCAGTCTTGGGCCGTTCTGTCTTGGTCGCTGAGTCATCGAATACCCCTTGAAAAATTGGTCACAAGAATCCGCCGGGGATCGTCAAGGGTTTACGGCGAAGCTTAGAGCTTTTCTTGACCCGCCTATCCGGCGTCCCTGAGTGCCCGTATCAGGTCTGTCGTGGTCAAGATGGTCTTGCTGACCGTGGCGTCCACTTCCATTTTTGCTGCCATTTCCGCGATACCGTCGTCAACCGTTCGACCCGCAAGCTCGGCGGCGGCAAGGCGTTCCAGCGTGTTCCCCACCTGACCGACCAGGTAGCGTGACAACCAGCTCCGCGCGGCGGCGTCCCCTTGGAGCGCGTCGTCAACCGCCCGCTTGGCAATCTTCCGCCATGTCGGCAAGGTGACGGCGTCGGAGAGGATCCCAAGGTACTCGGCTTCGACTCGGCGGCGTGGTCTGCCAGGTCCCCCTGGGTTTCCCGTGGCGAACCTGCCGCTTCCTTCCCGTTCCTTGACTTGGTCTGTCATCGTCTGCGCTCCGTTTTCCGTGCCGTCTAAACCGTGGGGATGATTTCCAAGACGATTTGCTGAGTGTGTGTACCTCGGACGCACTGAGGCGGGATAGCGCCCAACGTGATCCCGCCGGAAGAACCCAAGCCGTCGGCGCCCACCCCCTGCCGTCATCCGTCCCCCGTGGCTCCGCTGCCATTCTACAACTCGGCGTCCAAGAGTCCCAATCGTGACAATTCGCCTTCAATGCGACGCGTGAAGCCGGGTTCTTCGGTTTCTCGCTGGGCCAACCAAGCCCCA
>JAPLNJ010000787.1 GCA_026692885.1 Planctomycetota bacterium | reverse complement strand
GCGGGTAACATTCTGGTGACCGGGACAACAGTGGCATTTCTTGTCGGCTGGACCTCGGGCGGGTTTGACACGAGCTACAACGGAGGTGGGGATGCCTTCGTGGCGAAGCTGAGCCCCAGCGGTGGTCATCTCTGGTCGACCTACCTGGGCGGAGACTGGAACGATGACGGGTACGGCATTGCGGTGGACTCGGCAGGTAACGTTCTGGTGACCGGTGTGACCGGGTCTACTGGCTGGATCTCGGGCGGGTTTGACACGAGTTACAACGGCGGAACTCTGCATTATGCTGATGCCTTCGTGGCGAAGCTGAGTCCCAGCGGCGGTCATCTCTGGTCGACCTACCTGGGCGGAACTGACTGGGATGGGGGACGTGGCATTGCAGTGGACTCCGCGGGTAATGTTCTGGTGACCGGGTATACCTTATCGGCCGGCTGGACCTCGGGTGGGTTTGACACGAGCTTCAACGGCTTTCAGGATGCCTTCGTGGCGAAGCTGAGCCCCAGCGGTGGTCATCTCTGGTCGACCTACCTGGGCGGAGACCTATCCTATTACGGTTACGGGTACGGCATTGCGGTGGACTCGGCGGGTAGCGTTCTGGTGGGCGGGAGTTTTAACGACGGTTACGTCGATGTCTGTGTAGTGAAGCTGAGTTCCAGCGGAAGTCGTCTCTGGTCAACCAACCTGAGCGGAACCGACTGGAAGGAGGTGCACGGCATTGCGGTGGACTCCGCGGGTACCGTTCTGGTGACCGGGTATACCTTATCGGCCGGCTGGACCTCGGGCGGGTTTGACACGAGCTACAACGGCGGCGATTGGGATGCCTTCGTGGCGAAGCTGAGTCCCAGCGGCGGTCATCTCTGGTCGACCTACCTGGGCGGAACTAGCTTCGATTCTGGCGAGGGCATTGCAGTGGACTCCGCGGGTAACATTCTGGTGACCGGGATGACTCGCTCGGCCAGCTGGACCTCGGGCGGGTTTGACACGAGTTACAACGGCGTTCAGGATGCCTTCGTGGCGAAGCTGAGCCCCAGCGGCGGTCATCTCTGGTCGACCTACCTGGGCGGAACTGACGGGAATGCGGGATGTGGCATTGCAGTGGACTCCGCGGGTAACGTTCTGGTGACCGGGGATACCGGCTCGGCTGGCTGGACCTCGGGCGGGTTTGACACGAGCTACAACGGCGGCGACTGGGATGCCTTCGTGGCCAAGATCCGCGATCTGGGGACCGCGGGACTGCTTCCCGATTTGGCGATCGCCAACGACCAAGTGATTCTGACATCCGAAGGAACCGCGGTGCGGGTCGTCGTCACGGTCGACAATCGTAGCGGCTTGGATGTCAATGGTCCCATCGAGGTTCGTTTTCGCGACGCGAAAACGAAAACCCCTGTCGGTACTCAGTCCATCGCCTCGATCCTGGCGTGGGGCGGCAAGTCGACGTCCGTCCTCTGGAATCCCAGTGGGCCGGACGCCATGATCGAAGTCGAGGTAGATCCGTTCGACCGAATCCGCGAGACGACCAACCTCAATAACAAAGCGGTCGCGGCCCTCGGAAGCCCGGGTAGCCTGCCGCTCATCAACAAAGTCCAAGCCCAATACGACCAGAACGGCGATCCTGCGATCTTCGGACAATTCATCAGCGGCATCTCCGCTTGGAACACGTTCCGTGCCGACGTGGTCAATCCGAGCGGCAACGCCAAAGTCGACCATGTAGCCTTCACCCTCGGAACGCTACCGACTTTTACCGACTGGAGTGGAGCCGATGGCTGGTCCGTCGGATTCGATATGGGCAAACTCACGGGTGACACGACACTCACGGTCGTGGCTTATGACGCCCAGAACCATGCTTCTGCGCCTTGGAGAGGAACGGTCAAAGTTATTCCGGCGCCCTCGTGGGCCGACGTCGAGCAGAGCAAGTTCGTGGGCGGCAGCCGGGCGTATTACGACCTGAACGGCTGGAAGCCTCAGGATTGGAAGTTGGAGGCGGATTTCCCCAACGACTGGAAGCTGATCGGCGGCCTGGAAAACCACTTCCAGGCCGGACTGCTAATCCACACCGCGGCGGGACTTGACGGGCGAGTCATGCCCAGCGAATCGAAGGCCCTGCTGGGTGTCCAGACGATTGTCTTCGGCAAGGAACTTAGCCTGTTCAAAGATGCCAGTTTCACCCCGGGCAGCAATCGACCGTGGTACGTGCCCAAGGGCGTCTCCTTCGGCTTCGATCTGCCGACGTTTCGACCGACCTTCGATACTCGCCTGGAAATCGCGGGCGCGGCTGTAACGGTCTCTGGCAGCGTCGATTCCGATGTGGTCAACATCCCTCTTGGCAAGGTGCCATTCAGTCTTGGTGTGTGGCCGATGTCCCTGGAAGCCAGCCTCAAGGTTACCCCCGGTTTCGACTGGGCAGTGACGGTGGGGGTGGGCGGTACGGGAGGCTTGGGAATTCTCCAACCGCCGACTTATTTTAGGCCCAAGTTGGATGTCAGTCTCCAGGCCAAAGTAAATCTTGTGGACGTGGGGGTGGCCAGCGTTGGCGCCTACGTCGAGCCGACATTTGCCTTTAGGTATGAGGTTGGGCTGCTGGATGCCGTACCGGGCTTCGATCACGATGCCTATGTCGAATTCACCGTCGCTGTAGGGGCTGAAGTGACGGTCGGACCTTGGACTTACAACTTGGGCGAGATCACCGTGGCTGGGCCATATAATTGGGGCACCAAGGACTACGGGGCGGCGGGAGAGGGACTGGCGGCGACAGGTCAATCTAGGTTCGGGATTCTGGCCATGCCGGACATACTGAGCCTGGTAAATGGGCACCAGTTGCGTGCCTATGTCGCGCAAGATGATGCGAGTTCAGCGACCCGTATCGTGTATCAGACGTATGATGGGACCACATGGTCCGACGTGATGCCGTTGAGCGATGACTCGGGCTTTTGCGACTCGGCCCCGCGTTTGGCCGTACGGCCGGACGGAAAGATCGTGGCCGTGTGGACTCGCGTGAAGCTGACTGCGGCGCAACTGGCTGCTGCGACTTTCGAACAGGTTCTCGCCGCACAGGACATCTACTCCGCCGAGTTCGACGGGACGTCCTGGACGACTCCCCTGCCGCTCAGCAACAACGGGGTGGCGGACGGCAATGCGATCGTGGCGTTTGGGACCAACGGTACCGGGTTGGCGATGTGGGTGACCGACGCGAACGGGACTCTGGGCCAGGGTTCCGGGAACGAGATCGCCTACACGGTTTGGGACGGCAACGCGTGGGCGGCGCCCGCCAACTTGACCTCCAACGCGGTGGCAGACCGCAGCGTCGATTTGGCCTACACGCCCAATGGCGCCGCGGTTGCCGTCTGGGCGCAAGCCACCGATGGGTCGAACACGGGCCAAACGCCCTACTACGCCATGTGGAACGGGTCGGCGTGGTCGACGCCCGAGGCAATTCCTGGCAGTGCCGCCGCCGAAATCCGCTCCATTCGCGCTGCGTCGCTAAGTGATGGCCGAGTTGTCGCGTTGTGGGCTGAACTCGGAGATGATGGATTCATCTTGCGCTCGGCCGTCCGAAGTGCAGCCGGGGTGTGGTCGGCACCTGAGTTGGCCGCTACGGGACTGTCCTTGGTCGACGGCCTGCAACTGAAGGTCAATGATCGCGACACGGTTTTTGGCTTCTTCCACGGCGCCGGGACCACCGAAGCGATCTTGTGTTTGTCGCGTGATTTCGGCCAATCGGCGGCCGGCTGGACGGTACCCGTAGCCATCACCGACGATGCGGGGACCGCGTGGATGCCCGCCGGGGCGATCAATGCCGACGGCGATTTGTTTGTCATTTACGCAACCGCCGCGGTCGCCCCGCCGCAGAACGCAACGGGCATGCCGCGTGCACTAGCGGCGGAAACCGGTTCGCCGTTTGGCATGGTTAGCGTCAGTGCAGGTCCTGATTTGGGATTCGTCGCAGATTCGTTCGGCTTGAGTGATCCTTCGCTTCTCGCAGGGCAACAGACAACGTTGGTTGGGACCGTCGTCAACGTGGGGCATGAGACCAGCGCCGCAACGAGCGTTCAGTTCTACCTGGGCGATCCGGCCGCAGGAGGAACGCTACTGGGCCAGCCGGTGGCTGTGGGCGAGTTACTGCCCGACGGTACGGCCCTGGTGAGCAGCGATTCGTTCACCTTGACGGCGGGCGAGAACGTCTACGCGGCAGTAATCGTGGCTGTGGCTGGCGAGGCCACAACGGACGATAATTCCGCTAAGGTGACCATCGAGTCGGCTTCGCCCGACGTTACGGGACCCCAGGTGACAGCCGACCTGCCGAGTTCCGGCTTCCTACCGGAAGGGAGCGGGCAATTAGTTCTGCTATTCAACGAGCCGGTTGCCTACTTCGCGGAGACGCATCTTTCGCTGGTCGAATCCACGCTTGGTGTGTTGACCCCGGATCAGGTCTATCTGGCGGCCGACAGCAAGTCGGCGATGCTCATGTTTGAGGGCGGAATTCCTGTCGGGAGCTATACGCTCAAGGCGTCGGATGACGTAACGGACATTTTCGGGAACCGGTTGGACGGGGATAAAGACGGGCAGGCCGGGGGCGACTACACAACAACCTTCGTTGTCACCGGGTTTCCGACGACGATCGATCAAGCGGAGTCACAGGCGGACCCGACCAAAGGTTCGTCGATTCACTTCACTGCGGTCTTCGGCCAGCCAGTGGCTGACTTCTCTGCCAGCGGCGTGACTTTGAGCGGGACGGCACCGGGAACGCTGGTGGCGATCATCAGCCCATCGGGCATCGATGGCACGACCTACGACATTGCCGTCCGCGGCATGACAGGCAGCGGTACGGTGATCGTCGGGATTCTCGCAGGCGTTGCTCATGACGCGACGGGGATGCCCAACAACGCGGCCACCAGCGCGGATGCCGTGGTGACGTACGATGTGACGCCGCCCATGGTGTCGATCGGCTTGGCGGAAGGGCAAGCGGAGCCGTGTGATGTCTCGCCGATTCACTTCAGGGTCGTGTTCAGCGAGCCGGTAAGTGACTTTGCTGTTGGCGACTTGGTGTTCGGCGGCACAGCGTCTGAGACGTTGGTGGCCACCGTGGGTCCCGTGGGTGCGGAGGGCACGACGTACGCTGTCGCGGTAACTGGAATGACCGGGAGGGGCACCGTGACCGCCCGTATCCCGGCCGGGGCGGCTCACGATGCGGCGGGCAATGCGAGCGGCGCGTCAACCAGCACAGACCCAGTCGTGAGCTACGACTTCACGCTGCCGATGGTCACGAGCACCTTCCCGTCCCTGAGCGACGGCACGCTGGCCGCGGGGACCAACGCGCTGCAGATCACCTTCAGCAAGCACATCGTGCACGGCGAGTCAGCGGCTAACTATCAGCTGCAAACGGTCGGTCCCGATGGCTTGCTGGGCACGGCGGACGACACGACCATCCCTGTGACCGTAGCCTGCGACGGTATCGTCGCTACGCTCAACTTCGGGCCGTTGTCGGAAAGCGTGTACCGCTTCTCCGTCCGGGAGACGATCACGGACGCGGCCGGCAATGCCTTGGACGGCAATGCCGACGGGGTTGCCGGCGGCGATTGGACTCGTGACTTTGTGGCGGTGGCGGCGGATGAGGAGAGGTTCGTTTCCGCCCCGACCTATCCCACCAGCCCGTACGGATACCTCCAAGCCGTGGCGACCGCGGACTTCAACGGAGACGGCTTTCTGGATCTGGTCGTAGCGGGAGGCGAGAGCATCACGCTCTGCCTGGGCGACGGCGTGGGCGGGTTCCAGGTGGCCGGCACGATAGCGTCAGGCGCCGAAGACGCTTCCGCGGTCGCGGTGGGGAACTTCAACAGCGATGGAAAGGCCGACCTGGCGGTCGCAGATCCGGCGAACTCGACCATCCTCGTACTGTTGAACAATGGCCGAGGCGGGTTTGCCGCGCCGCTCCGCTACGCGTCGAGCGGAATCTACCCGCAGGCAATCGCGGTCGGCGACTTCAACGGCGATGGAAAGGCCGATCTGGCCGTGGCGAACGACAAAAACGTGGGAGTGCTGTTCGGCAACGGCACGGGGGGATTCGGGGGCGCTGTGACCTACGCGTCGGGCGGTTGGGGGTCTCGCTCGGTCGCGGTCGCCGACTTCAACGCCGATGGGAACGCCGATCTGGTCGTGGCGAATTACGACAATATTGCGATGCTGTTGGGCGATGGAACCGGCGGGTTTGCAGCAGCGGTGAGCTACCCCTCGGGCGGGTCCCAAACCAACGCGATGACGGTGAGCGATTTCAATGGCGACGGGAAAGCTGACGTGGCCGTGGCAATCGCCACCTTCGAGGAGGGTGTCTGGAAGGGAAACGTGGGAGTGCTGTTGGGCGACGGCTCGGGCGGGTTTGGGGCGGCGGTATCTTACGCATCGGGCGAGGCGTATCCTTCGTCGGTCACGGTGGGCGATTTCAACGGTGACGGGAAGGCCGACCTGGCCGTGGCGGGCAACGACCAGATTGGGGTGCTGGAGGGCGATGGCCAAGGTGGCTTTGGGACGGCGATGCTCTACGCTTCGGGCGGCTCGGGCGCTAGGTCGCTGGCGGTAGGCGATTTCAATGCGGATGAGCGCGCCGACGTGGCTGTGGCCAATTGGGACAGCGTGGGTGTGTTGTTGGGCAGTGACACAGGTGGTTTCTTGGCCGCGGTTAGTTACTTCCTAGGCAGCGCGTCTCCGGCCGCGGTGACGGCGGGCGACTTCAATACCGACGGAAAGACCGACTTGGTCGTCGTGAACGGCGGCGCCAATACTGTCGGCGTGCTGTTGGGAATTGGGGGAGGCCTGTTCGCGCCGCCGATGGTTTACACCACGGGTGGCTCGTATCCCCGTTCTGTGGTGGTCGCCGATTATAACTCGGACGGGAAACTTGACGTGGCGGTGACGAACACCGCCAGCCGTACGATCGGCGTGCTGTTGGGGAATGGTAAGGGCGGGTTTGCACCGGCCGTGCTTTCCGCCTTGGGCGACTTGTATCCTTGGTCGGTAGCGGCGGGCGACTTCAACGGCGACGGCAAGGCCGACTTGGCCGTGATGTTCGATGGTGCCACGGGTAACCTCGGGGTGCTTCTGGGGGATGGCCAGGGTGGATTTGCGGCACCCGTGATCTACGCCACCGGCGGCGCCAGGCCTTCTTCGCTGGCGGTGGGCGACTTCAACGGCGACGAAAAGGACGATCTGGTCGTGGCTCACAGTAGCACCCCCGGGATCGTTGGCGTGCTGCTGGGCGATGGCACGGGCCGGTTTGCCGAAGCCCTGATCTGCGAAACGGGCGGCTCCTATGCTCTCTCGGTGGCCGTCGGGGATTTCAACGTCGATGGCAAGGCGGATCTAGTCGTGACGAACTCGGACAGCAACAACATCGGGATCTTGTTGGGTATCGGCACCGGTGGGTTTGCGCCGGCCCTGACCTACGCCTCCCGTGGCCGGTGGCCTTCTTTTGTCACCGTGGGCGATCTCAACTCCGATGGGAAGGCGGATCTAGCCGTGACGAACGACGACGGTATCGAGGTGTCCTTCGGCACGGGCACGGCAGGGTTTACAGGGACCGTGAGCTACGCCGTAAACGGCTGGTCGGCGACGATCGCTGATTTTGACGGCGACGGAAAGGGCGACCTGGCTGTGATAAACAGCGAAACGGTCGGGGTGCTACTCGGCGATGGTGCGGGCCGGTTTGCGGCGGCGAGAATTCAGGGTTCCGGCAGTGTTGTTTCTTCCCTGTCCGTCGCCGATTTCAACGCCGATGGAAAGGTCGACGTGGTCGCGGCACACGGCAGCGACTCAGAGTGGGTCGAGGTGCTCGGGATGGTCGAGGTGCTCTTGGGCAACGGCACAGGTGCCTTGGCGGAAGCCGCGAGCTATGCGACGGGCGGCTTCAACCCTTCCGCGGTTGCCATCAGCGACTTCAACGGCGACGGTAAGGCCGACTTGGCCGTGGCACACGCTACCGAGTCCGGCACGGTCGGGGTGCTGCTGGGCGATGGCGCGGGCGGGTTTGCTGAAGCCCTCACCTACGCGACAGACGGCTCCCATCCTTCGTCGTTGGCGGTGGGGGATTTCAACGGGGACGGACATGCGGATCTAGCTGTGGCGAACGCCGGAGGCATCGGCGTCTTGTCGGGCACCGACACAGGGACCTTTGCGCCCGCAGTAACTTATGCCTCGGGCGGCTTTTCCCCTTCTTCCGTGAAGGTCGGCGACTTCAACGGCGATGGTTGGCTCGACCTGGCTGTGGCCCACACGAGCGGCGACGCTAGCGTAGGCGTGCTGTTGAATAACCGAGTGGGCGGATTTGACGTGGCGAAGACTTTCCGTTCCGGCGGATCGGGCCCTAAGTCGTTGGCCGTCGGCGATTTCAATGCGGACGGGAAGCCCGATTTGGCCGTGGCCAATACCAACAGCAGAAACGTCGTCGTGTTGAGGGGTGACGGTGCCGGTGGCCTTGCGCCGGCAGTGACCTACGCGACCGGCAACATCAGTCCCACGTCCCTGGCAGTGGCCGACTTCACCGGCGATGGCCAAGCAGACTTGGCTGTGGGTGACTTATGGGGGTCAGGGACTGGGGTGCTATTCGGCAACGGCGCGGGTGGATTCAGGCCGATGGTGACCTACGCTACTACCGGCGCGCAAATCGCCACCGGCGATTTCAACAGCGACGGCCAAGCCGACATGGTTGTTTCGATCGGCGGTGGCGTTTGCCTGCTGCTGAACTCGCCCGGACAAGAGGTTCGTACATGGGAGGCTCCGCAGGCGATGCAGGTGGCTGTGCAGAGCCGCGGTTTTGGGGCCGGGCAGTTGGTCGGTTCCAGCGGGAAGGCGTTCGACGGTGCTGGACGGCTGGAGGTTGCCGGCCAGACGTTTGCACCCCAGGTGCCGGCCGATTTCCTGACCGACGAGGATCGTACCTTGGTGACGGCGATGGTTACGATCGCCGGCCTGCAAGTCCATCGCGAGATCACAGTACCTGGTACGGGCAACGAGGCTTTCGCTCGGACGCTGGACGTGTTCGAGAATCCCTCCAAGAGCCCGATCACTACCACGGTGCGCATCGTCGGGAATCTCGGCTCGAACGGCGACACGACCGTCTTCGCCACGTCCGATGGCGACGACGTGGTCGAACCGACCGACCAATGGATCGGCACCGATGACGCTGACGGCAGCGGGACGCCGGCGATCGTGCATTATGTGCACGGTCCGGCAGGGCTGGTGCCTACGAGCGTGCTGCGGACCTCGGACAACATCGAGTGGACCTATACGCTGCGGGTGCCGGCCGGGCAGATGGTCCGTCTGGCGTACCTGACGATCCTGGCGACCCGCCGGGCCGATGCGGTGGCCGCAGCCCAAACGCTGGTCGGAACGAATGGATTGAGTGGCCAGACTGCGGCGTTCCTGAGCCAGGACGAACGGAACTCGATTGCCAATTTTGCTTTTAACCCTTGGCACAACGCGGCGGATGCGTATGACGTCGACGGGAACGGAAGCGTGGTGCCGTTAGATGTCTTGACCATTATTATCTACATCAACGGCCGCTCCGGCGACACGTCGTTGCCAACGGACCCGGCTGGCGTGCACCCTTTCTATGATACGAACGATGACAACGCCTGCACGCCGTTGGACGTGCTGGCGGTCATCAGCTACATCAACAGCCACCTGGCAGGTTTCGGCGAGGGAGAAATGGCTGCGTCAACGGCGGAAGTCACCTCGCTGCCAAGCCTGGTCGGAGCACCATTTGGTGCCGCAGTTCCGATGTTCCCTGCTGCGGCCGAACTCTGGACTGAAGCGGCGTCGACGGCTTTGGGCAAGGAGTTTCCGCGTCCTGCCTGGCTGCAAGGCACTTCCCCGCGCGAGGTGGCACGCCGGATGCAAATCCCCGTGGGGTCGGCCACGGAGTACCATTTCGCAGATACGCTGCTCGACGATCACACGCTGTTCGAGCTGGACGGCGTGCTTCGAGATATCGCTCCTGAGATTGCCAAATGCAACTACCGTGGCTAGTTTGAGATAACCACATTGAGCGAGACAGTTCGCTCCAACGTGCTTCTTCAAGACAACTTGTGCGACAAAAGACCCCATCCAGCTTGCCTGGATCGTGAACCAGATTGACAGGCTAGAACCGACGGCCGCTCGCACCTTCTCCCTTCTTTCCCCGCCCTGCCGCCTTCGGCGGCAGGGCGGGGGGAAAATAGAGATTTGGGGGGGGCTTGGTGTAGCCTGCAAATCTGATTAAACAACGGCACGAGGCCGTGGGGGTCTGGAACTTGCATGGAAAGTGACGTTGTACAACTAGGCCGAGACTTCGCCGGAGCGATTGGATGACGTGCCTTCTCGTTGAGCAGCAGCAACTCTGGACGAGTGATCTCGCAACGGTCCGTACGGACATAGACAGATTGTGTACCTGGCCCAAGAACAACTTTTCTTGCGATATTCGCACGGATGACAGAGCCAGAGCACGGGTGTTTTTCTTCTTCGGTCTTCATCCGTGCTCTGGCTCTGCCATCCGTGCGCGTAACAAAACATGGAAGACACAAACTGCGAATCAATACGACATTTTCAAGCGGCCACCCCAGCCCTCTCCCCGGAGCACCGAGGGAGCGAGGCTGCGGCCGTTCTCGCGAAATGCGGCGAGGTCCTCGCGCAGCTTGTTGGCCGCCAGCGCCAACGCGTATACTGCTCGTGTGGCAGCTTCCAGGTTACTCGACAGGGGATCCGATCATGCCTATCGCCTTCACGTGTCCTCATTGTGGAAAACAGACCGTCGTAGCGGACGAGTTCGGCGGGCGCAGCGGCCCGTGCGCAGGTTGCGGCCAGACCATCACCATCCCGGGGTTCGCTGGTGTCCAAGTTGAGGCCGGCGCCCCACCGCCGCCGCAGTCCGCATCCAACAAGTGGCTGGTTCCCCTGGTCATCGTGGCCTGCAGCGTGATTCCGTTGCTGGCGTGCGGGGGGATTCTGCTGGCGCTGCTCCTGCCGGCCATCCAAGCCGCGCGCGAAGCTGCCCGGCGCACACAATGTAACAACAACTTGCGCAATATTGCGATCAGTTTGCAGAACTACCACGACACGTACAAGGTCTTTCCCGCCGGGGCTCTGCACGCGGGAATGGCTGGCGAGTCCGAGAAGCTCGGTCCTTCGTGGTGGTACGGCACCCTGCCCTTCACCGAACATCGCAACGTGTATGACAAGATCGCGGCGCTGCAACGCGCTGAGGCGCCGGGGAACGGGGCGTTCAATGCGGAGAACATCAACGCCAATGTCTCGGGGTCGCCGTTGAGCACGCTCGTGCCGGAATACATGCGATGTCCGTCCAGCCCACTGCCGGTAATGGAAACGCAGACCGGCCCCATCGTGCTGCCGACCTACGTCGGCATCTCGGGCGGTTGCGATATCGACGCCAGTTCGCCGGACTACCGAGGCGGTGCGGCAGGCCTCGTGCCGCCCATCTCACCGCGTCCTTACGTGAATCGGCAGAAGGGCGTGGGCCATGTGCCGAACAGCATCATCACCGTCAGCGGCATGCTGCCCGCGTGCCAACACGTGGGCATGGCCTCCTGCACGGACGGCACTTCCAACACGATGATTGTGGGTGAGCAATCGGATTGGTTGCAGGACGCCAACGCGAGTTTCTCGACGAAGTACCACGGGGATGCGGGGTGGGACACGAGCGGAACCGGTCCGCCAACTCCCAACACGACCGCCGGGGGTGGCTTCATTTCCGGAACAGCCGAGTCGGCGCAGGTGCCGCCCGCCAACGCCGGATTGCCCGGCAGTCCACCAGCCGCCTTGGATTGTTACAACATCACCACCGTCCGCTATCGCCCGAACTACAAGCGGGTGCTGGGAACTGCCCCGCTGCCGGGATGCAGCGAAGACCACGGCAGCAACAATCCACTGCAATCGGCCCATCCCGGCGGATTGCTGATCGGCATGACCGACGGCTCGGTACAGTTCCTCTCCCAGACGACAGACCTCGGCGTGTTGCTGCGGCTGTCGATTCGCGATGACGGTCAGCCCGTGACGGTGGGTTACTGATCCGCCGCCAAGTAGGTCAGGCTTTCCAGCCTGACGCGGAGCGGTTGTGAAGAATCATAGGGTGGGCTGTGCCCACCGAAACCGCTTGTGCCTGGTGGGCACAGCCCACCAGGCACCTTGCGCAAGCATCGTTGGCCGATTTGATTTTTTCACAACCTCGTCGGGAGCGACTCCCTGGACGTCGCCGGGAGCCGCCTCTCGGTACATTGTAGGCATAACCAACCCCCCCGGCTCGACCTGTTGAGCCGAGGGTGTTCGCGTACGATCAAGGGCGCTGCGCCGAGCGGACCGAACGGTTCGCCGCGACGGCTACTTCACCATATCCTTGAGTGCTTTGAGCGCCCGGACTTTGACCTTGCAGAAGGCTGGCTTGGCGGGACGGTCCATCAACTCACCCGGCTTGAACGGGTTGGGGACGCCCTTCTCGGCTTTCCGGGCCGCGACGGACTTCTTCTCGATCTTCACGAGACCGAGGGCCGTGAACACACCGGGCCCCTTCTTACCATGGTTCTTCTTGACTTCCTCCGCGAACGCGCCCAGCACCGCGGCCACGTCTTTCTTGGGCAGATTGGTCGCGGCCACGACGTTGGCTAGGATCTGGCTCTTGGTTAACGGATTTTGGGTTGCAGCAGCTTTGGCCATGTCTCTCGTACCTTCCTCACTCACAGTTAATGGAAAAACTCGACGCTCCACAACGGACTGCGTGATGATTAAAGCCCATTCACGAAAATTTGCAAGGCAGGTAGCCGTTTTCGGCGTCAATTCCGCTGCTGACAACGCGGGCAGAAGAACGTCGAACGCTGCGCCTGGACGATGCGGCGGATGACGCCCACCGAACATTTCGGACACCGCTGGCCAGCCAGGTCGTAGACCCGATGCTGGTTCTGGTAGCTGCCGGGGGAACTCAAGACGTTGCGATATGTGCTGTCGGCCAACGTCGAGCCTTCGTATCGAATGGCTTCCTCCAACACGTGCAGCATGGCCGCTTGGAGTCGTCGCCAAGTGTCGCGGCTCAGACGGCAGCACCGCTGCTGAGGGTGGATTCCCGCGACGTGGAGGATCTCCGACGCGTACAGGTTCCCCACGCCCGCCAGCGTCTGCTGGTCGAGCAGCGCCACCTTGATCGCTCGTTGACTGCGATGCAGGCCGTCCCATAACTCGTCGACAGTCACAGTCAGAGCGTCCGGTCCCAACTTTCCTGGCCCCAACTGCTGCTCGAGTTGACGCCGCGACAGCAGCCGCACCGAGCCCAATCCGCGACGGTCCCAGTACAGGATTTGCTGGATCTGGCCGCCCAAGAAACGCAAGCGAAACCGCAAATGGGCTGTGTCCGGTGATTCGGCGACCAGGACCAAGCCCGTCATGCGCGGCTCCAGGATGATGGCATCACCGCTGTCCAAACGCAGAACGACCCGCTTGCCGATCCGGTCCACCACCGTCACGCGTCGTCCGACCGCGCGGCGACGGAAGTGGGCCAGCGCGGGCTGCACGAGAATCGGTTTCAGCGCGCACGGCAAACGCTCGGCCCCGACCAACGTGGCGCCCACGACGCCCAGGATCCCGCGTCGCATGGTTTCGACTTCTGGAAGTTCAGGCATGGTCGGGTTCCCGCCGGAACTCGGCGCGATAGACCGCTTCGTGATGCAGTCGCATCCGTCGTTCGAAGTGTGTCCGGTAATCGAGATCGTGTGCGGGATCCCGTGCGGGGACCTGGAAAGGGCCAGCCAAACGGGTCACTTGCTTGATCAGCTCTAGGGTGTTGGTGAAGTACTCCTCGACATCCGTCCAGAAATGCAGCGTTCCGTGGGGTTCCAGGACCCGCTCGATGTCCTTCAGGAACGGCTCCTGCATCACGCGTCTCCGCCAGTGTCGTTTCTTCCACCACGGATCGGGGAAATACACATGCACGGCCGCCGCCGAGGCATCTGGCAAGTATTCGCGAAACAATCGCAGGGCGTCTCCGTGCACCAGCATCGCATTGCTGCGTTGCGCACGAGCCAATTTGGCCGCAGCGAACTGCGCATACTTGGCGGAGACCTCGCAACCGAGGAAACAATGCTCGGGCACCGCCCCCGAAATCGACTGGAGAAACAGGCCTTTCCCGCTGCCGACTTCTATCTCCAGCGGCGACGTACGGCCGAAGCCGCGTTCCGAGGTGAACGGCGGAGAGAGTTCGTCAAGCGATTTCAGATGCTGCGAAAGATCGAGCGACGTATCGATTCGGCGTAGTATACGGCGGCCCATGATGAGCAGTAATCCTATCGCGGTCGAGCCGCCACCAACGATCCGGCCCTCAACTCCCGCCAGCGGGACGCTGGAGCATCTCGACCGGAATGGGGATGCCCTTGATAATCCCTTCCACGACCACCGCGTCCCCGACTACACCCTGAAAGCGACTGACGATCATCCGATGCCGCCGGACTTTGACCAATTCGCAGAGATAGATCAAGCGGTTTCCAGGCACCACAGGATCCCGGAAGCGGACGTCCTCCAAGCCGCCAAATCCCACCACCGGAGAACCGAGCAGATCGCTCTTCTGGGTGAAATAGCTGCACAACTGCGCGGCACCTTCCAACATGACGACGCCGGGCATCAGCGGCATGCCAGGCATGTGTCCACGCACCCAGAACTCGTGCGCCGTCACGTCCCTGTATCCGATGCACGTGTTTCGCACGAAATCCTCGTGTACCACCGCCGTCAATTGCTCCATCTCGAAGCGTTGCGGATTGTACTTGCGAATCGATTCAATGTCTGCAACGACGTGATTGAAGTCGATCGTCGACAGATCGATAATCAGCGATTTGCTGGTCACGATGGAATCCTTTAGGCAATTGACCGGTGAGGCCTGCTAGCGGACGAGGGGAACCGAGCGGGCACTACGTGCGGACCCTCCTACGCTTGGATTTGCGCCCCTTGGCGTTCGCAGGGCGTTTTCCATGATTGGCTTTCTTGATCAGGCGGTGGGGTTTGGCCACGACGAATACCTCCTAAGTTGATGGAACTACGAAATCACCAAGCGTTAACCATACCAATTCCAAGCTTGCGTGAGAAGCGGGAACCGAGGTTCTGTTTGGCAAGGAATTCATGGATTCCATGCCAGCGGAGGCCGATAACAAAGCGATTGTCCAGCCGGGAATATACTTTTTTTCTAAGAGCTGCCGATCGGGGTGTTGACGGGTTGCCGTCACACCTCTAGAATCCGTGCTTTCCCAAAGGAACTTTTGTCGGCGGCAGGGGCTGTCGGCCGGTCATCGATTGGAATGTGCAATCGGCAGGAGTCCGGGCAGTCCAAGGAGTGAAAAGTCGTGGCAGGAACAGCTCGTGAAGTAATCCGGATCCGAATGGAGGCGTATGACCACGCCATCTTGGATCAGAGCGCTGCAGAGATCGTGGATACCGTAAAACGCACGCACTCTGAGGTACACGGGCCGATTCCGTTGCCGACGCGAATCGAGAAGTATACCGTACTGTCTGGTCCCCACATTGACAAAAAGGCGCGACAGCAATTCGAAATCCGCACGCACAAGCGACTGATCGACATTGTGCAGGCCACGGCAAAGACCATCGAGGCGCTCAACAAGCTGAGCCTGCCGGCCGGGGTGGATATCAAAATTAAAGCTTCCGCCCGCTAGTTAACACGGTAGGAATTTAAGGAACCGCATGAACGGATGCCGTTCGGGTAAGGTGGGACAACTGTAGTGTTGGACCCGTGGGGGTCTGCGAGAAGTCACACAACGACGTTGTCTTGCTGGTTTGTTCCCACGCTCCCGTAGGCAAAGTATTCACAGGGTGTAGGTTTATGGCGACTAATGTGCTCGTCCGAAAGGTCGAGTTTTTTTATCACTGGCAAGCTAAATCGGCATTCGCGTGCACGCTGGCCGCGAACGAACTTGACGTGATTCCTGTCGCCGTTACAAAATTCTGTGGATGCCGGCTTGCGTGGGCGGCGGTTCTTCGCAACAATCGTACGCTTCGATGTGGGGGATCCCGCCTCGTGCAGCTGGACTGCAGCGACGGCGTAAGGGCTGCCTCTCGCGGCCCGGTCTATGTTGGCGCGAGCCATGCTGGCCGTGGCCATGCCGAAACACGAAGGCGATCTCATCGGATGGGTGGACCATGACAACTTTGCCAATTTACAACCGGGGTGGCAGCGAAGTCGGGACGTACGAGATCGACTTGGCCGAACTGGCTCCGCGAATCAGCAAGCAGCTACTGCACGATGCGGTGGTGATGTACCAAGCCAATTTGCGGCAGGGTACGAAGAAGACCAAGTCGCGCGCCGAAGTGGCCGGATCCACTCGCAAGATGTATCGTCAAAAGGGTACCGGTAACGCCCGTGCGGGCAGTCGTCGCTCTGGTATTCGCCGTGGCGGTGGGCACATCCACGCCTTGCAGCCGCGCGATTTTTCCTACCGGATGCCCAAGAAGGCGATGAGGCTGGCTACTCGCATGGCGATGGCATCGAAGATTGCCAGCGGGGGATTGGTAGTGATTGATGAACTCGGTTTCAGCGAGCCGCGCACCAAGGAAATGTTTGGCGTCCTGAAGGCATTGAAGCTGGCTGGCCAGAGCACACTGGTGACGACCGCCGATTACGATATCAATGTCCATAAAAGCGCCAGGAACATCGACCGCGTCACGGTCCTTCCGGTTGGGGAACTCAACGCCTTGCGAGTGTTGGAGCCGAATCGGATTTTGGTCACCAAGGCGGCCTTGGACGCCTTTCGTCAACGGGCGGGGGCGTAAGGGGTCGCGGCGCTAACATCTTTGAGCGGTAATTTACATGGGTAATCCACGGAAAAAAGGACTCGGCACAGACACGCGACTGATTCTGGAGCCGTACCAGATCATCTTGCGTCCGCTGGTGACCGAAAAGGGTATGTACCTCTCGAACGAACTAAATCAGTACGCGTTCGAGGTGAATCCGCGTGCCGGCAAAGACCAGATTCGGCATGCGATCGAATCCTTGTTTGATGTAAAGGTCATCAAGGTGCGCACGCAGAATCGGGGCGGCAAGCCGCGGCGGTTCCGCTACCGGGAAGGCTATACGAAGAACTGGAAGAAGGCGGTAATCACGCTACACAGTGAGCACCGCATCAACTTCTTTTAATCGCCGACGATCAGCCGCGGCACCAGCATCCGCAATAAGAGACAAGCGATGGGGATTCGACAATACAAACCGACAAGTCCTGGGCGGCGTGGCGCGAGTGTCAGTGACTTCGCCGAACTGACGCCGGGCGTGAGGCCGGAGAAATCGCTGCTCCGCAAGCAGCATAAGACCGGGGGTCGCAATAACCAAGGCTTTATCACGTCGCGACATCGGGGTGGCGGTCACAAGCAACAGTATCGCGTGATCGATTTTCGCCGAAATAAGGACGGCGTGCCGGCGATCGTGAATTCGATCCAGTACGATCCGAACCGGACTGCGCGAATCGCGCTTCTGTACTATGCAGACGGCGATAAGCGATATGTCCTGGCTCCGGACGGCCTGCAGGTTGGGGCGCGTCTGGAGAGCGGTGCGGACGCGCCGCCGACGGTTGGAAATTGCCTGCCCCTGCGCAAGATTCCCGTGGGTAGCGACATTCATAACGTCGAGATGGTGCCAGGCCAGGGCTCACGTTTGTGCCGAAGTGCCGGGACGTTCGCGACCTTGGTGGCACGCGAGGGAACCTGGGCGCAGATCACGCTTCCGAGTGGGGAAATCCGGCGTATTCCGGCAGCCTGCCGAGCCACGATCGGCAAAGTGGGTAATGCGGACCACATGCGGATCGTTTATGGCAAGGCCGGTCGCAAGCGGTGGATGGGGATACGGCCGACGGTACGCGGTACTGCTATGAATCCGATCGACCACCCGCACGGTGGTGGCGAGGGGCGGACCAAGGGTGGCCGCCACCCTGTGAGTCCCACCGGGGTGCCAGCCAAGGGCGGGGCGACGCGGAAGCGGCGCAAGCCATCGAACAAGGCAATCGTTCGCCGTCGGCGGTCGCGGCGTTACGGACAACTTAAGCTGCCGAAACGATAACGGGAGAGACAACTAGGTATGACTAGGTCGCTGAAGAAAGGCCCGTACGTAGACGCCAAGCTGTTCCACAAGGTACAGAAACTGGCGGACACGGGGAGTAAGGAACCGGTCAAGACTTGGCGCAGAGCCTGCACGATTGTTCCGGAGTTTGTGGGCTATACGTTCCTGGTCCACAACGGCCGGCTGCATGTGAAGGTGTTCGTGACCGAGGACATGGTCGGACATAGGTTGGGTGAATTCGCCTTGACTCGCACGTTCCGCGGTCATGGCGGCAGAGGCAAGCACTAAGAGGTAGAAAGACATGGCATTTCGAGCCTCCTATAGGTACGCACACATTAGTCCCCGAAAAGTTCGGGCGTTGGCGAACATGATTCGCGGCAAGTACGCCGACGAGGCGTTGAACTTGTTGCGTTTCCAGTCGCAGCGCGGAGCGCGGATGTTGGAGAAGGTGATTCACAGCGCTTTGGGAAGCGCGCAGGATCCCGACCAAAATCGCGGTCGTTCGGTGGATGTAGACAATCTCCTGGTGACCGAAGCGCGGGTCGACGGAGGGCCGATGGTCAAACGGGTCCAACCTCGCGCACGCGGGATGGCGATGATGATTCTGAAGCGCATGTCGCATATTCATATCACGCTGGAAGATAATGACGAGACTTAAGTATGGGCCAGAAAGTAAATCCTATCGGTTTCCGCACAGGGATCATGATCGGTTGGAAGAGCCGCTGGTACGCCTCCAAACGAGAGTTCTCCGAGTTGCTGATTGAGGATCACAAGATCCGCAACTTCATCAAGAACCATCCCCAGAAAACACAGTATCGAAATGCCGGCATCGATCGGATTGAAATCGAACGGACGCGGGACGAGGTCAAGGTGATTCTGTTCGTGGCTCGTCCGGGGTTGATCATTGGCAAAAAGGGCCAGGAGGTCGAGTTACTGCAGAACGATTTGCAGAACATGATCGGCCGGCGAGTGAACCTGAAGATCGAAGAAATCCATCGACCGGAAATTCAAGCGCAGCTGGTCGCGGAAGATATCGCTCAACAGCTGGCGAAGCGAGCCAGTTTCCGTCGCACCATGAAGCGTTCGATGGAGCAAACGATGGATGCCGGCGCGAAGGGGATCAAGATTCAATTGGCTGGACGGTTGGGCGGATCGGAAATGGCACGGCGGGAAAAGCAGCTTATGGGCTCGATTCCGCTGAGCACTTTGCGAGCGAAAATCGACTACGGCTTTACCGAAGCGAAAACCGCTCAGGGCCACATCGGCGTCCAGGTCTGGATTAATCAAGGTACGTACGAAGGAGAAGTCAGCGATGGCTCTGATGCCGAAACGGGTCAAGCATCGAAAAAGCCAAAGAGGTCGTATAAAAGGTAGCGCGACACGCGGCAATCGGGTTGTCTTCGGTGACTATGGTCTGCAGTCCCTCATGGGAGGCTGGATCAAAGCACAGACAATCGAGGCCGGACGTATTGCTGCACAGCAATATGTGCGCGGGGAAGGCCGGTTGTATATCCGGGTTTTTCCGCATAAGTCGATTACCTCGAAGCCTCTGGAAACTCGCATGGGAAAAGGAAAGGGCGAACCGGAAGCCTGGGTGGCTTCCATAAAGCCTGGGACCGTCCTGTACGAGTTGGGGGGAGTTACGGAACAGCAGGCGCGGATCTGCTTCGCGCGTTTGGCTCATAAGATGCCCTTGCCGGTGCGATTTATTAGGCGTCGTCCGGCTTAGTGAATTGGGAAAGCACCAAGATGAAAGCCGCTGAATTACGAGACATGAGCGACGAGCAGCTAGCTCTGTCCTTGAAGGATGCGAGTGAGAAGCTGTTTCGGCTGAGGATACAGTCGCAGACTGAGCGTCTGGATACACCCAGCGAACTCCGCCGACATCGGCGCCTGATCGCACGCATCAAAACGATTCAGCGACACCGTGAAATCCTTGCCGAAAAGAAGTAGACAGCCATGCCGAAGAGAGTTGCCGAAGGAATCGTGACCAGCGATAAGATGGCCAAGACGCGGATCGTCGAGATTCCGCGACTGGTGAAGCATGCGAAGTATGGGAAGTACCTACGTCAGCGAACGGTTTGCTATGTCCACGACGAGGGCGAGCAATCGTCGCAAGGTGATACTGTCGAAATCATCGAGTCGCGCCCGCGCTCGTTGAAGAAACGATGGGAATTGGTTCGTGTGATACGACAGAATCGCGTGGCCGCCCGGATGGACGTCGCGGGTGAAGCGGTCGAGGCGGTCGAGGCGGTTGTTGGAGGGGAAACCTAGCAATGATCCAGCAAGAGACACGTTTGGAGGTGGCGGATAACACCGGCGCTAAAGAGATCCAGTGCATCAAAGTGCTCGGCGGTTCCCGCCGGCGCTATGCCCGGATTGGGGATATCATCGTCTGTAGTGTAAAGAGTGTTATTCCAGGCAGCGAGATTAAGAAGAAGGCCGTTGTGCGAGCGGTTGTGGTCCGCTGCAAACAGCCGACGCGGCGTCGGGACGGCAGCTACATCCGGTTCGATAGCAACGCGGCCGTGATCATCGACACCGATCGGAATCCCCGCGGCACCCGTATTTTCGGGGCTGTGGCAAGGGAACTCCGGGAACGGAACTTCATGAAGATCGTCAGCTTGGCCACGGAGGTGTTGTAATGCACATCAAAGTTGGCGATATGGTGGAATTGATTTCCGGGACGGATCGCGGTGTCCGAGGCAAGGTGTTGATCGTAGATCGACAGGCCGGGAAGGTCGTGGTCGAGGGTGTGGCGCGGGTCTATAAGCACGTTCGGCGAAGCCAGAAGAATCCTCAGGGCGGACGGCTGTCGAAAGAGATGCCGCTTGAAATCTCGAAGGTAATGGTGATCTGTCCCCAGACCAACAAGCCGACACGGGTCGGGTTTCGTAAGTTGGAAGACGGCAGCAAAGAACGGTTCTCTAAACGGAGCGGGGTGTCCCTGGGCACGATCAGTCCCCCGCACGCCAAACTCGCCAAGAAGTCGTAAGATTATTCTTCCCGAACGACGCCCGTCGCGGGAGGGGATGGTTACGAGGTACACAACAATCATGGTATCCCGGTTACAAGAAAAATACGAGAAAGAGGTCCTGTCAGCGCTGCGGGAAACGCTAGGCCGTACCAATCGGCTGTCTTTGCCGCGACTCGAAAAGATCGTCGTCAGCATGGGTGTCGGCGCTGCCATCCAGGAAAAGAAGTACCTGGAAACCGCGGCGGAAGCGATGACAGAGATCACGGGCCAGAAACCCATCATTACCAAAGCCAAGGGTTCCGTGGCCGGATTTCGGTTGCGGGAGGGGCAGGAGATCGGCTGCAAGGTGACCTTGCGGCGGGCTCGCATGTGGGAGTTTCTGGACCGCTTAGTGTCCTTAGCGTTGCCTCGCGTCCGTGACTTCCGCGGGATTAGCCGGACGGCGTTCGACGGGCACGGTAACTACAGTTTGGGATTAACGGAACAGTTGGTTTTCCCTGAACTGAATCCGGATAAGTACCTGCGGGTGCAGGGCATGAACATCGCCGTGGTCACCGCCGGTGCGAGTGATCAGGAAGCTCTGGAATTGTTAAGTCGCCTGGGCTTGCCGTTCAAACGCACGGAAGACGCGGCGACATGACAGATATTGGAAGAGTTGAGTCACCACCTCGTTTCCAGAAACAGGTAGACGTCTGTGGCTAGTAAATCAAAATTCGCTAAGGCTCTACGTGAGCCCAAGCATCCGACGCAGCGCAAACGGCGATGCAAACTGTGTGGACGTTCTCGAGCGGTCTACCAGAAGTTTGGGATCTGCCGGATTTGTTTCCGTAAGATGGCAGATCAGGGCTTGATTCCTGGCGTCCGCAAGTCGAGCTGGTAAACGGAGAATCCAACCAACATGATGACCGACCCGATCGCCGATATGTTGACCCGCATCCGCAATGCGGTTCGCGTCGAACGGCCATACGTGGATGTCCCCGCATCCAAAGTCAAACGCGGTTTGGCCGAAGTGCTCAAACGCGAAGGCTATGTCTGGGACTGGCAAGTTGTCGAGGCGACGCCAGCGTCACAGCTGCGGCTTGAGTTGAAGTATGGTCCCAATGGCGAACGTGTGATTCAGCGAATTAAGCGAGTCAGCAAGCCTGGGCGTCGTGTTTATAGCGCCGCGAAGGAACTGCGCCCCGTGCTGAATGGGCTCGGGATTTCTGTTATCAGCAGCAGTCGCGGGGTGATCAGCGATCGCGAGGCGCGGCAGCGCAATCTGGGCGGCGAAATTTTGTGTGAAATTTGGTAGTTCGTAGAAGTGATGCATTGCCATGTCCCGAATTGGAAAGAAACCCGTTCCTATCCTTGACGGTGTCAAGGTTGTGTTGGACGGGCGCAGGATTGTAGTTGACGGTCCCAAGGGCAAGCTCGAGTGGGAGCATCGGCCTGAGGTGGCGGTTGAGGTGGACACGGCGGCGCAGGTCGTGCGAGTGACGGCGATTTGCGAAGACCGCTTCTCGCGAGCATATCACGGCCTGACCCGGGCGCTGGTGAACAATATGATCGTGGGTACTAAACAGGGTTACGAAAAACGCTTGGAGATTGTCGGCGTTGGTTACCTGGCGGCGATTCAAAAGAACGTCCTTCAGCTGCGGGTCGGCTTTGCCAACGAACTTCAGGTCTCCATTCCGGCCGGTTTGGAGGTCACTTGTCCCGACCAAACGCACGTGGTCATTCGTGGCTGCGACAAGCAACTGGTGGGCGAGTTTTCTGCGGAAGTGCGTGCCTGCCGCAAACCGGAACCGTACAAGGGCAAGGGCATCCGGTATGTAGGCGAACAGGTCAAGATCAAGCCGGGTAAGACGGCGACCTAGGGTTCCGCGGGGCCTGCCAAGCGTCGGGTGAGCGATACCTGAGAGTGCTTGGCGCGGTGGAGATTCGGAAACCATCATTTAGCGACTAGAGTGCAACGGTGAAAGAGCAAAAAGTAGTCAACAGGCAACGGCAGCGCCGGCGGTATCACGTTCGGGAAAAAGTCCGTGGTGCAGCAGATCGACCGCGTCTGTCGGTCAATCGGAGTCTGAATCACATCTACTGCCAGCTGATCGACGATATGTCTGGCAGGACGTTGGCGGCCGCCAGTACGTTGGATAAATGTATCCGCGAGCAGGTGTCCTATGGGGGCAACAAGAACGCAGCCGCGTTGGTCGGAAAACTGATCGCGGAACGGGCCTTGGCGGGCGGTGTTAACAGCGCGCGATTCGATCGTGGGCATTGCAAGTATCACGGGCGTGTCGCAGCGTTGGCAGATGCTGCTAGGGCGGCGGGTTTGAATTTTTAAAGGTTCGGAACCGGTATAGACAAGAGTCCAATTCTTGGCTGGATATCTTCGCTGATCGTCGCGGGGAACTGGCTGGCATCGGGGAGCATCAACACCGTGTCGACAGACGCAGGCAATAAATCAATTGAGAAAGTGGTATGCATCCGACGTTGTGCCGCCGTGGTGAAAGGTGGACGGCGATTTAGCTTTGCCGCCATGACCATTGTGGGTAACGGCCGGGGCAAGGTCGGTTGGGGCTACGGCAAGGCCAAGGAAGTACCTCCGAGTGTCGAAAAGGCCAACAAGCAGGCAGGGCGGGAAATGGTCGACATCCCCATCGTCGACGGTACGATTCCGCACATTGTGGAAGGCCGATACGGGGCGGGTCACGTCATTCTGCTGCCAGCCAGCACGGGAACTGGAATTATTGCCGGTCAGGCGGTGCGGGCCGTCTGTGAAGCGGCCGGTATCAAGAACATCCTGACGAAGAGCTTCGGCACTACGAATCCCATCACGATCGTTAAGGCGACTTTCGAGGCGCTGGGCCGGTTGCGTACCAAGCAGGAAACTGAGCGGCTGCGAGGAGTCTCTTTGTCATGAATTTGCACGAAGTCAATCAGGGTATACACAAGCATAAAAAGCCGCGGCGCATCGGGCGCGGCCCGGGGTCTGGGCAAGGCAAGACGGCCGGACGTGGGCACAAGGGGGCTGGTGCTCGGGCCGGGTTTTCCAACCCGCCGGCTTTTCAGGGCGGGACCATGCCGTTGGTGCGGCGCGTCCCGAAGCGGGGGTTCCATAACAAATTCGCGTTGACGGTGGCGATTGTTAACTTGGAAACGCTTGACAAGGTATTCCAAGCTGGGGAGCAGGTGACCCCGGAGACGCTGTCCGAAAAATCCGTCATCCGCACACGCTACGATGTGCTCAAGATCCTCGGCGAAGGCACACTGACAAAACCGCTGACAATCGTGGCGCATCGATTCAGTCAATCCGCACGTGACAAAATTGCTCAGGCGGGGGGGCAGGTTATCGAACTTCCAGGCAAGAAAGCGGTGGTCAAGCAACCACGGAAGAGGAAGGGGTAAGCGGCTGCGTAAGGACGACGGACGCCGCTCAGGTTTGTGAGCGCCGCATGTGTCGGGCTTCCACACCGAGTTGCAAGTGACCTAGGAAAGGATGGATCTGAACCATGTGGGAGAAGATTCGCGTCGTTTTTACCATTCCTGAATTGCGGCAGAAAATTCTTCTGACGCTGGCGTTCCTCGCGATCTACCGGGTCGGCTATCACATCCCTTTGCCGATCATTAATCAAGAGGTGATGAATATCTCGTCCGGCACGCCAGGTGGCTTGGGTGACTTCATAGATCGTGTGGCTGTGTTTAGCGCGAGCAATTTGCGGCAGGCCACGATTTTCGGGCTGGGGATTATGCCTTATATCTCCGCCTCGATTATATTGCAACTGCTGGGCAGCGTTTGGAAGCCCTTGGAGGAGTTGAAGAAAGAAGGCGAGACGGGTAGAAAGAAAATCAACGAGTACACACGTTATCTGACGGTGGTGTTGTGTTTGTTCCAGAGTTGGATGTACGTGCAGTGGTATCTGATGGGCCAGGCAGGCACGGGTGAATCGGGGTTGATCGATCCCAACTTCCTGTCGGCCAATGGAACGCTGTCTTTCGGCTGGCAGGTCACGGCGACAATGACGATGACCTGCGGCACAATTTTCTTGATGTGGCTCGGTGAGCAGATCGACGAGTTCGGTATCGGGAACGGCATCAGTTTGTTGATCATGGCTGGCATTGTGGCCCGCGTGCCAGACGCTATTTGGGATTTGGGACGAAACGCTGAGATGCAACTGGTCGGTCTAACGCCTGGCCGAATGGGTGTGGAAACGATCTTGATTCTGTGCGTCCTGTTTGTGGCGGTGGTGTTGGGGGTGGTCTTCATTACCTTGGGTCAGCGAAGAATTCCAACACAAAGCGCCAAACATGTCCGCGGCCGTCGCGTTTACGGCGGGTCGAGGCAATATCTCCCGCTGCGAATCAATCAGTCCGGTGTCATGCCGATTGTGTTTGCCAGCAGCTTGTTGATGCTGCCGGCGATGTTTTTCAATCTGCTGGCCAACACGATCGGGGCCTGGGCGGAATCGCTGACGAGCCTGACCAATATGTTCAACAAGGGCACGTCCCTGACGTACAACCTGTTGTACATCGCGTTCATTTACTTTTTTTGTTACTTCTGGACCGCGATTACGTTCAATCCCAAGGAAATGTCCGAGAATTTGAAGGATTACGGCACGTTCATTCCAGGCTATCGGCCTGGGCGGCGGACGGCTGATTACCTCGAAAAAGTCATGGTCCGCATCACGTACGTAGGTGCTGGATTCCTGGCCGTGGTGGCGATCGTTCCCACGATCATCTCGACTTTGCTGGGTGTGGATTTCAATGTGGCTAGTTTTTACGGCGGAACGGGGTTGCTCATTGCGGTGAGTGTGGCTTTCGATCTGGTTCAAAAAATCGACAGCCATCTGGTAATGAGGAATTATCGGGGATTGTTGGAGTCCTAACCCCTTGAAAGACAGCCGCTGTTGACCATAAACTAAACCGTTTGCAAAAGACAGCGGGAGGTGGGCTATGAAGGTGCGAGCGAGCGTTAAGAGGATCTGTGAACACTGTAAGGTCGTCCGACGCAAAGGACGCGTTTACGTGATTTGCACCAATCCTCGTCACAAGCAACGTCAAGGTTAGGATAGGGAGTACTCGATTCATGCCACGTTTGTTAGGTGTGGATATTCCGAACGACAAGCCCACGGTCATTTCGCTGGGATACCTGTACGGCGTGGGGCCGAAGACTGCCCGCGACCTGTGCTATAAGGCCGGGGTCGACCCTCAGCGGCGAGCTCGCGATTTGGCGGAAGATGAACTTAGCCGGTTGGCGGCGCTGCTGGAGCGGGACTACACCGTTGAAGGTCCGTTGCGACGGCAAACGCAGCAGAACATTAACCGGCTTCGTGATATCAAGTGTTATCGTGGCATCCGGCACCGCTTGGGGCTGCCGGTTCGCGGACAAAGGACACGGACGAACGCCCGCACCAGGAAAGGTCCCAAGAAGACCGTGGCCGGCAAGAAGGGCGTGAAGGATTTGCGGTAACGATACCGAGCGGGCGGAGCGTACACAGTCAGTGAATAGCAAGCATTGTTGAGGAGTGTGTGGGGTGGCGACAAAGACCAAGAAACGTAAAGTCCGCCGCAATGTAACGGTCGGCATCGCGTTCGTTCAGGCGACCTTTAATAACACGATGGTGGCCATTGCGGACACCAAGGGCGACGTGCTTTGCTGGGCCAGTGGCGGCACTTGTGGATTTAAGGGCAGCCGCAAGAGCACGCCGTTTGCCGGCCAGTGCGCTGCGCAACAGGCCGCCGAGAAGGCCATGAAGTTCGGGGTCAAGGAAGTCGAAGTTCGCGTCAAAGGGCCTGGATCCGGTCGCGAAAGTGCTATCACGGCGTTGCAATCGGCAGGCTTGACAGTCAAGTCGATTGAAGATTGCACGCCGATTCCGCATAATGGGTGCCGTCCGCCCAAGAAGCGGCGAGTTTAGTCGGGGCGAGGCTACGGCAATCGGGGGCGACAGCCGCCTGATAGTTTGCCAAGATCTAGCGGGGCGTGGGCGGTGACCAGTACGGCTGGTTTTCTTCGGGGGAGGAACTGATGCATATTCGTTGGCGGGGATTGGAGCTGCCGAGTGTGGTGACCTGTGAGTCAGCCACGTTGTCGTCGACATACGGCAAGTTTGTGGCGGAACCGTTCGAACGTGGTTTCGGGCACACGATTGGTAACAGTCTGCGGCGTATCCTGCTCTCTAGCCTCAGCGGCAGCGCTGTAACGCAAATCAAGATTCGTGGGGCACAGCACGAATTTACGTCGCTGCCCGGGGTGCTCGAGGACGCTACCGATATCGTCCTGAATGTCAAGGCGTTGGTCGTTAAGGGCCACAGCGAGGGCACCAAGGTCATCGCGGTCGAGAAGACGCAGGCTGGCTTGGTGACGGGAGCTGATGTCCAAACGGACGGCGGCGTAGAGGTGATCAACCTGGATCACGTCTTGGCCACGTTGACCGAGAATGTTCCGTTCATGATGGAAATGGTTGTGGAGAACGGCCGTGGCTACATTCCGTCGGGCGACCACAGTACGGCTGATCATGAGATCGGGATCATTCCGATTGACGCGGTATACAGTCCTGTGACGCGGGTGCGGTACGAGGTTGAAGAAACTCGCGTTGGTCAGAAGACGAACTACGACAAGCTGACGCTCGAAGTCTGGACCAACGGTTCGATCAATCCGGAGATGGCCTTGGTCGAAGCGGCTAAAATTCTCCGCAAACACCTGAATCCGTTTGTACAATACAGCGAACTTGGCCCGCGGGTACACGCTGCGGCTCGTACTGGAGGGGGTAGCATTGATCCGATGCTCGAATCCAAGCTGAACATGAGTTTGGCTGAACTCAAGTTGTCCGTACGGGCCATGAACTGCCTGGAGTCTGAGAATATCCACACGCTTCGCGATTTGGTGCAGCGCAACGAGGATCAATTGCTGGAAGTTAGAAACTTCGGCGAAACGACACTGAACGAGGTTCGCGAGCGACTTAGAGACCTCGGTTTGCACTTGGGCATGCGTTTGCCCTCAGCGCCAACGCTGATCCGTTAGACACTGAAACACTGCTCAAACACCCGATTGACC
Source organism: Planctomycetota bacterium (assembly GCA_026692885.1). The sequence continues at coordinate 2,015 of JAPLNJ010000787.1, read as the reverse complement.
AATAGCCATGAGACATCGAAGAACAGGCCGGAAACTTGGCCGGAGTCCGAGTCACCAGCGCGCGTTGTTGCGCAACTTGGCCAGTGCGTTGTTGTTGACAGAACGGGACATGGACGAGGACATCGACGAGAACATCCCCAAGGTCAAAGGCCGGATCACGACCACGTTGCACAAGGCGAAGGAAGTTCGTCCGTTGATCGAAAAGTGCATCACCATCGCCATCGGTTCACTGGAGCACGATGCAGAGGCACAGCAGTACGCCACGGACGCGAAACGGAACACGGATGCCTGGCGGCAGTGGCGGCATAGTGAGCAGTACTCGAAATGGAATCAGGCGATATCGCCCGTCGTGGCCGCTCGTCGCCGAGTGGTGCAATTGATTGGCGATAAGCAGGCGGTCCGCGTGCTGTTCGACAAGATTGCCCCGCGGTTCAAGGATCGGCCTGGCGGATACACACGGATTCTCAAGTTGTCGAAGCCCCGTCTGGGCGATGCTGGTCTGCGGGCCATGCTCGAGTTTGTCGGCGAGCGAGACCGAAAGCGAGAACGTAGCCAAAAGCCAGAATTTGAGACGGGCAAGGAGTCTGCTGACGTTGGTTCGCCAACGTAGGAGTAGCTCGCCGTCGTCGGATGGCTTTTTGTTAGGTGCGGGATTTAGGTTCTGACGGGATGTCTGAGCCTGTCCGGTCGGCGAGCAGCAGCTCGACGGTCAAGCGAGGGGATCTCGATGGATCGGCACGCGCAAGGATGTGGCGCCGCCCAGCTTCTGCGGCCTCGGGTGTCTGGGGATTTTGACTTCACCGAACACCTGAGGCGACTGTGTGTGGACATGGTGGCGCGGCTACCGCAACTGTCACACATTGACTTGGAGCGGATTTTGGTGGCGTTCGGCCAGGCCCGCAAGCGAACTTCGTATGGCCTGTACGCGTCGCTGACCCCCTTACGATTCCGCAACGGTTCGCTGACTGAGAAACGCCGCGGCCGGTTGTATACCGTGCAGCGGGTCTATGATCAGCGGGGCCGTGAGATGCTCTACATCCTCACGTTCTATCTGCCGCGATTCATGGAGTTGGGCTTCCGAGCCAAACTGATCACGATCCTGCACGAACTCTGGCACGTCAGCCCGGAATTCAACGGCGACCTACGCCGGCATCCTGGCCGCTGCTACGCCCACACGCCATCGCAGCAAGGCTACGATGCGGAAATGGACCGCCTGGTCGAGCAGTGGTTGGCCACCACTCCGTCCGCGGTGCTCTACGACTTCCTGCACGGCAGCTTTGCCGACCTGATCGCCCAGCACCGCCGCATCCACGGCGTGAAGATCCGCCGCCCTAAACTCGTGCCGCTGCCGTAGCTGCTGGAGATCTTCCACGAGAATAGCTCGATCGGTTGGACGAGGTAGACCGCGTGTCACGCGGTTGCGGGAGGGCGGCGTCTTGCTGGCGCCGAACGTCCGACGGGGCTACGCCAGTCGTCCCGTAGTTTCTGCGCCGCGTCGTCGTACAACGTTTTCTTGATAGGTCGTGTTGTCAGTGGCCGTCTGCCGCAATGGCGGCATCGCGTCAAGAGGTTATTGGTCTGGCCTTGAGCGGAACATTGCGCAAAACGGCAGCAGCGGATCAGCGTAAACCGAGGCATCAGCGAGGAAACGCCGCTCTTCCTCGCTGACGCTTCGAGTTACGGTGCGCAACGTTCCGATTAAGGCCACACGGCCATCAGTGAAAGCCGCCGCCGCCCATGCCACCCTGACCGGATTCGAGGCGTACCCACAACTTGACTACCACTCGATCGCGGACCAGAACCTGGGTTCCTCCGACCGGATCCTGACGGACGACAACTCCCTCCCGTAAACCACCGCCGCCCATGCCGCCGCGTTGTGCCAGTTCGAACGAAGCCATGCGAAAGCTCCTTCCGGCCTCGCGCGATCGCTCTGTGAAATTGCAGCGCATCTCTGGAATTGCGCCTACCGCCGTAATAGGCATGACTTGGTAGGCCAGATCTCTATCGTTCAACAT
>JAPLNJ010000786.1 GCA_026692885.1 Planctomycetota bacterium | reverse complement strand
GTGTTAATCTCGTTGGAGTTCACGCTTTAGGACCGGCGCATCAATAACTGTCGGGTCTTCAAAGTAGTCATCACGCTCCGCGTGATGACATGTCGTCACGGCGGAGCGTGACGACTACTATACTTGCGACACTTATTGATGCGCCGGTCCTTAGCGTGTCTTGTGCGGCGGGCATCGCCCGCCTGGCACGCTAAAGCGTGAACTCCAACAAGGCCCGACGCTACGGTTTCCGCAGAGAATCGCACCTTTACAGGGTTGCTTGTTCCGGCCTACAGGAGATTTGCGAGGCGGGTGCGGCCGGGGTAGCATGTGGCCTTCCCATCCGAAGAGAAGCAATAAGGAGCCTTGCTATGGTCACCCGCATCCAGTCCTTCCTGATCGTGCCGACGATTGCGTTCTTCATCCTGCCGGCCGTGACGTCGGCAGCGGACTCGCCGGCGCCGAAGCCGAACATCATTTTCATCTTGGCTGATGACTTGGGCTATGGGGACCTCGGTTGCTATGGCCAAAGAAAGATCCAGACGCCGCACCTCGACCGGATGGCGGCCGAGGGCCTGCGGTTCACGCAGTTCTACGCCGGTTCGACCGTCTGCGCCCCCTCGCGGTGCGTGTTGATGACCGGACTGAACACCGGTCACGGCCACATTCGCGGCAATGCGCGGGTGCCGTTGCGGCCGCAGGACGTGACGGTGGCCAAAGTGCTCAAAGACGCCGGCTACGCCACGGGGCTCATCGGCAAGTGGGGCCTCGGCGAAAGCGATACCACCGGCGTACCGACGCGGCAGGGGTTCGATTATTTCTTCGGCTATCTCAATCAGCAACATGCCCACAACTACTATCCGGCCTTCCTGTGGCGCAACGCGGAGCGGGTGACGCTCCAGAACGAAGTGCCGGGCCCAGGTGAGTTTGGCCAGGGCTGGACGATCAAGAAAGTTGAGTACAGCCACGACCTGTTTGCGGCGGAGTCCTTGAAGTGGGTAGAACGGCGGAAGGGTGCTCCGTTCTTTCTCCACCTCACGTTCACGATCCCGCACGCGAACAACGAAGGCATGCGGGCCACCGGCAACGGTCAGGAAGTGCCTGACGTCGGGATCTACCAGGACCAGGATTGGTCGGAATCGAGCAAGGCGTACGCGGCGATGGTCACGCGCATGGATGCTGATATCGGCCGGCTCTTCCAGTTGCTCAAGGAACTTGGCCTCGACGACCGGACGTTGGTCCTGTTCAGTTCCGACAACGGACCGCAGCAGGAGGGCGGGAACGATCCGGCGTTCTTTGGTTCCAGCGGCCCCCTGCGCGGGATCAAGCGTGACTTGTACGAGGGCGGCATCCGCGTACCGTTTCTCGCACGCTGGCCGGGCCGCATTCAACCCGGTCGCGTTTCCGATCAACTGGCGTACTTCGGGGACTTTCTGGCCACTGCGGCGGAGTTGGCCGGCGTCGAACCACCCTCCGGTCTCGACAGCATCAGCATTTTGCCGACCCTCCTCGGCCTGCCAGAGAGGCAGAAGCAGCACGAGTACCTCTACTGGGAATTTCACGAGGGCGGATTCAAGCAGGCGGTGCGGTGGGGCGATTGGAAAGCTGTGCGGCTCGGCACGAAAGCGCCGCTGGCGATTTATGATCTCAAGACCGACCTCGGCGAACAGCACGACGTGTCGTCGCAGCATCCCGAAGTGGCGGAGAAAATCGAATCCATACTGCAGACAGCGCGCACCGACTCGGTGGACTGGCCTATCCGCGACATTCCGCCGAAACGCGCAGGGGCGAAGAAGAATAAACAATGAAGGACAGAAAGGAACCATGATGAGACTTTTCGGACACCGACCACATGCCCAGCGGACCGGCCTACCGATGGTCGGGCTCCTCACCAGCGAGCCCATCACGTTGAAGGTCGAAATCAATGAATGGTAGGTGGCGATTTAGGTAGAGCGGAATTCATTCCGATCGGGAAAACGGAATGAATTCCGTTCTACGAAGGTCGAAATCAATGAATGGTGATTCCCAGTCCAACGGCCTGATCGATACGCTCGACCAGAAGCTCATCGACGCCTTTGCGAACTCACCGGACCTGAAAACAGAAATCCTGAATGCCCGATGCGTGCCCTTGAAGCCCATACCACGAGCACTCAGGCCCTGAATTCCGGACGGTTCGCGTAGGACTGAAAGACGTGCTACTCGGCCCTGCGCGGCTCGACGAAGCACTTCGAGCCTAGTGTGTCGACGGCGGGTATTCAATTTCTGTCCGCTTGCCTTAGGCCGGAAAGAAGCGGTAGCTGACCCAGACCAGCAGGCCCAGCAACGCGATGCCCAGCCCGAGGCTCCAAACCAGCAACTGCTTCTCCACGCGCAGCAGTGGCTCGTACTCCATCTTCTTGAGTTCGTCGGCAATTTTTGGTTGTTCCGGCACGTCAGCCTCCGACGATGGGCGGTTTTACGCCATGAAAGAAAATCCAAGAAATCGCAAGTCCGATCCAGATGATGAACCCGAACAAGCAGACCACATACACAGCGGCCAGCTTTCCGATGCCTTCTTCCCACAGCTTCTTGAAGTTCGACACGACCCCAATCGTGAAGAAGGTCATGACGAAGAAGATACTGCGAAACACGTTCGCCTCGCCCATCGCGGCCTTGGCCTTGCCGGTCAAGGCCGGATGGAGCCAGCAGATCAGCACGATCACCAGGAACGTGGCCATGTAGCCCAGCACGAATTTGGGAAACCGTTCCCAGATCTGCGAGACCGGCACGCGCTCGCCCGTCCGGCCTTCGATCTTGGTACACCAGATCACCGCCAGGATAAAGGCCCAGATCCCGATGAACACGTCGATGAAGACCTTGACCGTCGCGGTCGTGCCCATGATCCAGCCTTCCTGGTAGCACACGCCGTCCACCGCCTGAGCCTGAGCTCGGATCAAAGCCTCCGCGATGGCGCCGCTGGCGACCGCGGCCCCGTCGGTCTTGACGGCCAGCCCCATCCAGGCTCCCGCCACCATGGGCTCGCGATACAGGAACTGCTGCGCCACAAAGGGCAGGATCAATAATTCGACGACCGCAAACAGCACCACCAGCGACGAGACCATGATCGGCACGATGGGCCGCGCCTTGATTGCCGCGCCTGTGGCGATAGCCGCCGAGACACCGCAAATCGAGATCCCCGACGCCAGGGGTGCGGCCCATTCCCGGCTGAACTTGAAGTACTTGCGGGCCACAAAGTAGACCAGGGCCCAGTAGATCAGGTACGCTTCCACGATGGCACACAGCCCGCGAAACATCACGGCTCGGGCCAGCCCGAACTGTTCCGCCGCCGAGACGCCCAGGAAGCCGCCCAGCAGCACGATAGCCGTCTTGATGTACCACTCCGGCCGAATCGCCGTCTTGATCGTATCGGCAAATCGCGGGAAGAAATTCCCCACGACCAAGCCTGCCAACAGCGCGATGATAAAGCCGGCTTCCGACGTGAGCTTCAGAGACCAGGAGATGCCCAGACCCGGCAGTTTGTCCGGCGTCGCCGCGATGTAGGCATAGCTGCCCAGGATCCAGCACAGGTAGCTGACCCAGAAAATGAGGGTGAAGCCGCGTAGAAACTCGCCGATGCGCAGACGCAACGCCGCGGCACCCAGACCGGTCACGATCAGCAGGAACAAGTAACTCGCCAGCAGCGACAACCAACCCGGACCCGCTTGTGCCAAAATTTCACCGAGGCGCGGGGGCAAGTAACTCGCCAGCTGCGTCAACCAGCCGGGGCACTTGGCCCACGCTGCGGAGACCGGCGCCAGCGCCTTGGCGGGCTCCAGCCAGACCTGCGTCTTCACGCCCCAGCCCAGCAGATCGGTGCCGACCAGCGGGCCTAGGGACAATCCGAAAATCGTCAGCCCGATCCACAGGGCCAGCCAGTCTTCGCTCAGTTTGGGTTTTTCATCCGCCATCCGTCACCCCACTTTGATGTGTGAAAGAACACGGATTCTAGCCCGTCTTGAACAAGAAACAACAGCCCCTGACCCCACTGCTGTGAACATCTTCACGTCTCTCTCGTTCCCACGCTCCGCGTGGGAACGCAAATGTTTTGACGCTCCGCGTCGTCTGCCCAAGGACGCAGAGCGTCCGTGGCTTGTGTTCCGATGCGGAGCGTCGGAACGAGAAAAATTGGGGACTTGGACAACCGCAAGATGTTCACAGCAGTGGCCCCTGACCCACAGGGGCGTCTTGGCTGTGGGGCCATCCTGTCATGCACCATCCTGTCGTGCGCCATCCTGTCATGCGCCTCTTGCTGGCCAGAGGACTACGGCCTACGATGAAACGAGGCCGAATGGCAGTTCGGTGCGATTTGCCATGGCGTGGCAGTTGCGTGGCCCTGGGTATGTCGTCTGACGGAGGATACGGAATGAGCGAGTCACTGTTGCCACGGCATCCACAGCTGTCCGCCAGCAGTCGGTCTGCCGGCCTGAACAGATATGTCGACGGCGTGGGTCTGGCCGAATTGGGAATCCTCATTGCGGCGGGTGGTGGCGCGGCGGTGGCCGTGGCCTGCTTGGACTTCCATCTGCGCGTGCCGGGGCATGCCATACTGCGGGCCATGCTGCCGATGGCGCTCGGGTTGTCGCTGGCCCCGCGCCGTTTTGGGGGCGTCGTCATGGGCTGCAGCGCTTATAGCACAACCCTGTTGCTCCGGTTTGCGGGCGGCCCGACGCCGGGAATCGGGGCCTTCACGAGTCTGTGCCTGCTGGGACCGATGCTGGATCTCGTCCTTTGGCATGCCCGGGGC
>JAPLNJ010000785.1:5747-9594 GCA_026692885.1 Planctomycetota bacterium | reverse complement strand
CACGATGCGGTAGTCGCCGACCTGGACGCGGACATGAGCCACCACCGAGTCGCCGTCTTGGTCGGCCGTGAGCACCTTTCGCGGAGTCTGGCCCGCGATCGGTCCCGGTGGAATCGGCAGGCCGAACAGGTGCGGATCCAGGGACCTCGGAGCAGGCTCGGCAGCCTCCGTGCGGCCCGGTCCCAGGAAGCAGGTCAAACCGCCCATGGCCGCGGCCAGCAGAATCGCGTGTAGCGCTCGTCCACGTCGCGTCATCGTCGGTTGCTTTCCGTGTTTCCAACGGTATCCACGAGTCACCCTACGCATCGTCTTGCGGTTTCAGCTGGTAGCTTCGGATCTTCCGATCCAGGGTCGAGCGCTCGATCCCCAGGACGGCGGCCGTGCGGCTCTTGTTCCAACCCTCGGCATGCAATGTCGCCAAGATATGGCGGCGTTCGATTTCTTTAAGTTTCGTCGGTTCATACTGATTTACCGGCAGCGGGATTTCGCCGGATTCGCTCGACGGCACCAGGCGGGTGAGCGTCAGATCCTCGGCGCCGATTCGGTCGTGGTGGGCCAAGCCGACGGCGTGTTCGATGTCTTTGAGTTTCGTCGGTTCATGCCGCTTCACCGGCAGCGGAATTTCGCCGGAGTCGCTCGCCGTTGCCAGGCTGGTGAGCGTCAGATCCTCGGCGTCGATACGGTCGTGGCGGGCCAGGACGACCGCCCGCTCGATGACGTTCTTCAGTTCCCGCACGTTCCCCGGCCAGCGATATTTTTGCAGTTGGTCCAGCGCGGCCGACGTGAAGCCGCAGATCTTCTTGCCGGTCTCGCTGTTGAACCTGTCCAAGAAGTACTTAGCCAGCTTGACCAGGTCCTCCGATCGTTTGCGCAGCGGCGGCACGATGATCTCGACCACGTTGAGCCGGAAGTAGAGGTCCCGCCGGAACTTGCCCTCCGCGACGTCCTTCTCCAAGTCGCGATTGGTGGCCGCCAGGACGCGGACGTCCACCTTGATGGAATTACTGCCACCGACGCGCTCGAACGGATGGCCCTCCAACACGCGGAGGAACTTGGCCTGGATCGAGGGACTCATTTCGCCAATTTCGTCCATCATCAGCGTGCCCTGATGAGCCGCCTCGAATTTGCCGATCTTCCGCACGGTGGACCCGGTGAAAGCGCCTTTTTCATGGCCAAACAGTTCGCTTTCCAGCAGGGTCTCCGACAACGCGGCGCAATTCATACAAACATACGGGCCTTTCTTGCGTGGGCTAGAAAAATGGATGGCGCGCGCGACCAGCTCCTTGCCAACGCCGCTCTCGCCGCGGATCAACACGGTCGCCCGGCTCGGCGCCGCTTGGGCGATCGCTTGCTGAAGCTTCTGCATGAGCGGGCTGCTGCCGACGATTTCGCTTTCGGCGCCGAGCCGTTCGCGCAGTTGCACGAGCTCGCTATGCGACTGGGAAAGATGCTCGGCCAGTTCCTGCTGGCGGGCCAGATTTTTCAAGGCCAACGCCATGTTATCCGCGACAGCCAGCGTGAACTCCAAGTCATCCGGGTCGAGCGTGCGCTCGGCACGCGTCGCATAGAGATGCACCAGGCCGATGATCTTCTTGTCCTGCCGAATCGGCGCGCAGATCACGCTGGTTGATTCGATTTCACCTTGGCTGTCCCGCGTCCCCAGCGTACCGTCGTCTTCGACGTTGCGGGCCAACACCGCTTCGCCCTCGCGCAGCACCAGGCCTGCCAGATAGGTCGAGATCCGATGGTACTTGGACTGGGTATCCGACCGCGCCGCCGCGATCTCCAAGTCGCCGACTGTCAGATCTTTTGAAGCGGCCCGCGGTCCCAATAATACGGCCCCGGCGTCCACGTGCGTGCCTTCAAACAGGCCCTCCAAGGCCAGCTTTGCCGCCGAGGCGACATCGGTTTGATTCGCCAGATGGAACGCCAACCGGCAGAGTTGGGTGGCCGCCCGTCCCAGCCCCGGCGTGCTCGGCACGTCGGTCTGCGGCGTCAAGAAACGCGTCTCGCCGCGGCGATGCGTGATTCTCGTGGGTTCGATGGCGTCGAGCACGTGAGAGTCACTGGTCTCGCAAATCTCACCGACGACCGTCCCTTCGCCCGGCTCACCCGTCAACGCGAGTTTCGCGCGCGCTTCCTGAAAGGCCAGCGACAGGTCGTGGACGAACGCCATCTGGCAATTCGCAATACGAATGACGTCGCCGGGTGACAACGGATAGTCGCCGTGGACCGCTTGGCTACCTACGATGGTGCCGTTGCGGCTTTCCAGGTCGCGCAACGTCCAGCGGCCCTGGGTCAGAAAAAGCTCCGCGTGGTAGCGGCTGCAACGTTCATCCTTGATCACGATTTGGTTCGTCGATGTACGGCCCACCGTGACGGTGCGGCCGGGGATCAGCCGGAACACATCCGACCATTTCGTGCCTTCGCGAATGACCAAGTAGGCTAACATGGGTGTATTCATGGCCGGCAGGTCGCGGACCGCAGCGAACGGCAGACCGATATCAAGGAGACCCATCCGCGTGCGGCGCCGACCGATCCGACGTGGTGCTGGAACGAGCGGAAGACTCGGACCGTTCCACCACGAGTCAACGGTCGCCAGCATATTCAGTGGCGGTCGATTTGTGTGCCGAAGATGAATCACCGGGAAAGGCGGCGTCAAACAGGCCACTCACGTCCCGCGCGGTAATCCACTTGGAATCGTCTTTGCGAACCGGTGTCTCGGCCGTGATCTCCCGCCGCTTCACTTTCTCCAGCAGCTCTGACGAGGAGAACGGCCCCACCATTTTACTTTGCAGCTTCAGATACCAACTGGTTGCCATACCATCCGTCCTGTTCTTCTTATGAAGGCGTGAATCCGTGAATCGTAAGGAACCGATGAATCCGGGATCGCTACGTCGCGAGACGAGTTTAACCGAAATCCACCTGTCTGAGAATACGCACTTGACTGGCGGAGGGGTTTGAGGATGCGTCGGTGCTCAGCCAGAACCGGCGGCTGGCCCACCGTCACGAACTCGGCTTTCGGGGCCGCCGAAACCCGGCCGCTTACGGTCTGAATCGCAGAATTCGGGCTGAACCCATTTGACGTCAACGACCCATTGAGCTAGAAACGGGGTTGATTTAATCGTTGTGGAGGTAATTGCCGTATTTTTTTGGGGACGAATTCATGGGCAGCACACGTTGTGTCCGGTTGGTTTGCGGTCTGATTCTTGTTCTGCCGCTTGTCGTCGCTTGTTCGAACAGCGGCTCGGTTACGACGGCCAAGGTCCGTGGCAAAGTAACGTATCAGGGCAATCCCGTGCCGGGAGCCGTTATTAGCTTCGCGCCGCAGGCGGAGGCAGGCGCGGCTGGTAGCAGAGGGGCCACGGGAACGACCGACGCGGAAGGCAAGTTTACCCTGACGACGTACAAGGCAGGGGACGGAGCTACTGTTGGCAAACATTACGTGACGGTGGGTTCCGAGGATGCCAACAAGCCCCTGCCGGGACAGACGCCGCCGAACTTGCTTCTGGAGGTGAAGCCGGGCGGTAATGATTTGGCGATTGAGTTGGTTCCGTAGTTCTCTCCGCGTGGTATCGAAGCAGTGGGTTGTTACGGGGCTTAAGCTCCCCACCGATTGGTCGTCTTTGCTCTTGATTTTTTGTAAGGAACAGCCGCATGAGTTCATCTTTACCTGTCCGCAAAGCGTTTACGTTGGTGGAGTTGCTCGTCGTAATCGCGATCATCGGAATATTGGTTGCCTTGTTGCTGCCGGCCATTCAGGCCGCGCGTGAAGCTGCCCGCCGGTCACAGTGCAGCAATAATCTGAAGCAAATGGGAATCGCGTTTCACAACTACCACGACACCA
>JAPLNJ010000785.1:0-5707 GCA_026692885.1 Planctomycetota bacterium | reverse complement strand
ATCGCGTTTCACAACTACCACGACACCATGAAGTCACTGCCGCCGAATCTGATTATGCGTGGGCCAATCAATAACGGGGACGCGACGCTCTGGAGCGGGTTTTTGCTGCCGTTTATTGAGCAAGGTCCACTCTGGGACCAAATTCAGGAAACCGGCACTCCACCGGGACTCAACTGGGATGACGGTGCGAACAACGAGTTGGTGATCCTGGGAGCGAACTTGCCCATTTACCAGTGCCCGTCTGCTCCGGACTCGAACCAGATCTTCAACGACGGTCGCGGCGTCGAGGTCCGATATCGCTGCAACTACGGAGTCTCGATCTCTGGCAGCATCGGGAACACCCTTCCCCCGTACAACTCGGACACGTGGCAGCAGCATTTCGATGATTGGGGGGCAACCGACTCCAGGTACGATGGTGCTTTTCCTTGTCGGGAGAATCAGGCATTTGGGTTGGCGCAAATCACGGATGGCACCGCTAACACGATCTTCGCCGGTGAACGCACGAAATACCGCAGCACGGGCATCAATGACGCCAATTACCTTTATATTGGGACCGGCAACCCGCAGGATGAGTACGGTAGGTTTTGCGGTTCGACGGGGATCCAACTCAATTCGCTCGACCTTGGTCAGAGAGGACGTTCCGGCTTTAGCAGCAAGCACCCGGGCGGTGCTCAGTTCATAATGGGCGATAGCGCCACCGTGTTCCTCAACGAGAATATCGACCGCATGGTTTACACGGCGCTTGGCACGCGATCCGGCGGCGAGGCGGTGGGAGTGCCGAAATAGGTCGAATTCGCTCGCGATCCGAACTACCACACCCGATCCGAACTACGCCATACGCCTCCGTCCGTTGGCCTCAACGAACCTGCTCGCAAGAAGACGACCGCGTCCGGCGGATGGCTAGCGTCGATAGCCAGGTCCCGGAGCGGGGACAGGCTTAACGACTCCGGCGGACTCCGCGTGGGACGTCGTGGCGGTCTGCCGGACCTCGCTGGTCTCCGACGGAGGGCTGCCCGCAGGGCGGGAGGAGGAGCGTAAGGCACCCCGCAGAACGGCTTTTTGATACACGGACTCGACCTGCTGCGAGAACGTTTGCCGGATGGTCGGATCGACATTCGTCAGCCGGCCCACCAGCAGCTGCATGCCGGGCCCGTTCAGTTCTGTGGCCTGGGAAACCTGGCCCAGGAATTTAAGCGACTCGATGAAGTTGTTGTCGACCGCTTTGCCCACCACCGGCTGCAACGTCTTGGCTACGATTTCAGTGCCCGCATCGTTCAAGCGAACGAAGACATCCAGATGGCTGGTCACGTACATCCGCTCGTCGCGTTTCGTGAACGCCGAGCGGAGCAGCAGCACGCAGTGGCCGTCCGTCCGATGATGCAGGAGCGGTCCTTCGTAGGCCCCGTCTGCGTAAAACACGTGCAGGTCCGGACGTCCATACACCAATTCCACCGAACTGACCGTCCCCGCCCCATCCGAAGCTTCAAAAGTAAACGGCCCGGTGCGTTTGACTTGGACCTTGGTGATACCCATCATTTGCCACATGTTGACGATGACTTCCGGGTATCGGATGAGTAACACGTACAGATCCGGATCACAATCGATCACCTGGGCAGGCATCCGCCGAAACAAACTGGGGCGGGAAACGATCTCCCACAGCTTGCCCCGCACTTGTTCGTTCATCTGATCGAACGGGATGGCCCGGCTGGCCTCGTCGCGTGCTTGCGGGTCGAAGAATCCTGCCCCGGGCTGGGCTGCGGCGGACGACCGCTCACTGACGACCAACAGGCAGCCAGCAGCTACGAAGGCCAGCACCGATCGTACCCGTGGTGCGGAGCGTGTGCGCGTGGATGGTTTTTCAGCCGCGGTTCCGACGCCATCTCGCTGCGGAACCACGGACACCCCGGTGCCAAGCATAGCCCCCCCTTAGACCAACCCCTGACGACGTGGCAAACTGTTCCGGTTTGAAAGAGTATTCGGCCGACCAGAGGGTCGTGCGAGAGTGAATCTTGAAAGTGAACTATTTGCGAGAATTCTACGCGTTTGACTCAATCGCGGTTCGAAAAATACCGATTGTGGTGACCGTGACGATCAGGTAAGACAGGTAAAGTTCAACCAGGAAGTGTGCTCATGAAATCGCTAGCTATCTCGTCGCGACAGGTGACGCACTGGACGGTGTTGGTCTGCAGTTCCTGGCTGGCGGGCTGTGCTAGTCTGGCCGGCCCAGGTCTGGGATCGCTCCTGATCGCGGAGAAACCGGACCAGCCACAACCCCAGGCCCAAGCTGCGCCGGCGAGCGACGGTTCTGTCACGATGGAGATTCGGCCCCTGGGCTCACGAAAACCAGAAATGGGGCAGGTGTCGCTTCAGAACACCGTGTTCTTGCAACAGGCCCTGGTGGGTGCGGGGCTCGTCAAACGCTTTCGCGGGATGAACATCCAGGTGATCCGAATGGCGGGAGATGCCCGTCAAAAGATGGAAGCGAAGTACAGGCACGCCGAGAAGCGTGTGGACCCGGCGTATGACTACGCTTTGCATCCCGGCGACCACTTGATCATCACCGAAGAGAACCCTTCCACGGTCGCGGAAATGATGAAGTCCGTCACAGGCCCACTCGGTGCGGCCACCGGCGTCGGCGGCCGGAAGAGTTCGAGGTAGGCGGCGTCGGCCACGACGTTCTCTGGTTACGAGGCTCCGCCTCGTAACCCACTGGGCGCGTGGCTCGGCCTCACAAGAACGGCCGGCAGAGCCGGCAAGGCAGTGCGTTCCCAGGCAGAGCCTAGGAACGATGGCTCGCTCTGGTTACGAGGCTTCGCCGCGTAACCCATTGGACGCGAGGCTCCGCCTCACAAGAACGGCCGGCAGAGCTGGCAAGGCGGTGCGTTCCCAGGCAGCCTGGGAACGATGGCTTCCACGCTGTACACAGGCCGTAGGAAGCACAAGCAAACGGCTTGTACCCGTCACGCCGCTGGCCGGCGAAGCTGGCGGTACGCCAGCAGTACTTCGTACAAGTCATTGCTGATCGTCAGCCCGTCGTCGGCAAAGTCCCGCAGCCAGGTCCGCCGGCTTTGGACTGCGTCCGCCAGCAACGGCAGGACTTCTCCGAGAGGTACGGTGACCATGTTCTTGGCAACTGTCGCGATACCGAAGGACGTGGCTTCGCAAGTGTCCTCGGAATCGCACACCACACGCAGACGAGAATAGGCCATGTGTAGCATCTTCCTTGATGTCGAAGAGGTTCGCCTCCTAGTATCGGTTATAAGCTCCCTGCAGGTTTGCTCAAATATCGGAGAAACTCCGATTTTTTCATTCACTTGCTTTAACCGGGAAATCAGGGCTGCGGTTGGGCCTCGATCATAAGGTGGCGCAAAACTCTAGCAGCAGATCATCGTGCCCCGACGTGTCAGGGAGGAAACGCCGCTCTTCCTCGCTGACGCGTCGCGTTTACGATGCGTGACCTTGTGATCAAGGCCCTGCGGTTGACAGACCGACGTGTTGGTGTACAACCTCGGATTGGTTCCTCTTTTCGTTCGCGACGTTCCCTTGGTGTTACGAGTCAGGGTCGAGTGCTTCCGATGCCGGAAAACCATACGCCCGCTGAGCTTTCCGCTGGATCGCCGACGAGGGTCGCCGGGCGCCGCGGCTTCTTCCGGGCCCTGGGCAGAGTCGTCGCCGGATCCTCGTTGGCGGTCGGCTTGGTAGCGTTGGCGGCGAGCCAGCTCCTGTGGTTCCTCGGACTGGCTCGATTCATGTTCACCAATGTCGTAATCGCGCCGCCCAATAGATTCAAGGCGGGCCGCCCGGACGATTTGACGCAGGGACAAGTCGAGACCAAATTCGCATCGCAGTTCGGCGTGTGGATTGTGCGACACGAGTACCAAGGTAGGCCTCAGATCTTTGCGCTCAAGACGGTCTGTACGCACCTAGGCTGTACGCCGATTTGGCTGGAAGGTGAACAGAAGTTTAAATGTCCCTGCCACGGCAGCGGCTTCTACAAGGACGGCACCAACTTCGAAGGTCCCGCGCCGCGAGCGTTGGATCGACTTGCGATTCGGGTGGCCGAGGATGGGCAGTTGGAGGTCGACAAGCAGCGTACGTTTCAGGAGGAAACGGGGCAGTGGAAGGACCCGGCGTCATTCGTTCAGCCCACGTAACAAGTCCCACCGATGGCAGCCTTCGGCAAAAGAATCCGCGAATCGCAGATCTGGAAAAGCATCTTTCGGCATGGCTTGCCGACGGATCGCCGCAATCGGCTGCTGGTGATGCTGACCAACTTCGTCCTGCACTTGCACCCCGTCTCGATCCGCAAGCACGCCATCGCCCTGCGGTTCACCTGGTGTATGGGGGGCATCACGTTCTTCCTGTTCCTGGTCGAGACGATCACGGGCGTCCTGCTGATGTTCTACTACCGGCCGACGCTGGAGTGGGCCTATCCCGACATGCTCGACCTACGCGACGCCACATCGTTCGGCGTCCTGCGTGAGTTACATCGCTGGGGCGGCCACGCGATGGTGATCACCGTCTGGCTGCACATGTACCGCGTGTTCCTGACCGGCAGCTACAAGCCGCCGCGCGAATTCAACTGGGTGATCGGTGTGTTCCTGCTGGTGTTGACGTTGCTGCTGTCTTTCACCGGCTACCTGCTGCCCTGGGATCAGCTGGCGATTTGGGCCGTGACGGTGGGATCGAACATGGCCAGCGCCTACCCGCTGCTGGGACACGAAGGTCCGGGAACCGCGTGGTTGACGGTCGACGGGCGGGAGCTGATCACCAGCGGTTCGGATGCGAGGTTTGGCCTGTTGGGATCTTCGTTTGTCGGCGAACAGACGCTCAACCGCTTTTATGTGCTGCACTGCGTCGCCCTGCCGCTGTTGGCCCTGCTGCTATCGTTGATCCATTTCTGGCGGATTCGCAAAGACGGTGGCATCAGCGGACCCTTGTGATGTCGTGGAACCTACAGGACAGAAAAGTGACCCATGCACGGCCACGTTGACCTCACCGAATTCCTGGAAGACATCGCCCTCGTGCTGGGCTGCTACTATGTGGCGGTAGGCGCGCTGAATGCGGTCGCCGCCAGCTGGTTGTGGCGGACCGGCCAGACGGTGACCTACTTCCGAATAGGGCCGCTGCCGATGACCAACGCCTGGCTGTGGGCGGGGGTCGCTGGTCTGTTCTTCGCGCTCGCCCCGCTGGCCATGACCGGCGGTCCGTCGTGGATGCGGCTCGTGTCCCTGCCCTACGGCGTGAAGGATTTCCTAGATCGCGCGATGAACCCCACGTGGATCATGCTCGGTGCCGTCGGGACGCTGTTCGTCGTGTTTGCCGCCCGCCGGTTCTTCGTGAAACCGGGCGTGGCGTGGAGCGGTCTGAATCTGGCCCTGCTGTTCCTCGGCCTGTCGCTGACCGATCCCAACTTTGCCGCCATCGTGGCCAAGCCGGACAACGTGCCGATCGTCGGCATGGTTTTCCTGTTGGGGTATTTCACTTGGCTGGGCGCTGCGCAGGCGGTGAAAAATGACGAACGGACGGCGCGCGGTGAGTCGACGCGGGAGGCCCTGGAGAGTGAAAAGGTATTGGTCTGGCCAGATCTGGTGTACGTCGAACTGATCTGTATGGTGCTGCTGACCGCGCTGTTGATTGTCTGGGCGATCGGTCTGAAAGCCCCGTTGGAAGCGCCGGCCAATGCCGTCAAGACGCCCAATCCGTC
>JAPLNJ010000784.1 GCA_026692885.1 Planctomycetota bacterium | reverse complement strand
CGATGATCGCACAGGTGGTGTTGCCGCCAGGTGCCCCTGGCAGGATGAGAGCGGGACGAGAAGAAGTCTGGGCTACGAATAATTTCGTCTGCAAAAAATGCGGGCTGCAACTATTTTGCCGATTCCGGCAACTGGGTAGGCTGCTATCTGGTCGATAGGGCCTTGATCGTAACGTTGCAAGAAACGCTAGCAGCGGATCATCGTAACCCGACGCGTCAGCGAGGAAAACGCTGCTCTTCCTCGCTGACGCGTCGGGTTACGATGAGCAACGTTCCGATCAAGGCCTGTCGATAGGGCCTTGATCGTAGGGTGGCGCAAGACGCTAGCAGCCGTCCACACTAGCCCGACGCGCAAGCGAGGGTGGTTGAGGCCCACTCGACGTGAAGGTCTGTGAATTGCCGTAGGTTTCGGCTAGAAACCACATCTCAGGCGAAACACCGGGGCGAAGTCTGGGGCACCCTCGCTGGCGCGTCGGGCTAGTGTGCGCAACGTTATGATCAACGCCCACAGGGGTAAACCCTAGAGCCTCTTGGTCATCCCTGACCCCCCGTGATTTCTTGATCCCTCCGCGAAGCAAGACGCCGACGTGGCCGCTATCGTCGCAGCAGGTCGTTCTTGTCCGGCGACGTATCCGGTAGCAGGGTCTCCGGTAGGCGATCGAATTCCAGTTTCACCACCAGCACGGTGTTCGCCAGTTCGTTCACCGGCAACTTGCGCAGACGCAGGTACGGCTTATGTTCCACGTGCTCGCTGGGGACCAAGTCCACGGCGAATTCTACCGGCCGTCCCGTGTTCAGCAGTGTGGCCTGCCGCGGTGCGAAGTTGATCGGCTTGAGTTTCACCGCTGCGGACGTGGGATCCTTGTGCAAATGCACGTACAGCGTATTGTCCCGCCGCGTCAACAGCACGTTGCGGTTGCTGGTCAGGTGCGACGCAGGTACGACGCCCGCGAACGATTCTTGGACTTGATGATACCACTTGCCGATTCGCTGCAGAATCGCGACCGATTCCGGCGGGATCAAGCCCTCGCCCGTCGGGCCAACGTTCAGCAAGTAGTTGGCGTCGCGCGCCAGATACCTGTCGATGCTGCGGAACAGGTGGCGATCGGTATAGTAGTCCTCGTCCTTCCGATAGCCCCAGCTTTCCGTGCCAACGGCTTGGCAGGCCTCGGTGGGACGGTCGAAGCCCAGGGCCTCCTCGCCGCTTTTTTCGTAGTCGCGTTCCGGCGTGCCGAAATCGCCATCGTCAAAGCCGCGATTGTTGATCACCGCCTTGGGCTGCAACTGACGAATCATCTGGTTGATCGAGCGGTCCACGTGCTTATCCACGTTCATGTCCCACCAGAAGCCGTGGAGCTCGCCGTAATTCGTGCACAGTTCGCGGACCTGAGCTTTCAGGAACTCCAGGTACTTCAGCAGGTCCGGCTGATCGCCGGGTTGGGGAGGCAATTCGTGGTGCCGGCCCTGGTTGGGATAGTTCGGCTGATGCCAGTCGGCGATCGAGTAGTACAGGCACAAGGGAAAGCCGCGGCGCTGGCAGGCCTCGGCCAACATCTTCACCACGTCCTTGCCGTAAGGCGTGTGCATTGTGTTGTAGTCGGTCAACTGGGTGTCCCACAGACAGAAGCCGTCGTGATGCTTAGTCGTGAGACAGAGGTACTTCATGCCGGCCTGTTCCGCCAAGTCCAGCCAGGCGTGGGGATCGTACTTCACTGGGTTCCATTGCCGGGCCAGCTTGACGTATTCCTCCCGTGGCACGCGGCCTCGCCATTGGTGCTGCTCGTGCCAGGCGGGAATCGCGTAGAGGCCCCAATGGACAAACATGCCGAAACGCTTTTCGAAGAACCAGTCTCTGCCGTCGCCAAAGCGAGACGCCCGTTTCACCGCAGGCGTGCTCGGCTGGCCCTCGGTAGCGGCCGCGGCGATTCGTGGAATGCCCGGCAAGGCGGTAGCCGCCAGCAGTCCGGAGACCCCCTGCAGAAAACTCCTTCGTCGGATCGTGTCGTGCATGTCTTACTCTCCCCCCCGTCATAAAAAGTTATCGCGAGCGGGCCTGCCCCGAATGGCACGAGGTTAAGGACGGCAGGAGCGATTTCCCGCCACGGCAGGGCTTGTCCCCGTCGAGCAATGTTTACTACCAGAAATGCCAACCAACGATGTCTCCACGCCACCACGGAGCTTGCCTCCGTGGGGCGATGTTTCCTGGAAAAACCTTGGGAAACACCGCTCCACGCGGGCAAGCCGGAATGGTACGAGGTTAAGCATAAGTCGTTGTCATTCCGCCACTTTCCCCACTGGGCTTGCCCCAGTAGAAAAAGGGTTTGGTCACTAACAGCGGCCCCCTCCCACATCTATTCCCCTTCGCCGCATTCACCGCCGCCTGCGGCGG